>NZ_JAKFIA010000001.1:2375312-2712500 GCF_022569295.1 Pedomonas mirosovicensis | reverse complement strand
GCTTCCATGGACCGTTGAACCTTGGGCAATTGCCCAACCGGACGCTTGGAGGAGGACGACCATGCTGCGTATTCTGGGATGGGCGGTGCTGATCATCTTTATCATCGGCCTGCTGGTCGTCCTCGGCCTGTTCGACCTCGTCTTCTGACGTCCCGCCTGCTGCACTCCGACGCACCTTTCCTTTACGCAGGCTCGCTGCTGACCCCGCGCCAGCGCAACGGCTGGGATCGCCTGCCGCGACCCCGGCGCTTGCGGCTTGGGCGTGGCAGAATCGCGTCACAACCTTTTATAGATTCAATACACACTCGTTATCGGTTGCGGTGATTTTTGAGCGGTGGCAAAGTGCTAGTCTGGTTGGACTAAAGGTTTCGCCCTGGCGTTGGGCGAGGCCCGGGGTCGCTCTAAAGTTTGTCCAAGTCAGAGTTTCGTGCAGAAGGGCCTCTCGAGGCCTGCAGGTTAATGGGGAGGCATCCGGGCTGTGGCCAGCGGGACCCGGCGCGAACATGGACTGGCAAGGCCCGCGCGACCTTCGGGATGGCGCGGTCTGACTGGCATAGAAGGGCATCCTCTCCGCCCACCAGCTCATTCCCTGCCGGAGCAGGAAGGAGCAATCGTTTCTGCCGGGCGGGGCCAGGCCGTGCGATCGAGCCCGAGGACGGCCCCGAGAACGGCAAGGAAGGCGTTCTGTTTTCAGTACATCTGCCCGAGCGGGCATGGAGGTGTTGGTGGCTGGCAGGGGACTCAGGCGGCCCCAGGCACAGCCGTATTTTCAATTAAATCTATTATCAGTCGAGTTGATTGGGGCGCCTCGGGCGCCAGAACAGGGAAGACAGGCGGGCAATCCCGGGCTTCCGGTCCTGCAGAACCTTGCGTCGGAAACCCTCGTCCGACGCGGGAAGACGGGGATGTCTGGCTGCGGCTCTTCCCTCCCGCAAGACGGCAGGGCGCGCCGCCAGGACAAAGCTGCTCTGCCGTAGGTTCCGGAGCCTTGGTATGACCATCTCAGAGTTCATTGATTTTTCGAACCGGGCCGCTTCTCCTTTTGAGCTTTTCAATCGTCTTATCGATGCGGCCACGCCTATTGGCTATGACTACATTGCCTATGCCTCGCTGGAAGGCAGCGGCCGCTGGGGGCGCGATGCCAGTGCAGCCCCGGCCATGCTGCTGAATTTTCCGGCGGCGTGGGAGAAGCATTACCGATCGCGCAGCTACCACCGAATCGACCCGGTGTTCCAATTCGCCCACGTGTCGGGTCGGCCGTTCTTCTGGGCCGAGATGCCGCAGGTGATGGCCCTGAGCACCGAGCAGCAGGCGCTGCTGAAGGAAGCCATATCCTTCGGCCTGCTGGATGGCGCCTGCGTGCCGCTTTACGGGCCCAAGGGCGGCGTTGCCATCATGTCCTTCGCCGCCAGCCGGCCCAACCCGCATGCCGGCAGCAACCTTGGCTATCTGAACGCCCTGGCCGCGCAGTTTCACCTGGCCTACATGCGCTTCGCGCCCATCGAAACGGCGCCAGAGCCGTCACCGGTGATTACCCGGCGTGAGCGGGAATGTTTGCAGTGGATCGCCCGGGGAAAATCCTCGGCGGACATCGCCGTCATTCTCGGCATCAGCGAGAACACGGTGAACTTCCACATCAAGAAGTTGCTGGCCAAGCTGGAGGTGCACAGCCGCACGGTTGCCGTGCTGCGGGCACAGCAGCTGGGCCTGCTGGACTGAGCGGCTTGGTGGGGCGCAAGTCCTTAGCTCTGGTAGGTGAAATTACAATCATACAGTGGTAATATCGGCTCCTAAATTCAAACTATAATATATTATTTACCCTCGTGGCGGTTGTGCTCAAAGAGAAGAAGCCTGCCAATGGGCCAAAGTGTGCAGCTTTGAGAACGCTCCCAATATTTTCTGGGCGTTAGAACCGCGTCTTGCACAGAAGGAAAGGGCAGGAATGTTCATGCCTCGCAGCTCCGCAGGACATCGTACGGCGGAGGGGCCTTATCGGCGCCTCAAGGATTTGATTCTTCGGAATCATTACCAGCCGGGGATGCATTTGAAGGTGGCCGATCTGGCCGATGAACTGGGAGTGAGCACCACCCCGGTTCGTGAGGCCCTCAATCGGCTTGTGGTTGAACGACTGATTGATGGCGCGCCGGGCCTCGGCTTTTTCGCGCGCCAGCCATCTGAACTGGAGATCCGCAACCTTTACGATATGAACCAGTGGTATCTCGGCCTGGCGCTCAGCGAGGCGGAGAAATCGACGACGCCATCGGATTCCTCGCGCATCGCGGCATTGGTATCGGCCCTCAACGGGGGGCAGGCTGGCGATCCGCAGGTCCAGGAGGTGGTCCCCAACGCCACGGGAGAGTTCACGCTCCTGGTGGCGGAACAAGCCCGCAACTCCGAGATCTTCCGGTCCGTCGGCAACATCAATGACCGGCTGTACTATG
Organism: Pedomonas mirosovicensis; assembly: GCF_022569295.1. Lineage (NCBI taxonomy): Bacteria > Pseudomonadati > Pseudomonadota > Alphaproteobacteria > Sphingomonadales > Pedomonadaceae > Pedomonas > Pedomonas mirosovicensis. Next base: position 2,710,059 of record NZ_JAKFIA010000001.1, on the reverse strand, counting down.
TCAGGGTGTGCGAATGCCGCCTGCTGCCAGATACCGTCAGCCAGTTGCAAACCATGTTCCAGCAGTTCCAGGCGCGTCAGCTCGATGATCTGCGCCAGTCTATCAAGACCTATCATGAAGCCAGGTCGGCCCTGCTTCCCGATCTCATCCGGGAGCTGACCCGCTAAAGAACATCTGCCGGGTCAGTCCCCGGCCCAGCCTTGCCGGCACGAGAACCTGCCCCCTGCATGGTTCCTGTTTGCCGGCCTTTGGCTTTTAAGAGGGGGTGCATTGGCAGCGGCCGCATCCCCCGGATTTCCCTGAAAACCACGGGATCTTCGCCGCGTCCGTCGCTTGATGGAGGCTGGGGCGCGATGAGGCGCAGGATGGCGCTTTGTTCGCGGAAAGGCTTGTGATAAAGTGGAACAAATAGAGAACAAAGAAACGCGCGCAGAACAAGCCCACTCTTGCCCAGCAGGTGCTTATGAGCCGCTACGCCGAACTTCAGGTGACGACCAACTTCTCCTTCCTGCGAGGCGCGAGCCATGCGGAGGAACTGGTGGAGCGCGCGCAAGCGCTGGGCCTTGAGGCGCTCGCCATCACCGACCGCAACACCCTGGCCGGCATCGTGCGCGCTCATATGGAAGCGAAGAAGCGTGGGGTGCGGCTGGTGATCGGCTGCCGGGTCGATCTGGCGGACGCGCCCTCGCTGCTGGTCTACCCGACGGACCGCGCCGCCTATGGCCGGCTGTCGCAGTTGCTGACGCTGGGCAAGCGCCGCGCCCCCAAGGGGGAATGCCACCTGACGCTGGCCGACGTGGCGGCGCGCAGCGAGGGCCAGGTCATCGTCATCATTCCGCCCGAGCGGCGGGACCGCTCCACCATCGCCGACTTCATCAAGCAATTGCTGCTGATGAAGCAAATGCTCCGCCCGGCCACGCAAGTTTACCTTGCCGCCCAGCACCTCTACCGGGGGGACGACCGGCGCTGGCTCGGCCGCCTGCAGGCTATCGGCGACGGGCTCGGCCTGCCGCTGGTCGCCACCAACGACGTGCTCTATCACGACGCGGACCGCCGCCCGCTTCAGGACGTGCTCGCCTGCATTCGCGAGAAGACGACGCTGAGCGCGGCGGGTGCGGCGCTCGCCGCGCACAAGGAGCGGCATCTGAAGCCGCCTGAAGTGATGGCCGAGCTGTTCGCGGGGCATGAGGCGGCGCTGGACAACACCCTCAGGATCGTCAGCGCCTGTCGGTTCAGCCTTGATGAACTGCGCCATGAGTATCCGGAGGAAGCGGTGCCCGCCGGGCTGACCGCGCAGCAGCACTTGGAGTCGCTGGTATGGCAGGGTGCGGCGCAGCGGTATCCGGGCGGCCTGCCCGATGCGGTGCGGGAGGCGGCGCAGCGCGAGCTGGCGCTCATCGCCCGCATGGACTGCGCGCCTTATTTCCTGACGGTCCATGATATTGCCGCCTACGCGCGGGGGCAGAACATTCTGTGCCAGGGACGCGGCGCGGCTGCCAATTCGGTGGTGTGCTTCTGCCTTGGCATCACGGCGGTCAACCCGGCCGAATCGGACCTGCTGTTTGAGCCCTTCCTCAGCGAAGAGCGGCAGGAGCTGCCCGATATCGACATCGACCTCGAGCACGAGCGGCGCGAGGAAGTCATCCAGTACATCTACAACCGCTATGGCCGCCACCGGGCGGGCTTGGCGGCGACGGTCATTTCCTACCGTCCGCGCTCGGCGATTCTGGGACGTGGGCAAGGCCATGGGGCTGAGCGAGGACGTTACCGCCACGCTGGCGGGCGCCATCTGGGGCGCGGGGCAGGGCAGTGACCGGGGTGGCGAGATCGACGAGAAGCGCCTGCGCGCGGCCGGCATTCAGGTTCTGGACGCCAAGCTGATGCGGGCGCTGCATCTGGCCAACGCGCTCATCGGCTTCCCACGCCACCTCGCGCAGCATGTGGGCGGCTTCGTGCTGACGCGCGGGGCGCTGGACGAGACCGTGCCCATCGGCAATGCGGCCATGGCGGAGCGCACCTTCATCGAGTGGGACAAGGACGACATCAGCGTCCTTGGCCTCCTCAAGGTGGACGTGCTGGCGCTGGGGATGCTCACCGCGCTTCACAAGGCGTTTGATCTGGTGGGCAAGCATCACGGCCGCGCGCTCACGCTCGGCACCCTCCCGAGGGAGGAGGCTGCGGTCTACGACATGCTGTGCAACGGCGATTCGGTTGGCGTCTTCCAGCTGGAAAGCCGGGCGCAGGCGACCATGCTGCCGCGCCTCAAGCCGTGCAGTTTCCGGGACCTGGCCATTCAAATGGCGATCGTGCGCCCCGGCCCGGTGCAGGGCGACATGGTGCAGCCTTACCTGCGCCGCCGCGACGGGCTGGAGGCGGTGTCCTGCCCCGCGCCCGCGCCGGAGCACGGCCCGGCGGGCGAGCTGGAACCCATCCTTGCCAAGACCCTCGGCGTCCCCCTGTTCCAGGAACAGGCCTTGCATATCGCCATCGTGGCGGCCCGGTTCACGCCGACGGAGGCTGACGGGCTTCGCCGGGCCATGGCCGCTTCCCGCCGCCGGGGCCTTCAGGCCTACGAAGGGATGATGACCCAGCGCATGACAGCGCGCGGCTATGACCCAGGCTTTGCCAAACGCTGCTTTGAGCAGATCAAGGGCTTTGGCGAATATGGCTTTCCTGAAAGCCATGCGACGAGCTTCGCGCTGCTGGCCTATGCCTCGGCCTGGCTGAAGCGCCATTACCCGGATGTATTCTGCGCCGCGCTGCTCAACGCCCAACCGCTTGGCTTCCATGCGCCGGCCCAGATCGTGCGCGATGCGCGCGAGCACGGCGTCGAGGTGCGCGAGCCGGACATCAACCGCTCCCATTGGGATTGCACGCTGGAGGCGGCGGGTGAGGGCCGTTATGCGGTGCGACTCGGCCTGCGGATGATCGACGGGCTCAGCCAGAACGCCGGACAGGCGTTGGTGGAGGCTCGCCGCGAAGGGCTGTTCCGCACCGTTGAGGAGCTGCGCCGCCGCTCCGGCCTGCCGGTCGATGCGCTGGAGAAGCTGGCCGCCGCCGATGCCTTCCGCTCGCTGGGGCATGACCGGCGGCAGGCCCATGTGGCTGTGCGCTCCGTGCCCAAGGCCAAGCCGCTGCCGCTGTTCGAGCATGTGGGCGAGGTGGTGCCCGAGCCCACCATGTCCTTGCCGGACATGGCGCTCGCGGAAGAGACGGTGGTGGACTCCCACGCGCTGGGCCAGTCGCTGAAGGCGCATCCCATGGAACTGCTGCGGCCCCGCTATGCAGGCCTTGGCATCCGCACCTGCGCCTCGCTCCAGACGGCGGTTGATGGCGTGCGCGCCAGCGTCATCGGCGTGGTGCTGGCGCACCAGCGGCCCGAGAACGCCGGCGGTGTGGTGTTCCTGACCCTGGAAGACGAGACCGGCACCGCCAGCATCATGTTCTGGCCTAGCGTGTTCGAGAAGTACCGCGCCGCCGTCATGGAAGGGCGCTTGGTGCGGATCGAAGGGCGGGTACAGCGGCTGGAGGCAAGGCCGGGCGGTCGCGGGTCATCAGGGTCGGCAGTGCATCTGGTGGCGGTCCGTATTCTCGACCAGACGCCAGACCTGAAGCGCCTGACCGATGGCCAACCCTCTCCGGGCAGCGGGCGGGACCGCGCGGCGAGCCTGCCCGCCCGCAAGCCGCAGGGCCGCCCGGCCCGCGCCGCGTCCCGCTCGCGGGGGCTTCATTGAGGAGCCTCAGGCTCCCTCCCGATTGCGGAGGCAAGCAAGCAAAAGACCAAGGGGGACTTGGCCCCGCCTGCGAAACAAAACAATTCAGTTACTTCCCTTTAAAAAGCGAAGCGGCGGGCCCCCGGTGGGGAGCCCGGCAGATTTCACGCTGACGCCCCCGCCCAAATCGGTTAGGATGAATACCGGGCAAATGTAACGGGGCAAGAGGGGGCATGGACGGACCATTGCGCCGGACTCTTCTGGTATTGGCCGTGATCGCGACCGCCGCGCCGGTCAGCGCCGGTTTCGCAGCCACGCCCGGTGACGCGCCAGCCGCCGCCGCATCCCGGCAGGCTCCCAATCTCTACGGTGCGCTTACGCAGAAGAACCCATCCTCCGATGTGATCGCGCCGCTCATCGAGCAGGCAATCCGTCAGGCGGGCTTCGCCTGCGCGCCGCTGCGTGACTATCAGATTTTCCGCGTCGACGCGCAAAGCCAGACGCTCAAGGCCAAGTGCGCCGAACGGCCGACCTACGCGCTCACCGTTGCCTCCCAGGGCAGCATCCGGGTAGGGGGCGGCGATGGCACCGTTCAGCCGATGAACCCGCAGGATGGCCCTATCGTGCCGGTTTGGGGCATTCGCGCCGACCGCTATCTTGCCCAGGCGGCGAAAACCGAGGCGGTGGCCCCGCAGCCAGCCGCTGCTGCAACGACTCGTCATGCGACGGCGGCCGGAGCGATTCCAGCTCTCCCGGCCGGGCAGGAATGGGGACCAACGCTCTGGGCGGGCCTGCTGCTGGCGGTTCTGCTGGCGCTGCCCCTGCTGGTCTGGTTCAACGCGCGACCATCGGAAGCGCAGGGCTTCACCAGCCATGACAAGGACCTGCTGATGGAGGAATCGCAGGAGATCCTGCCGGAAATCTATCAGCACCCGGAAGGCTGGTTCATCGTACGGGGGCGGCGCGGCAAGCGGCGGGTCTTCCGCACGCTGTTCTTCGCTTATCTCTACCGAAGGTATGGCCTGAAGCTGGGGGAAGTGCGCTGACCCCGGGCGGGCAGGGACGAACTCTCCCGCGCCCGCTGCGCCGCGTTCGGCCTGCTTGCGCGCTACACCGTGATGGTGCGGCGCTGATGATCCTCAAGGCGGATCTTGCGATCCACATAGGCGGTCAGCCACTGCCGGTGCGCGGCGGTTGCATCGCCTGCCGCCTGGATGCGGTGGGCGGCGGCATTGCCGCCAATCTGCGAGGCCAGGAGCACGCGCGCGCGCGAGGGGTCCAGCCCGGTGGTCAGGAAGCGGGCGGCATCGCCCACGCCCAGATGGTGGGCGAGATAGGCCCGCTTCGCCAGCTCCTCCGGCGGCAGGCCATCGTGCACCAGCCCCTGATTTTCAAGCGCACTGAGGTTGGCGCGGGCATAGTCCGCCGCCGCCTCGATGGAGGAGCGGGGATCGAAGCGCAGCGCCAGAAGGTCCTCCCGAGCCGCGGGCAAAACCCGCCCGTTCTGGTCCAGCCAGCCGCGCTCCCTGGCGACGCCGTTGAGAAATGTGCCCGGCCGCTCGGTCTCGCTCTCCCAGGTGGAGGCGAGGAACTGGGTCAGCCCCGCCGCCGAGGAGCGGGGGTTGCGGCTGCCCGGATCCCACACGCCGTTGTGGGAGGCGGCTTCGGCGTCGACGATGCTCGCCAGCATGGCGGCGGGAAGGCCGGTGCGGGCCGAGGCGCTTTCCAGATAGGGTTGGTAGATGGCGTTGCCTTCCAGCGCCAGGGGCGCATTCGGGTCCGTGCCGGAGGCGCGCAGGCCAGTGCCCCCCATGGCGAAGGGCGCAAGGCCGGCAGCCTGAGCCACGGCCGCGTCGCCGGCGTTCTCGCCTTGCAGGGCCAGCAGAATGGCAGGGTCGATGCCCAGCATCTGGGCCGAGGCGGCAGCGTTCTGGGCCGGGCTGAGGTTGGCGTCGGCCTCGCCCAGCACCGCCTGCCAGAGCTGGCGCAGCATATCCTGGCGCATGTCCGACCAGGCAAGGGCGGCGCGGCCCTCGGGCGAGAGCTGCGGGGCGGACAGGGATTGCATGGGCAGTTGGGTGGCGCTGGTCATGACCGGCGAAAATCTCCTTGGCCCTACCATCCCCTGATGTGGTGAAGAAAAGGTTTACGCGGCTCGTGCCGCACCAGGGTTGGAGGTAAGCTTGGCGTAGCCGGTAACGGAACAGGACCGAGGATAAGGACTGGAAAGGTCCCGGGTCCGGAAAAAGGGGAGGAACCACGCCATGACACACGAGGCAAGCGCCGGATCGGTGACGGTTGAAACCTTCGGCCACATCCTGCTCATTGGCATCAACCGCCCGAGCAAGCGCAACGGGCTGACGCCGGAGATGCTGGCCGCGCTGGCGAAAAGCTACCAGCGGCTGGAAGACGAGCCGGACCTGCGCGTCGGCGTTCTCTACGGGCACGGCACGGACTTCTGCGCCGGGCTGGACCTGCCCCGCTTTCGGGAGGCCTTTGCTGCCGGCGATGTGTTCATGAGCGATGAAGGCCAGCCGGATATCTTCGCGCGCCGGCCACCGTGGCGGCAGAAGCCGCTGATCGCGGCGGTGAAAGGCGTCACCTTCACCGCCGGGCTGGAGCTGGCGCTGGCGGCGGATGTCGTCGTCGCGGCCACGGATGCGCGCCTTGCGATGCTGGAGCCGAGCCGCGGCCTCATGCCGGTGGGCGGGGCGACCTACCGCTTCATCCAGCGGGGCGGCTGGGGCAACGCCATGCGCTGGCTGCTCACGGGCGAGGAGTTCGGGGCTGATGAGGCCCAGCGCATCGGCCTGGTGCAGGAAATCGTGCCGCCAGGGTTCGAGTTGAACCGGGCCATCGCCATTGCGGAGGCCATCGCGGCGCAGGCCCCGCTGGCGGTGGCGGCCATTCGCGCCAACGCGCTTACCTATGTGCAATCGGGCGAGGCCGCCTGCGTTGCCGAGTTTGGCGATGTGGCCCGCCGCCTCGCCGCCACCGCCGACTTTGCCGAAGGCATCGCCAGCTTTCAGGAAAAACGCGAGGCCGTGTTCACGGGGCACTAAGGGGGCACGGGAAGGCTTTTAGTGCAGAGGGACGCTCAGCCAGTGGCTTTGCCCCTCTGCATTGCTGCCCTCAAGCGGTTGCCGTTCAGTCCCGCGGGTCGGGCTTCGGCCACTCCACCTCGCGCATCACATCGAAGTGGGCGAGGATTTCGCCATGCAGCGGCGCGTTCGGGAAATCGATGCCGATGAGCTGCACGCTTGAGTTCCGGGCCCGCGCCATGGCCGGGATGAGGTCGGTGTCAGCGGCCACCAGCACCACGCGGTCGGCTGCCTGCCTGTCGATAACCTGGGTCAGGTCAAGGCCCAGCTGCAGGTCGATGCCCTTCTGCTCGAAGTCCGGGCGGAAGTGCTGGTCGGTCAGGCCGCCGGTGGGCATGGGCAGCATCTTCGGCTTCCAGCCCCGGAACTTCAGCATGCCGGTGCGGACGCACAGATAGTCCCGGCTGGCCAGTTCATCGAGCCAGCCGCCACCCGACTTGAAGTGATAGGTGTCGCCTGAAACCGGAAGCTGCGCTTCGCCCTGGAAGGGGCGGCAGTCGTAGTAGAAGACGCGGACCAGCTCTTCCTGCTTCTCGAGCACGGCGTGGGCAAAATCTTCAATAAGGTCAACTGTATAGTCAACGCCATCCCGGCGGGCTTGGGCACGCAGATGGCCACCGTCAATCTGGACGATAACACGCTTCATAAAACAAACTCCCCGCGAAGAATAAAGAGACGCTGGCAAAAATCTAAAGCAGCAAGATCATTACCATAGCGGCGGATTCTCACTCGTGCCAGAGCCTCAACAAGCCTGAGCCGGTATATTTACAAAACCGTTCACCGGGCCGGATCGGCCCTTTTGTCAGAACGTCTCAGCGACCTGTTGCGTGCAGAAAAACCCGCGAAAACCCTGCCCGTCGGGCGCGGCAAAGTGGCTGTGCGCCGCATCGATGCGCGCGGCATGGGCGGGAGTTTCTCCGGTGTATTTTCGGCAGGCGGTTTCGTGCTAGGGGAGAGGCCTTGGCCCCGTGGCGGGCGCAAGGATCGGAAGGCGGAAACATGGAAGACGTGCGCCGTATCGATGCGCGTGGGCTGCGCTGCCCGCTGCCGGTGCTGCGCCTGCGCCGGGAGGCGGAGGGCGCAGGCCCCGGCGCCTGCCTTGAATTGCTGGCGACCGATCCGGCCGCGCGCCGCGACGTGCCGGCCTTCTGTGCCGAGAAAGGCTGGACACTCGAAAGCGCGGCCGATCTGGATGAGGGCATCACCCTCTATCGGGTGCGGATCGCCTGACCGCGGTCAGCGGTCACCCATCTCTCCGCCGCTCGCCATCCGGCGCAGGAAGCTCTCTGCCGCGCGGCGTACCTCTTCAGGCTGCATCCGGGCCAGTTCCGCCAGCGGGCGGCCATCGCCCACTTCCTTCGCCAGCAGATAGCCCATGTAATAGCCGCTGCGGGGCGGCAGGCCTTCCGGCGCCGTTCCGCTTTGGAAGTAAAGGGCCGCCTTATCCTCCCCTTCGTTGAAATCGGCCAGAAGGCGGGCGGCGATCGCCATGCGGTGCCGCTCTCCCGCATCGGCCAGATCCGCCGGAAACCATAGGGTTTCCTGCAGCGAGAGGCCGGGGTTCATCCGGTGGCTCACGTAGGTTGCGAGCCCTTCCTTCCACAGCGACCACCAGATGGGAGAGTCGTTCTCCGACGGCTCCGCATCGCCCAGCGCCTCGCTCTGGTAGATGTGAAATAATTCATGGTGGAAGAAGGCGGGCAGCGTCCGCCCGGTGTGGATCATGGAGATGAGGTCGGTGCCGAACAGCAGCCGGGCGCGCCCGTCCTTCCCCTCGTAGACGTGGCCATCGAAGTGGAACAGCGAGGGGCCGAGCGCCACGAAAGTGTCGCAGCGAAAATCGGGAAACTCCGCGAGAAAACTGGCCTGCGCGCTGGCGAAGGCCGCATCGATGGTCCGGCCGCGCTCCAGCATCTTCTCCATGCTGAACGGCGGGAAGCCCGCGAAGGTGCGCCGGGCCTTGGGATCAAGGAAGCGAGCTGCCTTGGCGGCAATCTTCTCCGGCCCGCCGAAGGTGGGCGCGCCGTAAAATGCAGGAAATCTGGCGGCGAACTGCCGGGCGAAGGCCTTGCCCTGCGCTTCTGGCGGCGCATCGCCTTGGCTTTGCAGGAACTGCTCGAAGGCGGGCATCAGCGTCTCGAAGCGGCATCCGGCGGCGAGCGCAGGCGCGGCGGACACGCAGACGGAAAGGACGGCGAGGGCGAACCCCGCCCGTTGGGCGCGGAGCATTGCTGCATCCCCTTTTAAGTCAAGAGAACTACGCTGTCCGTTGTATGGCACAGGCCGATTCTCCGAGCCAGCCGCCTCGCTATTGGCTGGCGCAGCTTTCGAGCAGGATGTTAGGAAAGCGCGGCCAGTAAGGAATTTAGGGCCGTGGCCTGCTGCAAGCAGGCCGAAAAGGCTCTAGGATGCCTTTCCGACATTTCCCGGCGTATCGGGAACAGCATGCCAAAGGGAGCAGTATGCAAATGCAACGATATCACGGCGGATGCCAGTGTGGCGCGGTCGCCTATGAGGTGGAGGCGAGCCTCGATCAGGCCGTCACCTGCAACTGCTCGCGGTGCCAGCGCATGGGGTTCGTGCTCACCTTCACGCCGCGCGAGAAGTTCGAGCTGAAATCCGGGCAGGAGAACCTGACCGAGTACCGCTTCAACAAAAAGGCGATCCAGCACCTGTTCTGCGCCACCTGCGGGGTGGAGAGCTTCGCCTACGGCAAGATGCCGGATGGCACGGAGATCGTCGCCATCAATGTCAATTGCCTTGAGGGCGTGGACCCGCGGGCGATCCCGGCTCATGCCGTGGACGGCCGCAGCTTCTGATCCGGCAGGGGCGGTACGGGAGGCGGTAGGGGCTCAGTCCCCCACCTTTACCACCAGCTTGCCGAAGTTCTGCCCCTCCAGCAGCCCCATGAAGGCGGCGGGCGCATTCTCCAGCCCGTCCGTCACGTCTTCCTTGTAGCGAATGCGGCCGTCCTTGACCCATTGGGTCATGTCCGCATTGAACTCGGCGGCGCGGTGGCCGTAGTCCAGCGTCACGATGAAGCCCTGTACCTTGAGGCGGCGAATGAGGATGGTGGTGAGCAGTTGGGGCATGCGATCCGGCCCCGGCGGCAGCTGGGTCATGTTGTACTGGGCGATGAGCCCGCACAGCGGCACGCGCCCGCCGGGATTGAGGCGCGGCAGCACCGCCTCGAACACCTTGCCGCCCACGTTCTCGAAGTAGACATCGATACCATCCGGGCAGGCTTCGGCCAGTCTGTGTTTCAGGTCGTCGCTGCGGTGATCGACACAGGCATCGAACCCCAGCTCCTCGACGGCATAACGGCATTTCTCCGCCCCGCCCGCGATGCCGACGACGTGGCAGCCCTTGAGCTTGGCGATCTGCCCGACGACGGACCCCACCGCGCCCGTGGCGGCGGCGACGGCGACCGTCTCGCCCGCCTTGGGCTGGCCGATATCGAGGAGGCCGAAGTAGGCGGTCATGCCCGGCATGCCGAGCACGCCAAGCGCATGGGAGGGGTTCTCCATGGAAGGGTCGAGCTTGATAAGTTCCCGGCCGTCCGAGATGCCGTAGTCCTGCCAGCCGCAGTAGGAGAGCACCAGATCGCCCGGCGCAAAGCCGGGATGGTTGGAAGCCTCCACCCGGCTTACCGTGCCGCCCACCATCACCCCGCCCAGCGAAACCGGCTCGGCGTAGGACGGGCCTTCGTCCATCCGCCCACGCATGTAGGGGTCGAGTGAGAGGTACAGCGTCCGCAGCAGCACCTGCCCGTTGCCGGGTTGCGGCACGGGCGCTTCCTCCAGCCGGAAATTCTCCGGTGTCGGCGCGCCCTTGGGCCGCGCGGCCAGAACGATGCGGCGGTTAATGTCGCGGGATTGCGGCATGGCTCTCCTTCCCCATGGAGCAGGTTTCGAGCAGGGTGCAATGGAAGGGGCGGGCGGTCAAACCAGCCCCCCATCGGGCGTGGTTTCCTTTGAGACGCAGCGTCTCAGATGACGCCCAGATCTACTTCCACATTGCCCTTGATGGCGTGGGAGTAGGGGCACACCTCGTGGGCCGCCCGCACCACCGCCTCGGCCTGTTCCGGCTCGATGCCCGGCATCTCGACGGTGAGGCGCACGGCAAGGCCGTAGCCCACGCCGTCATCCCGTCGCCCGATGCCAACCGTCGCCGTCACCTTGGCGTCTTCGGGCACCTCCACGTTGTGCTTGGGGGCGGCGGCCTTTACCGCGCTCAGGAAGCAGGCGGCATAGCCCGCCGCGAACAGCTGCTCCGGGTTGGCGCCGGAGCCGCCCTTGCCGCCCAGCCCCTCGGGGATGGAGAGGTCGAATGCCACCCTGCCGTCTTCCGTTTCGGTGTGGCCTTCCCGCCCGCCGGTCGCCGTGGCCCTGGTTTCGTAAAGCGTCTTCACGAGGCAGCCTCCTCACTACACTGCAACAGGCGGAGAAACGCAGGGAGGGAAGGATCGCTTCGCGGGGCTTTGGTGCGCCATGACAACATGCGCGCGCTTAACATAAAGCGAAATCGCCGCTAGTGTGGTTTAAACGCTCACTGAGAGGTTTTTGCCTATGTCGGCTAGGGTGGTAGCAGGCAGACTCGGAATCGCGCTGTAAGGGGCCTTTACGGGCCTTCACGGGGCATGCGAGGCGGGGAGGGGGCGGGTCTTCTTGTTTTGCAGAGGGTATTGGACCCTCTGCACTCCCTTTCCGTTTGTCGGGCCGTGTTTCCGGCGCATACCGGGGAGGGGTCGTTTTTCTTTTGGTTGGGAAATTGGGCCGTGCGCGTGATGAGGGGCGTGGCCCGATAGAAAAAATGGGAGGTGCAGGAGGGTCCAAGACCCTCCTGCAAAACAAACCAGCCTGCGCTTACGCCATCAGCGACGGCAGCCACTCTTCGTGGGCCTGCCGCAGGTCGGCGATGGCGACGCTGAACAGGTCGCGGGCGGTCACGTGGTCGCCGTCGGTCTCGCCGATGACGGTGGCGGCGACGCCCGCCGCCGAAGCTGCGGCCAGCAGGGCTTCCACATTCCGGGTGGTGACGACGTAGCGGCCCTGATCCTCGCCGAACAGCCAGGCGTGGGGCGCGGTGACTTCGGCCGGGATGGCCAGTTCCGCGCCGATTTTGCCCGCCAGGGCCATCTCGACCACGGCAGCGATGATGCCGCCGTCCGAGCAGTCGTGCACGGCGGTCAGCGCCCCGGCGCGGATCTGCTCGCGCACGAAGTCGCCGGTCTTGCGCTCAAGGCTCAGGTCAACCGGCGGCGGCGCGCCTTCCTCGCGGCCAAGGATTTCCCGCAGATAAAGCGACTGGCCGAGGTGGCCTTTGGTTTCGCCCAGCACCACGATGGTCTCGCCCGCCGCCTTGAAGGCGACGGTCGCCATGGTCTCGTAGTTTTCCAAGAGGCCGACGCCGCCGATGGCCGGGGTCGGCAGGATGCCGGAGCCGTTGGTCTCGTTGTAGAGCGACACGTTGCCGGAGACGACCGGGAAGTCGAGCGCGTTGCAGGCGTCCGCCATGCCCTCGATGCAGCCGACGAACTGGCCCATGATCTCGGGGCGCTGCGGGTTGCCGAAGTTCATGCAGTCGGTGATCGCCAGCGGCTTGGCGCCGACGGCGGTGATGTTGCGCCATACCTCGGCCACGGCCTGCTTGCCGCCCTCGACCGGGTCCGCGAAGCAGTAGCGCGGGGTGCAGTCGGTGGAGATGGCGAGCGCCTTCTTGCTCTGGGTGCCGTCCTGCACGCGCACGACCGCCGCGTCGCCGCCGGGGCGCTGGATGGTGTTGGCCATGACCATGTGATCATACTGTTCCCAGATCCAGCGGCGCGAGGCCATGTCCGGCGAGCCGACGAGCTTGAGCAGCGCCGCGCCGTAATCGTTGGGCGCGGGCACCGCCTCGGCGGACAGCTCGGCAGGCTTCGGCGTCGGCACATACGGGCGCTCGTAGGCCGGGGCGTTGTCGCCGAGCGGACCCAGCGGAATGTCCGCCGCCACTTCGCCCTTGAACTTCAGCACCAGCCGCTCGGTGTCGGTGATGGTGCCGATGACGGCGAAATCCAGCCCCCACTTGTGGAAGATCTTCTCCGCCTCGGCCTCGCGGCCGGGCTTCAGGATCATCAGCATGCGCTCCTGGGATTCGGAGAGCATCATCTCATAGGGCACCATACCCTCTTCGCGGCACGGCACCTTGTCGAGGTCCAGCTCGAGGCCGACGCCGCCCTTGGACGCCATCTCGACCGACGAGGAGGTGAGGCCCGCCGCGCCCATGTCCTGAATGGCGACGATCGCGTCCGACGCCATCAGCTCGAGGCAGGCTTCGATCAGCAGCTTCTCGGTGAAGGGGTCGCCCACCTGCACGGTGGGGCGCTTCTCCTCCGAATCCTCGGTGAACTCGGCGGACGCCATGGTCGCGCCGTGGATGCCGTCGCGGCCGGTCTTGGAGCCGACGTAGACCACCGGATTCCCCAGCCCTGCGGCGGCCGAGTAGAAGATCTTGTCCGTGCGGGCGATGCCCACCGTCATGGCGTTGACGAGGATGTTGCCGTTGTAGGAGGCGTGGAAGTTCACCTCGCCGCCGACCGTCGGCACGCCGACGCAGTTGCCGTAGCCGCCGATGCCGGAGACCACGCCCGAGATGAGGTGGCGCATCTTCGGGTGCGTCGGCTCACCGAAGCGCAGGGCGTTCATGTTGGCGATGGGGCGCGCGCCCATGGTGAACACGTCGCGCAGGATGCCGCCGACGCCCGTCGCCGCGCCCTGGTAGGGCTCGATGTAGGACGGGTGGTTGTGGCTCTCCATCTTGAAGATGGCGGCCCAGCCGTCGCCGATGTCGATGACGCCCGCGTTCTCGCCCGGGCCCTGGATGACCCACGGGGCCTTGGTCGGCAGCTTCTTCAGGTGCACGCGGCTCGACTTGTAGGAGCAGTGCTCCGACCACATGACGGAGAAGATGCCGAGTTCGGTGAGGTTCGGCTCCCGGCCGAGGCTCTTGAGGATGACCTCGTATTCCTCGTTGGTGAGGCCGTGTTCGGCGACGACTTCGGGCGTAATGGCTGGGGAGGACACGGACATTCAGTCTCTCAATCCAAAAAGCGCGGGACAATTGGGCACGCTCATAGCGGCTTGGGGAACAGAACGCCAGCCTGCGATGGCCGTTCTGTGGCGTTCTGTGACGATGCGCGCCACTCATGCCCCGCCCCGCCCGGCCGCCTCCTTTTGCCGCCCTTGATTATCGGGCCGGAACCGGCCATGGCCTTGATCCAGTTCGTTCCACACAGCAAAGGATCAGCCATGTCCACCACCATCACCCGCCTCGAAACCGGAGCCCGCATGAGCCAGGCGGTCATCCACAACGGCACCGTCTATCTGGCGGGGCAGGTGGGCGAGACCGGCGCAAGCGTCGCCGAGCAGACCGCCAGCGCGCTGGCCGAGGTCGATCGCCTGTTGGCGCTCGCGGGCAGCGACAAGACCCGCATCCTCTCCGCCCAGATCATCCTCGCCGACATCTCGACCTTTCCTGAGATGAACAAGGTGTGGGACGCCTGGGTCGCCCCCGGCCACGCGCCCGCCCGCGCCACCATCGAGGGCAAGCTCGCCGCGCCGGAGTATCTGGTGGAGGTTATCGTCACGGCAGCGGTGGGGTAACGCCGGGAAGCCAGCCCTTCGGGCCTTGATGCAAGGGGTTGCACAGCCAGTGGCTTCGCCCCCTTGCGATCCGGCGGTTACCCCGCCAACCCGAGGAAGACGAGGACCGCGCGGTTGAGGCGGACCATGTCCTGCGCGGCCAGCTCGCCGATGCGCTGATCGACTTGGCTGCGGCGCACGGTCACGATCTTGTCGACCATGAGCCAGGACGGCTGTTGCAGGCCGTTGGAAGGGCTCGGCTCGATGGGAAGCCGGATGAGCGGGGCGTCGACGGCGGTGGTTGTCAGCAGGCAGACCGTCACCGAATCCGTGCCGTCAAAGGCGTCGCTCTGGAGGATGACGGCGGGCCGTGGCTTTCCGGCATAGCCGCCGGCGGCAACCGTGACGATCGCGCCGCGCTTCATTCATCGTTCCAGTCCGCGACGGCATCGACGAACGCCTGGTCCTCCTCCGCCGAAGGGGAGCGGGAAACGGCAAGGCTTTGCAGATGGGCCTGCTCCAGAAAGGCGCGCGAGCGCACATCCGGAACCCAGATCTGAATGGGCTTTAATCCTTGGGCGCGCAGCCGTGCGCGGTAATCGCTCACGCGGCGTCGGGTGTCGTTCGGATGAGGCTGGGCCATGGAACCTCCGTTACATGTAACATAACGGATAACGGGAGATCTCTCAAGCGAGGGCCGCCGTGGCGCATTGGCCGGGAAACGGCCTGTGGTCTTCGGCCGCCGTGCGGCAACGCTGGTTTCGCTGGACAGCCTGCTCGGGGCAAGGCAAATGGCAAACATTCCTCGTATGACATAAAGATGATGAAAGGCGCCCCGATGCCCTCATGTCTACGTTCCACGGCCGCCGTGGCGGTCGGTATCGCCTGCGCTGTCGGCGCGGTGCTACCGCACTCGGCGGTTGCCGTGCAGAGCGCCGCTTCGGCGGCCGCGAAAGGGCGGATTACGCCGCTCTCGGTGCAGGTGACGGACCCTGCGCTGCCCGTCGCCGCGCGCAAGACGCTGACGAGCAAGATCGACGCCCTCGTGGCGCGCGTGCTCGCAACGCCGGCGCTCACCGATCCGCGCGGCTTCAGCATCCGGCGCAGCGCGCGCATCGACACCCTGCCCGAGGGCTTCCCCGCCAGCCACCCGGCCCGCGCCGAAGCCATTATCCTGCCGCAGGAGATCGATCTGGAGCACGGGGCCAAGCCGGACGCCGCCGGAGCCTATATGGGGAGGCTCGAGGGCCCGACCTTCCGGATCTTCATCAACGACCTGATGGCCTTTTACGCCAATGCGGCGGGCAGCGACCCTGTCCGGGACATCCAGTACTTGCCGCTCAAGACCGGATCGGTTCAGGGCTTCCCGGTCTACCGCGTGGGCGTGCGCGACGTGGTGGTGGTGACCAAGCCCGGCCGCGAGCCGTTCGTCAACGTGACGAAGGGCGAATATCTCCAGAAGCTCATCGACGAGACGCGCGCCACCATTGCCGAGATCGGCGGCACGCCGCACCCGAAGATGCAGGCGACGCTCGACGAGCAGACAGCGGCGCTGGCGGCGCTCAGCCCGCTGGAGCGCGCCGAACCCGCCTGCGTCAGCGCCCGGCTGCGGCAGGTCTTCGGGGACTGCAGCGCCGCGGACGCCAGCTTCTATGTCCGCCCCAACCTGGACTATTTCGACAAGGGCGCACCGAAGGGAGCGGTTCAGCTGGTCGCCATCTCCAGCCCGGCCGAGGGCGGCCATGGCCATCCGAGGCTGGAGCCGAGGCTCCGCGCCGCAGCCGCCGCGCTCGACTTTCAGGCCATTCAGGCGAGCCTCGATTGATTCACTCCAAAACGAAAAGGCCGGGGGCAAACCCTCCGGCCTTTCGTGTAACCAGCGAAGCGCAAGCCTTACTTCAGCGAGGCGATCACGCTCTCGAAGAGGGCGCGGCCGTCGGTGCCGCCCTGTTCCGGCTCGATGAGCCGTTCCGGGTGGGGCATCATGCCGATGACGTTGCCCTTTTCGTTGATGATGCCGGCGATGTCGTTGCGCGAGCCGTTGGGGTTTTCAACATAGCGGAACACCACCCGGCCCTCGCCTTCGAGGCGGGCCAGCGTCTCATCGTCGGCGAAGTAGTTGCCGTCGTGGTGGGCGACCGGGAACACCACTTCCTGACCAGGCTGGTAGTGGCTGGTGTAGGCGGTATCGGCGCTTTCCACTTTCAGCGCCACGTCGCGGCAGATGAACTTGAGGCCGGCGTTCCGCATCAGAGCGCCCGGCAGCAGCCCGGCTTCAGTGACGATCTGGAAGCCATTGCACACGCCCAGCACCTTGACGCCGCGCTCGGCGGCCTTGACCACCTCGCGCATGATCGGCGACTGGGCGGCCATCGCGCCGGAGCGCAGGTAGTCGCCGTAGGAGAAGCCGCCGGGCAGGGCGATCAGATCCAGACCCTCGGGCAGGGTGCTGTCGCCGTGCCAGACCATGGCGGGCGCGTTGCCGCTGATCTTGTGCAGGGCAGCGGCCATGTCGCGGTCGCAGTTGGAACCCGGAAAGACGATAACGGCGGATTTCATAACCTTGACCCTAGTTTTGGGACCCTAGTTCTGGGTGTTGCACTCGGGGCTGGCCCGAAAGCGGATCGGCCGCCCGGCGGGGCGGGCGGCGTCCTGACCGGCTCTCAGGCCAGTTCGATCCGGTAGTTCTCGATGACGGTGTTGGCCAGCAGCTTGCGGCACATCTCATCGATCTGGGCCTTGGCCTTGGCCTCGTCGGTCTCGGCCACTTCCAGTTCGATGAACTTGCCCTGACGCACGTCCTCAACACCGCTGAAGCCCAGGCCATGGAGCGCACCCTCAATGGCCTTGCCCTGGGGGTCGAGCACCCCGTTCTTCAGCGTCACGTAAACCTTGGCTTTCATCCCCGTCCTTCCTCGCGTGCCTTGCGGTGCTGTTCCAGATCAAGAACCGTCGAGACCGAACCTTCCGGCAGCAGGCCGAGGCGGCGCGCGACTTCCTGATAGGCTTCCACTTCACCGCCGAGGTCGCGGCGGAAGCGGTCCTTGTCGAGCTTCTCGCCGGTGGCGGCGTCCCACAGGCGGCAGCCGTCGGGGCTGATCTCGTCCGCCAGCAGGATGCGGCTGTAGTCGCCTTCCCACAGGCGGCCGAACTCCAGCTTGAAATCGACGAGCTTGATGCCGATGCCGGCGAACAGGCCCGACAGGAAATCGTTGATGCGGATCGCGAGGTCCGCGATGTCATGCATCTCTTCCTGGGTCGCCCAGCCGAAGGCGGCGATGTGCTCGTCGGTGATCATCGGATCGCCGAGGGCATCGTTCTTGTAATAATATTCGATGATGGTGCGCGGCAGCGGCATGCCTTCTTCCAGGCCCAGCCGCTTGGCCAGCGAGCCCGCCACCACGTTGCGGACAACCACCTCGATCGGCACGATTTCCACCTGCCGCACCAGCTGCTCGCGCATGTTCAGGCGGCGGATGAAATGGGTCGGAATGCCCATGTTGCCGAGGAGCGTGAACACATGCTCCGAGATGCGGTTGTTGAGCACGCCCTTGCCGGAGATCGTGCCCTTCTTCTGCGCGTTGAAGGCGGTCGCGTCATCCTTGAAATACTGGATGAGAGTGCCAGGCTCGGGTCCTTCGTAAAGGATCTTGGCCTTGCCTTCGTAAATTTGGCGACGGCGAGACATAATTGGGTCCACTGAGTCGGAAGTGTCTATGCTGACGGGCCTGATACGCTTGTAACGCTCGGTTCCTGATATGTCCCTTCGGCAGATCAGGGCCAAGCCGCGAGGGCCGCCCCAGCGAGTCGGGTCCTCCATACTCCAAAGGGTCCTGGGGAACAATTGAAGATTGTCATCCCGTTATCAGGCAGCGATTCGCGCACTCCAGCCTGGCTGGATGTTGATATGGCCCAGGCGGCTCTCTATGTAGGGAATGAGATCGATCAGTTCCAAGAGAAAGAGGCCATGACCACGTTCGACAACCGGGAGAAGGCGTTCGAGGATAAGTTCGCGCGGGATGCGGAGCTGCAGTTCAAGGTGGCAGCCCGGCGCAACAAGCTCCTGGGTTTGTGGGCGGCCGAGCTTTTGAAGCTGACGCCGGAAGAGGCGGAAACCTACGCCAAGTCGGTGATCCATGCCGATTTCGAGGAAGCGGGCGACGATGACGTGTTCCGCAAGATTTACGGCGACCTGACCGCCCGTGGCATCGAGATTTCGGAGCACCAGGTGCGTCGCGTGATGGAAGAGAAGATGGCGGAAGCCCGCCGTCAGTTCTTCGAGAGCATTTGAGCACCGGCCTCGGCAAAACGGGGCGGATGCGGACAAGGTAGAGTATCGTACCATGCCAATGGCAGCTGACGACATCGCGCGCCTCATCAAGGAGGCCCTGCCGGACGCCGAGGTCACCATCGATGACCTGGCGGGCGACGGCGACCACTATGCGGCGACCGTGGTGTCGTCCGCCTTCGCAGGGCTGCCGCGGGTGCGGCAGCATCAATTGGTTTATCAGGCGTTGCAGGGCCGGATGGGCGGCGAGTTGCACGCGCTGGCGCTGACCACCAAGGCACCGGCGGCCTGAGCTTGGAGTAGAACATATGAGCGAAAACGTTTTCGACAGCATCCGTCAGGCGGTTGATACCTACGACGTGGTGCTTTTCATGAAGGGCACGCCGGACTTCCCGCAGTGCGGCTTCTCGTCGCGCGCCGTGGCGATTCTGGAGCGTCTGGACGTCTCCTACGCCAGCTACAACGTGCTGGAAAACCCGGAGCTGCGCGAGGGCATCAAGCAGTTCTCCAACTGGCCGACCATTCCCCAGCTCTACGTGAAGGGCGAGTTTATCGGCGGCTCGGACATCATGATGGAAATGTTCGAGTCCGGCGAGCTGGCGCAGCTTCTGGATGAGAAGGGCGTGACCGCTGCCGAGTAAGCGGTTGCCGTCGTCCCGGAATATCCTAGACAAGGCCCGATGCTCCTGCGTCGGGCCTTGTCGTTTATGGAGATGAGTGTTGGATACCGAGACGTTTCGCCGCCACGCCCACGCGCTGGTGGACTGGATGGCGGACTATATGGCGGGCGTGGAAGAATACCCGGTGCGGGCCAGCGTTGCGCCGGGCAGCATTGCCGCCCAACTGCCCGAAGCGCCACCTGAGCAGGGCGAGCCGTTCGAAGCGATCTTCAAGGACTTCACGGATATCGTGCTGCCGGGCATGACCCACTGGCAGCACCCCAGCTTCTTCGCCTACTTCCCGGCCAACGCCAGCCCGCCCTCCGTGCTGGCGGAAATGCTGACCTCGACGCTGGCCGCCCAGTGCATGCTGTGGCAGACCTCCCCCGCCGCCACCGAAATGGAAGGGCGGATGATGGAGTGGCTGGCCCGCGCGCTCGACCTGCCGCAGGACTTCCGTGGCTCCATTCAAGCCAGCGCGTCGGAGGCGACGCTCTCGGCCCTGCTGATGGCGCGGGAGAGAGCGACCGGCGATGCCGCCAACAAGGAAGGGCTCTCCAGCACCGGCCAGCGGCTGGCGGTCTATTGCAGCGAGGACGCCCACTCATCGGTGGAGAAAGGCGCGCGGGTAGCGGGCTTCGGCGCCGATATGGTCCGCAAGATCCCCGTGGACGAAAACCGCGCCGTGCGGCTCGATGCGCTGGAAGCGGCCATTCGCCGAGACGTGGCGGCGGGCATCACGCCCGCCTGCGTCGTTGCCTGCATCGGCGGCACCGGCACCGGCGGCATGGACGACGTGTGGGCGGTCTCGCAGATCGCCCGCTCCCACGGGGCCTTCGTGCACGTGGACGCCGCCTGGGCGGGCTCGGCCCTCATCCTGCCGGAATGGCGCTGGATGGCGGACGGGCTGGAACTGGCGGACAGCTTCGTCTTCAACCCGCACAAGTGGCTGCTCACCAACTTCGACTGCTCGGCCCACTATGTGCGCGACCCTGAAGCGCTGATGCGGACCCTCTCGCTGGTGCCGGAATACCTCCGCACCCACGGCGCGAACGGCGTCACCGACTACAGCAACTGGAGCGTGCCGCTGGGCCGCCGCTTCCGCGCGCTCAAGCTGTGGTTCGTGCTGCGCTCCTACGGCCTTTCAGGGCTGCAAACGCTCCTCCGCCGCCACATCGAACTGGCCAAGCACGCCCACGATACGCTGGCGGCGGAGCCGGGCTTCGAGATCACCTCGCCGCTGAAGCTGGCCCTCTTCACCTTCCGTCACCGACCCGAAGGGCTGCCCGAAGAGGAACTGGACGCCCACAACGAGCGGCTGCTCACCGCGCTCAATGATACGGGCAAGGCCTACTTCACCCAAACCCGCCTGGGCGGCCGCTACGTCATCCGCTTTCAGGTGGGCCAGACCAACACCGAAACCCGCCACGTAAACGCCGCGCTGGACCTGATCCGTGAGACGGCCCGGGGTTTTAGGTAAAGGTTAGTTCGTGGGGGTCTTAACCCCCACACCCCCATTCGTTTTAAGGGCCGTGTCCGTTATGGCGGGTGCGGCCCTTTTCTTGGGGGTGATCTTAATGGGCCGTGCGTGGGGAAAGGGCGCGGCCCGATAAACGCAAGGGAGGTGCAGGAGGGGCGAGCCCCTCCTGCAAAACAAGAAATCTAGAAATTCACCTCGATCTCGGTCTTCACCGAGTTGGCGAGGAAGCACAGCTCGTGGGAGCGGTGGTGGAGGTCGGCTTCGGTGTCCCGATTGGGCGCCTGGCCCGCGTAGGCGACGCGCGGGTTGAGGGTGACGTGGGTGACCTGCGTCTTGCCGCCGATGGTCTCCATCACGCCTTCGGCCTTGTCCGTGTAGCTGTCGACGATGAGGCCCTTCTTGGCCGCAAGCGACAGGAAGAACAGCATGTGGCAGCTGGAAAGCGCGGCGACGAAGGCTTCCTCGGGGTCCACGTTCTCCGCGACCGAGTAGGGCAGCGGCACCACGTGGGGCGAGGAGGAGGCGGGGACGACGTGGCCGCCATCGAAGCTCCAGCGATGGGCGCGGCTATAGCGGTTGTCCGTAAAGCGGGCGTCGCCGCGCTCCCATGCCACTTCGGCGCTGAAGCTGCTCATGCGGGGTCTCCTTCCGGTTGCTGGATGAGGGGCGGGGTGTCTGACAGGTGGGCCGAGAGGGCGTCGACGGCCCTGTCGATGTCCTTGTTCATGCAGGCCGACAGAAGGGCCTGATGCTCCTTGTAGAGAGTGGTGCGCGTCATGCTTCCCCTGGGCTGCATGGCATAGATGCGGCGGCCTTCGCGGCGCAGATCCTCGATCATCGCCAGCAGGCGGTCATTAGCGCAGCCGCTGTAAAGAAGGCGGTGGAACTGAATGTCCAGCTCCTCAATCTCGGCCGGGTCGTCCTCGTCCAGCAGCGCCTCGCAGATGCGGCGGGCCTTGCGGAGTGTGCGCTCGTCCAGCCGGGGCAGGGACAGGCGCAGGGCATGGGTTTCGAGCGCCACCCGAACGCCGATCAGCTCAAGCGCTTGCCTGGCGCTCCATTCGGCGACAACGACGGTGCGGTCTGACCGGCGTGTGAGAAACCCGGCGACCAGCAGGCGCTCCAGCACGCGGCGGACAGGCTGGCGGCTCACCTTGAAGCGGGCAGCGAGGTCTTCCTGCTTCAGCGGCGTGCCAGGGGCCAGCCGCCCCTGTTCAATCTCGTCGCGCAGAATCGCTTCGATAGAGTTTGGATCCATGGATCCAAACTAAGGCAAGAGAACCTCCCGGTCAATGCCGGCCGCAAAGGCGGCAGACAGGCGAAAGGCGGTAGGTAGGAGCTTGCTGGGAAGGGCAAGCCTTGCTTGTGCGAGAACTGGGTGCTCAGTGCGTGGTGACGGCGCGGGCGGCGAACTCGCCCAGCGTCTCGAAGCGCAGGTCAAAGGGCGGCAGGGGGTGGGGCAGGCGGGTGGCGCCCGGCTTGCCCTGGGTGCGGTCGATCCACACCGTCTTGAGGCCGGCGGCCTGGGCGGGGCCGTGGTCGTGGTAGAGGGACTGGGCCACGTGGACGATCTGCTGGGGCGTGATGCCGCGCGCCGCCATCTGCGCCAGCAGGAAATCGAAGTTGCGGGGGTTGGGCTTGTAGGAGCCGATCTGCTCGGCGGTAAACACGCCGTCGAACGGCACGGCCAGCAGCTTTAGCGAGCCGAGGATGCTGGCTTCGTCCACGTTCGAGAGGATGAACAGCTGGAACCGGCTTTTCAGCTTCCGGAGGGCGGCGATGGTGTCGGGAAACGGTGGCCAGTTGGCGATGGAGTCGGCGAAGCGGACGGCGGCCGCGTCATCGCTGGCAACGTCCAGCTCCCGCGCCATCTGGCGGTAGACCTCTGCCACCACCTGCCGATAGGGCCAGATGGGGTGGGCATGCTCCAGATCCGGCTCCACCGCGCCGAAGCCGGCCAGCACCTTGGCGGACCCGAAGCGGCTGACCCAGGGGGCGAGCGCCTGGAGGATGCCGCTTTCCCAGTCGATCAGCGTGCCGTAGCAGTCAAAGCTGAGGGCGCGGACTTGAGACCAGTCGATCATGCTGTCTCTCCGATCACGGGAACGTGCGGGGCGGCGTCTGGCGGAAGCAGGCCAGTAAGGCGGGGGTCTGGCGCGATCTCCACCTTGCGGGCGTAGGGGCGAAAGCCGTGCTTTTGATAAAACGCCAGGGCGCGCGGGTGGTCAAGGCTGCAGGTGTGCAGCCACACCCGCCGGGGCTTCTTCGCCCAGGCGAGCGCCAGCGCCTGCGCCATCAGCCACGAACCCGCGCCGCGGCCGGTGCAGTGCGGCGCAAGACCGAAGAAGCTGATTTCCACCTCGTCTTGCGCTGAAAAGTCCAGCTCCAGCAGCCCCACGTCTACCTTGCGCTCCTGCACTGCATAAAGGGCAACGCCAGGCGCGGTCAGCCTGGCGCGTAAGGACGCATCATCCAGCTGCAGCCGGCTGAACCACAGCCACGGCGCGCCGATGGCGCGGAACAGGGCGCGGTAGCGCTCGGGATCGGGGTCGCTCATCGGCACAAGGTGCAAACCCATCATCACCGGGCCCGGCCGGGGGCGGGGGCGCTCGGTCATCTCCAGGTAAGTGACGACGCTGGCAATGGCGCCGGGGGGAACATCAAGAAGCTCGACCATCACAACCACATGCCAGGCAGAAACGGATTGGGGGCCCTTCTTGTGCCGCAAGCGGGCCAAATGGAAAAGGGGGCGTTGCCGCCCCCCTTCGCCAGTAAGCCGAGTGTCTGTGGCTTTGCTGCCCGGATCAGCTCTCGCTGGGCAGGAAATCCGGCACGGAGAGGTAACGCTCGCCCGTGTCGTAGTTGAAGCCGAGGATGCGGCTGCCCGCCGGAATGTCCTTCAGCTTCTGGGCGATGGCGGCGAGCGTCGCGCCCGAGGAAATGCCGACGAGGAGGCCTTCCTCCTTCGCTGCGCGGCGGGCCATCTCGCGGGCGTCTTCTGCTTCCACCTGCACGACGCCATCGAGCAGGCTGGTGTCCATGATGACCGGCACGAAACCCGCGCCAAGGCCCTGGATGGGGTGCGGGCCGGGCTGGCCGCCGGAGAGCACGGGGGACTGGGTGGGTTCGACCGCGAGCACCTGGAGGTTCGGCCACTTCTTCTTCAGCACCTTGGCGACGCCGGTGATGTGGCCGCCGGTGCCGACGCCGGTGATGATGTAATCCAGCCCCTCGGGGAAGTCGGCGAGGATTTCCTGTGCCGTTGTCTGCTCGTGCACCGTCACGTTGGCTGGGTTCTCGAACTGCTGGGGCATCCATGCGCCCGGCGTTTCATTGACGATTTCGGTCGCCTTCTCGACCGCACCCTTCATGCCCTTCTCGCGCGGGGTGAGCACGAAGGTGGCACCGTAGGCCAGCATCAGGCGGCGGCGCTCGATCGACATGCTGTCGGGCATGACGAGGATGATCTTGTAGCCCTTCACGGCGGCGACCATCGCCAGGCCGATGCCGGTGTTGCCCGAGGTGGGCTCGACGATCACCCCGCCGGGCTTCAGCGCGCCGGAGCGCTCGGCGTCCTCGATCATGGCAAGGGCGATACGATCCTTGATCGACCCGCCGGGGTTCGACCGCTCGGACTTGATCCACACTTCATGCGAGCCGTCGAAGAGACGGTTGACGCGGATGTGCGGCGTGTTGCCGATGGTCTCGAGAACGCTGTTCGCTTTCATGAATGCCTCCAAATGCGGAACCGGCCAATCTGCAGACAAGATAAGGCCATGCTTTCCAAGGCCAAGCGAGAATTTCTTCTCACGAGGCCGGTGAGGCTTTGCCGTTGTCGGTTGATACAGGCTTTGCAGGTATGGGCTCGGGCGGCACCAGCTTGTTGGCCTTGCGAAGCTCGGGGAAGGCCCAGGCCCACAGGCCGGTGACGATGAGCGCGCCGATGCCGCCGACGATGACGGACGGCACAGCGCCGAGCAGCCGCGCCATGAGGCCGGACTGGAACTCGCCCAGCTCATTAGAAGCGCTGACGAACAGGGTGCTGACCGAGGCGACGCGCCCGCGCATGTCATCAGGCGTGTAGAGCTGCTCGAGCGATTGGCGGACGTAGACGCTGATCATGTCCGCCCCGCCGAGGACGATGAGCGCCGCCATCGACAGCGGGAAGGATTTGGACAGGCCGAACACCACCGTGCACAGGCCGAAGAGGCCGACGCAAGAGAACATCCACAGGCCGACGTTGTGGCGCAGCCCGCCGCGCGTGAGCACCAGCGCCACCAGCGCCGCGCCGACGGCCGGCGCCGCGCGCAGGTTGCCGAGGCCTTCGGGGCCCACCATCAGCACATCGCGGGCGAAGACCGGCAGCATGGCCGTGGCCGAGCCCAGCAGCACGGCGAACAGGTCGAGCGAGATCGCGCCCAGAATGATGCGGTTGGTGCGGATGTACTTGAGGCCCGCGACGATGGAGCGCCATGGCTTGGCCTTGTGCGCGACGGCGGTGCGGGCAACCGGGCGGATGCAGAACATGCAGAGGAGCGCAAGGCACAGCATCACAAGGCAGGTGCCGAACACCCACTGGGGGCCGAGCGCCATCAGGTAGCCGCAGGCGGCGGGGCCGCCGACGGCTGCCGTTTGCCAGGCGATGGAGTTCCAGGCGATGGCCGAGGGCAGGATATCGCGCGGCACCAGGTTGGGCGCGAGCGACTGCAGCGCCGGCCCCATGAAGGCGCGCCCGACGCCCATGAGCGCGGCCGAGACGAAGATGGGCCACAGCACGTCGATGCCGGTGACGGTGTGGGTGAACAGCCAGGCGGCGGAGAAGATCTCGACCATGATGGCGCCGCGCGCAACCCAGCGCCGGTCCACATGGTCGGCGACATAGCCGGCGAACAGGGTGCATCCGGCCAGCGCCGCGAACTGCACCAGGCCGATGAGGCCAAGATACAGCGAGGCTTCCTTGATGCTGTGGGTGCGCCGGGCGATTTCGTAGACCAGCCAGCCGATGCCGACAACGGACATGAGGGTGGAGAAGCTGCCCAGGAAACGGGCTGCCCAAAAGAAGCGGAAATCCCGAAAGGCGAAGGCCGTTTTCGGTTGAGCGCCGGGGTCGGGCGCGGCGGTGTCAAGGGTAGGCATGGTTCGGCTATGGCAGTCGCGCGCGCGTAAGTCGAGATGCTTCCTTGCGGCCAATCGCGACATGCCGTTCACGAACCGTCAACAGTTGCACAGGCGCGGCGAGTTTCCGGCCCCGCTCCGGACGGGCAGTGGCGGTATGGCGCGTTCTGGGCGATGATGCGGGCGGGCATTGGTCTGGCCCAGCGGCCTTCCCGCAACAAAGAACGGGCTTTGATCGACCGGCTGCGGTAAATCCGGCGTGCCTTATCAAGTTCAACAAACGATGGACTCTATGACTGCCGATGTCTCCCCACCCCGACGGATCTTCCCCAGCGCAAGCGCGGAAGCGGACCTAGCGGAACGGGTCGAGGGTACGCCCCAGACCAACCACCCGAGCTATCGGCTGGCCTTTGCGGATAATGATTTCCTGCTGCGGGAAGAACTGCGCCCGGTTCGCTTCCAGCTGGAGCTGCTGAAGCCGGAGATGATCCTGCAGGAGCACCGCATCGCCTCGACAGTGGTGTTCTACGGCTCGGCCCGCATTCCCTCTCCGCCCGAGGCAGAGGCGCTGCTGGCGGCGGCCAAGACCCCGCGCGAGAAACTGGTGGCCGAGCGGCTGAAGGAGAAGGCGCACTATTACGACGAGGCTTACAAGCTTGCCCGCCGCTTCTCCAGCATGCCGCAGGACGCGGACGGGGAGCGGCATTTCGTGGTGTGCTCCGGCGGCGGGCCGAGCATCATGGAGGCGGCGAACAAGGGCGCCTATGACGTGGGCGCGCCCAGCATCGGCCTCAACATCGTGCTGCCGCACGAGCAGTATCCGAACGAATACGTCACCCCGTCGCTGAGCTTCCAGTTCCACTATTTCGCCCTCAGGAAGATGCACTTCCTGATGCGGGCGCGGGCGGTGGTGGTGTTCCCCGGCGGCTTCGGCACGTTCGATGAGCTGTTCGAGACCCTCACCCTCATCCAGACGGGCAAGATATCGCCCATTCCGGTGCTGCTGTTCGGCAAGGCCTTCTGGAACCGGGTGGTGAACTTCGAGGCGCTGGCGGAGGAAGGCACCATCTCGCCGCGCGATCTGGAACTGTTCAGGTTCGTGGAGACGGCTGACGAGGCCTGGAAGATCCTCCACGAATGCTGGGGGCTACCGGCCGAGTAAAGGGCTGCGGAAAGGTGGCCTATTGGTGGCGCCAGTAGGCTGCCTTGCCGGGCGGAATGTCGGTCTCGTAGACGAAGCTGTGGCCGGGATGCAGGTGGGTGGCGCAGGCGAGCAGCTCGCCCGCCAGGTCGTGGCACAGGGTGGTGATCCGCAGGCACGGCGCCAGCGCTGCCACGTTCAGCAGCCGCGCCTCGCTCTGGTTGGGAGTGACGGACTGCACCTTCACCTGCACGCGCCCCAGCGGCCGGCCAAGGCGCTCCAACTGCTCCCACAACGGCTCCTGACCGGGAGTAACCTGCCCGGCCAGCGACCGCAGGGTCTCTGACAGGTAGATTTCCACCAGCGCGGCCGGCGCGGCATAGACCGCGGAGCGCACCAGCCAGCGGCTGCCGGCAGCGCAGCCGAGCCGCTGGGACAAGCGCTCGTCCGCCACGAGCGTGGTGGAACCGCCGAAGCGCCCCGGCTGCAGGCTGTCAGCCATCGTGGTGGCGGCAGCGGCGTCATCAGGGGCGGCTTGCGGCGTGGCGGCCCCATCGTGCCGGATGCCATCGTGCCGGATGAGCGTGCCTGCGCCGCGACGGCGGGAAATCAGCCCCTCCTGCTGCAACTGGCGCAGGGCCTCGCGGATGGTGAAGCGGCTCACCTGGTAGTGAGCGCACAGCTTCTCCTCGGTGGGAAGGTAGGAGCCGGCGGCAAATTCCTGTCCCGTGATGCGCGACCGAAGGTCCCTAGCAATCTGCTGGTAGAGCGGCTGGCCGGATAATCCGGCCGGGGGAGCCGCTTCGGTTAATGTCTCGCCTATCGCCATCGCCGTCGACGCCCGTATCGCCATTAACCTACACAGACTAGAATGTTTCGTGCTGTTTTCAACCTTTTGCGATATGGCGGCGGGTGGGTGACGCGAGGCGTATCCCATACCTGATCCGGTAGGGACGGCGCGGCTGGGCCGGCGGCTTCGAGGGAAGGCCAGCCCGGCGCTAAGATCCTATAAAAGCTATTATTCCGCAGGCTTGATCGCGCCGCGCGCGACGGCAAGCGCGCCGTAGACCTTAATGTCGATCATCGCGCCGCGCTGGCGCTGGGCGGCCAGCCAGTTCTCGATGCCATCGAGCGGCACGACGTGAACGATGATGTTCTCGTGGCTCGTGCCGCCGCCCTCGCCGATTCGGGTCAGCCCGGTGGCGAGGTAGATGTGGACCGTCTCCGAGGTCAGACCGGCGGAGGTGGTGCCGTCGTAAAGGTGGGTCCACGCTTCGGCGTGGAAGCCGGTTTCCTCCTCCAGCTCGCGGCGGGCGGCCACCAGCATTTCCTCGTCTGTGTCGTCCTCGTCGCCAACGAGGCCGGCCGGGAGCTCGATCGACTGGCCGTCCAGCGCGGCGCGCCACTGCTCCACCAGCACCAGTTCGCCCGCATCCGTTACCGGAACGATGCCGACGGCCCCGCTGCCCCGGTTGCGCTCGACGAATTCCCAGCCGTCCTCGCGCACCAGTTCCAGATAGTTGCCGGTGCCGAGCACCTCCCTGTTGCCTGCCATACGGTCCACCCTTTCTCAAAGCGTACGCACTGTTTAAACGCTCAAGCTATGACCAGCGCCATACCACCCGTCAGCTATCATCTCTACGATGCAGATTTTCCAGCCTTTGCCAGGGCCCTCGGCGAGTCCTACGCCCGGTATGGCTTTGCCGTCGTCTCTGACCACGGCCTGCCGGGCGACCTGATCGAAGGGACGCTCGCCCGGTTCAAGACCTTCTTCGCCTGGCCGGAGGAGGCGAAGCAACGCTACCACCGCCCCGGCCTGGCGGGCGCACGGGGCTACACGCCGTTCGGCATCGAGACGGCCAAGGGTGCCAAAGCGCACGACCTCAAGGAGTTCTGGCATATGGGGCGCGAGCTGCCGCCGGGGCACGCCTACCGCGCTTTCATGCCCGAGAACGTATGGGTGGAAGAGATCGACGGCTTTCGCGAGGCAGCCTATGGCCTGTACGCAGCGCTCGATGGTTTCGGCCAGCGGATGCTGCGGGCGATCGCCCAGTATCTCGGCCTCGCGCCGGATTTCTTCGATGCCAGGGTGAACGCGGGCAACAGCCTGCTTCGCGTGCTGCACTACCCGCCGGTGCCCGAGGACGCGGCGGGCGCGGTGCGCGCGGCGGCGCATGAGGACATCAACGTCATCACGCTGCTGCTGGGCGCGGAGGAAGGCGGGCTGGAAATTCTGACGAAGGACGGCCGCTGGCTGCCGATCAACCCGCCGCCGGGATGCATCGTCGTCAACATCGGCGATATGCTCCAGCGGATGACCAATCACGTGCTGCCCTCCACCACCCACCGGGTGGTGAACCCGCCGCCCGAGCGGGCCAGGCGGCCGCGCTACTCCATGCCGTTCTTTCTGCATTTCAATCCGGACGTGGTGATCGAGCCGCTGCCCGGCTGCGTTTCGCCGGACAACCCCAGCCGCTACCCGGAGCCGATCACGGCGCAGGACTACCTGGAGGAGCGTCTGCGGGAGATCCGGTTGCTGTAAGGCGCAGCAAAAACGGTAACCGCTGGCGGCGTCAGGGGTTTTCCTTTCGGGCAGGGAGGAGACCGGAGGGAAGGCGCGCATGGAGGACAGGCAGGCTCCCAAGACGGAATATCAGGCGGAAGAGGAACGGCTGACGGCGCTCGAGCAGTTGGAGGTGATGCTGCGGACGCCCATGATCGTGCTCAGCTTCCTATGGCTGGTGCTGGTGGTCGTGGAGCTGGTCTGGAAAACGCCGCGTGCGCTGGAGGCGTTCGGCACGATCATCTGGATCATCTTCATTCTGGAGTTCGGCCTGCGGCTGTGGCTTGCGCCGCACAAGCTGCCCTTCCTGCGGAAGAATTGGCTGACCATCATTGCGCTGGTCGTGCCCGCCGTGCGCCTGTTGCAGGCGTTTCGGGCATTGCGGGCGCTGCGTCTCCTCCGCATGGGACGGGGCGCGCAGCTGGTGCGGATCGTCGGCACCGCCAACCGGGGCATGAATGCGCTGAGGAACACGCTCAGTCGCCGGGGCCTCGGCTATGTGGGAGGGCTGACCCTGGCGGTGGTGCTGCTGGGCGCGGCGGGCATGCTGTTTTTCGAGCCGGCCCGGCCAGGGGGCGGGGGCTTCACGTCCTTCGGCCATGCGCTGTGGTGGACCGGCATGCTTATCACCGGCATGGGGACCGATATCTGGCCGGTAACGCCGGAGGGGCGGATTCTCGCCTTCCTGCTGGCGCTCTACGGCTTTGCCGTTTTCGGCTACATCACGGCGAGCCTTGCCAGTTTCTTCATTGGACAGGACGCAAGCGACCGCGACGCGCCGGTGGCGGGACACGCGGAGCTGGAGGCGCTGCGGGCGGAAATTGCCGCATTGCGCCAGACGCTGGAGAAGCGGCCCTAAACCTGAGCGCCCGCCGGGAAAATACCGGGCAGGCGGTCCGGCGGCGGGTCAGTCGTCGTCCCAGCGGGGCAGGGCCTTCAACTGCTCCTGCGTCAGGTCGGTCTGGAATTGTCCGTTCCGCACAGTCAGATGCTCAAGCGGAATGAGCACCTCCTTCTCGCCCACGCCGAGAAAGCCGCCAACCTCCGCCGTCACGCCGACAATACGGCCACGGTTGTTGGCAATGACCTCCTCAACCTCGCCCATCGCCTGCCCGCGCGAATCCATCACCCGGGCATCCTCCATCTGGCGTACCGTCAGGTTGCCGGGGCCGAGCAGGGGTTCGTTCTCATCCACTTCGCGCAGGTAGCTGCCGGTCAGCACCGTGGTGCCGGTCTTCTGGCCGATGGCATCGGTGACGGAGCGGGGAATGCCCGGCATGCCGGGCATGTTCGGCGCGGGTGCGGTCGTCGGCGGGGATGCTGCCGGCTGGCTGGCCGTCTGGGCCAGAACGGGAAAACCACCGCCCAACGCCACCAGAACAGTTGCGAACGCGATTGCCGTTTTCATGGCGCACCTCGCTTGTGAGGAAATGTGCAATCCCCTTCCAACGAGGTGGCCATGGCTTGCGTTCCCCGCCACTCAGGGGCTGATTTCCGCGCTCTCCGACGCAAGGGCCTGGCGGCGATGGGCATTGGCGGCCTCGTGCGCGAGGCGGGTTGGCTCGGGCAGGCGATAGCCGCGCGCGGTCCGCATGACCCACTCGACGGCCGTTTCCAGCGATACCCGGTGGCCGGTGGAAATATAAAGCGGGCGGGCCCGCCGCCGGGTGCGAAGCACCATGGCGATGGTCTCGCCCTTCCACACCAGCGGCGTGCGGTCGCCCGGCTCCTCGCCCAGCGGCCCGGCCGGTTCGCCGATGAGAATGCTCTTGGCAACGCCGATGCTTGGCCGGTCGAGCAGCACGCCCAGGTGGCAGGCGATGCCGAGCCCGCGCGGGTGGCTGATGCCGTGACCGTCAACAAAGATGAGGTCGGGAGGAACGGGCAGCTTGCGATACGCCCCAACGAGGCTGGGGCATTCCCGAAAGCCGAGGAAGCCCGGCACATAGGGGATGGGGCTGGGAGCGCTGAGGCCGGAGCTGGCCTCGACGGCCAGCGAGGGCCAGCCGATCAGCACCACGGCGGCGTGAATGGGGCCGGTCGTGTCCCGCCATTTCATGCTGGTGTCAACGCCCGCCAGCCGATTCACCGGGTCGAGAGCATCCTCCCGCACGACGCGCCGGGCCAGCTCGCGCTGCACCTGCGCCGCGACGGAAAGGGATGGCGGATACAGCCACTCATCGGGAATATGCGGGTCGATCATCGTTCAGCTCACCCTATCCTTCTTGCAGCGTCCGGCAGCTTCCCGGCAAGAGCCATTCTCTGCTAGGACGCGTTTAAAGAAGGAGGGTTTCATGATCGCATCGAGCCGCCCGCGCCGCAGCGCGCTTTACATGCCGGCCTCCAATGCCCGCGCGCTCGAGAAGGCCAAAACGCTCGATTGCGACGTGGTCATCATGGACCTTGAGGACGCGGTGGCGCCCGAGGCCAAGGCGGAGGCCCGCGCGGCTGCCGCCGAGGCGGTGCGCGGCGGCGACTATGGCGAGCGCGAACTGGTGATCCGCATCAACCGGCTCGATACCGAATGGGGCATCGCCGACGTTCAGGCGGCGGTTGGTGCCAGCCCGCATGCCATCCTGCTGCCCAAGGTGGAAAGCGCCTCCGAGGTGCTACAGCTGGAGGCGATGATGGAAGGGCTGAAGGCGCGGCCCGAGACGCGCATCTGGTGCATGATCGAAACTCCGCGCGGCTTCCTAAAGCTGGAGAAGATCGCCGCCGCCAGCCCCCGGCTCGCCTGCCTCGTCATGGGTCTCGCCGACCTTGTGAAGGACCTGCGCGCGCTCGACACCGTGGACCGCGCGCCGCTGCACTTTGCCATGAGCCGCGCGGTGATGGTTGCGCGCGCCATGGGCCTTGACGTGCTCGATGGCATGTACCCCAACATCAAGGACGAGGATGGCCTCGTGCGCCAGTGCCGGCAGGCGCGCGCCTTCGGCTTTGACGGCAAGACGCTGATTCACCCCAGCCAGATCGCGCCCACCAACGCCGCTTTCGCCCCCTCGGACGCTGAGGTGGAACAGGCGCGCCGTATCATCGCCGCCTTCGAGGCGGCCGAGCAGGCCGGCAAGGGGCTGGCCGTGCTCAATGGACAGATGATCGAGGCGCTGCACGCGCAAACGGCGCGGCGGGTGCTGGCCATGGCGGGAGAGCGTTGAGGGGTTTTGTTTCGGGTTTTATTTTTGCAGGAGGGACTCAGTCCCTCCGCACTCCCTACCTTTTATCGGGCCGTGCGCGGCATGAAGGGCGCGGCCCATAAAACGAGCGGGAGGTGCAGGAGGGGCAAGCCCCTCCTGCAAACAAACCACGAAAATACGTGGCGCGAGTGTCAGGACCGGCGGCGGCTGGCGGTGCCGCCACCGCCCTTGCGCGGGTCGCCCAGATCGTCGTCCTGAATGCGGTCGGCGACGGCTTCGGCGCGCTGGCCGCCGGAGCCGGGCTGACGGTCAGGATCCTGCCCGCCTGCGCCGCCCTGCCGCTGCTGCTGATCGATATTGGGCGCTGCCTGACCCTGCGAGCGCTGCTCGACGCCGGCCCTGTCGTCGGTCTCGCCGCGCAGGCCGCGCCGCTGTTCCAGCATCTCGCCGGACTCCTGACTGCGCGCCGCCTGATTCTGCTGCTTGCGGGTGCCGGCGTCCTCGATGTCGCCGCGGCTGGTGGCGAAGTGCTGCTGGTGCGAGCCTTCCTCCGGGTGCCGGCCCTGGCTGTCGCGGTTCTCCCAGGCGTCCTGGCGCATCTGCTCGCGCAGGTCGGTGGTCGAGTAGCGCACCTCCGGCTGGTTTTGCTGCAGGGTTTGCCGGCCGCTCTGGGCCTGATCTTCGCCCTGGGATTGGCTTTGATTCTGCTGGCCCTGGGTGTAGCCCGGATTCTGGGCCGCGCGCTGGTCCGGGTTCTTGTCCAGCATCTGCTCGGGATCCTGCCAGCGGGCCTGGCCCTGCTGCTGCTCCTTGCCGGGCCCGCGCGCCTGGCTCGGCTCCTGTTGCTGGGGCACGCCCTGGCCCTGGTTCTGGCCTTCACTTTGCCCCTGCGCCTGGGCGGGCCACTGGCCGCCCTGCAGGCTGGTCTGCGTCGCCTGCTGGCCGCCGCTGGTTTGGGTCCAGGTGCGGTTGGATTTGAAGCCGGGCGCCAGCGAGGTTTGATACATTGCGCCCCGCTCGCCGCTTTCGGTCGGCTGGGTCTGGCCGCCCTGCGCCCGCTGGCCGCTGGTGCCGAGATCCTGCCCGCGCACATGCTGCTCGCGGTCGGCGTTCACCTCCTGCGTCTGGTTCTGCTGCTGGCCCTGCTGGGTGGCGAACGGCGCATTCTGATCAGCAATGCCCTGTACCGCCTGCGCCTGGCGCGGCACCCGAGGCACCGAGCCCGCCTGCCGCAGCTGCTGGTTCTCCTCGGCCATGCCGCCGGTGCGCTGGCTGCTCTGCAGCCGCTCCATCCGGTCGCGGTGGGCGGCTTGCGCCTGCTGGTTGGAACCCGAGCCTTCGCCCCAGATATTCTGCTGGGAGTCCGTCTCGTTCGCGCGGCTCTGGCTCTGCTGGCGGTCGGACTGAAGGGGCTGGCCGAACTGTCCCTGCTGCCGGTTCTGCTGGTTCTGCTGCTGCCCCTGCTGAGCCTGCCCGCCCTGGCCCTGGTTCCGCTTGTCATCGGTCATGATACGTCTCTCCCGCTACGCGATCGGGGGGTTGCTGTTTCAAGGAAAGGCAACGGATCGCGGGGCGGCCTGTTCCGCAAAGCCAAGGCGAAGCGCCACCGCCCGACCCTCAAATGGGATGGGCGGCCGGGACGGCAGCGCGCCTGCTACTTCGTGACGTCAGGATTGCGGGCGAGAACATCCGGCGGGGTGGTCTCGTCCAGCGAGGGCTGGCGGGGCGGATTGGCGCCTGCCTGGTTGGCCAGATCAGACCGCGCGCCGCCCAGGTTCTGCTGTTGCTGCTTCTGCTCCTGTTCCTGATGGAACTGGCGCTGGCGGGCCCGCTCGTCCGGCGCGGTGTCCGGCCCGGTGCTGATGGTGCCGCGATCGTCCTGCCCCGGCTCGCCGCCCGCATCCCAGTTGCGGCCGAGAGAGGACTCGCCAAGGCCGCGCCCGCTCTGCTGGGCGCTGGCGCTCATTCCCATGCCATGGAGCACATGGCCCCCGGCGGCGCGCATGCCTTGCTTCAGCGGGTCCGGCACCTCGCCGCGCCGGGGCTGATTGGCCTGATTCTGGTTGGTCTGGGAGGATTGGTTCTGCTGGTCGGGGATTTTCCGGTCTTCGGTCATGGAGGCTCCTTGTGGGAGAGAAAGGGGGCTCTCCCAAAGGCAACGCCGCCGGGGAAGGCGCTGTTCCGCCCGCCGGGCCGAGGGTTCAGCGATGGACGGCGGCCTGAGACGTGGGAACGCCGGCCCGCTCCAGCCAGGGGCGCAGGCGGCCGGTGAGCCACAGGCCGAACATGCGGAAGTCCGAGATCAGCGACCAGAAGGGATGGCGGAAGGTGGCGGGACGGTTCTTCTCGATAAAGAAGTGGCTGATCCATGCCGGGCCGTAGCCCGCCAGCAGCAGGATCGGCAGCCAGATCAAATGCCCGGTGGCAAGGATGGCCGCGGCTGCCAGAATGACCAGCGCAGTGCCCGCGTAGTGCCAGCGCCGCGTGGCCGGGCGGGCATGTTCGCGCAGATAGTAGAGGAAGAACTCATCGTAGGTTTCGATACGGTTGCTTGGGCGTTTGCCTGGCCGGTGCTCTGCCATATCCGTGCCTCCCAGCGCTCGACTGCCAAGGGCTAGCATAGCACATTCGGGATGGGTGGGGATCGCCCGGCCGGGGGGCATCGCCACAAATGCATAGGAGGTATCGCGGAAGAGAGCTTTCCGGCGCTTGCCGGGGACAACGGCCGGGCGTATCGCAGGATGTTACAAGGAGTTATCGCCCATGTCCGGATTGCGTGCCCGTTTGCAAGCCATTCCCACCGGAGGCTATGCGGCGGCTTTCTGCATCGCGCTGTGCGCCACCACCTTCTATTCGATGAAGCCGGTGTTCATCAAACTGGCCTTCGCGAACGGCGCATCGGTAAACGCGGTCATGGCCTGGCGCATGGCGCTGTCGCTTCCCGTTTTTCTCGCCGTGGGCGTGAAGGCGTGGCAGCGGCGGACGGAAAAACCGTCCGCCCGGCAGGTGGCCCAGGCCGCGTTTGTCGGCATCCTCGGCTACTATGGCGCATCGTATCTGGATGTTCTGGGCCTTCAGTATGTCTCGGCCCAGCTGGAACGGCTGATCCTCTTTTGCTACCCGGCGCTGGTCATCCTGGCGACCGCCTTCATCCGCCGCCAGCCCATTTCGGCCCAGACCTCGGGCGCCTTGGGGCTGGCCTATGCGGGCCTTGGCCTGCTGTTCGGGCACGATTTGCA
The DNA here is from genome assembly GCF_022569295.1 of Pedomonas mirosovicensis. Lineage (NCBI taxonomy): Bacteria > Pseudomonadati > Pseudomonadota > Alphaproteobacteria > Sphingomonadales > Pedomonadaceae > Pedomonas > Pedomonas mirosovicensis. The sequence continues at coordinate 2,674,004 of NZ_JAKFIA010000001.1, read as the reverse complement.
GCTGGGCGGGGCAGACACGCTGCTGGGCACCGCGCTGGTGTTCGGCTCCGCCGTTGCCTACGCCGGCTACCTGATGCTGAGCGGCGGGCCGATCGCCGCCATGGGCAGCCTGCTGTTCACCGCCATCGCCATGTCCGCCGCGTGCTTTGCCGTGCTGGCGCAGGCCGTGGCGGTGGAGGGGCTGGTGGGCCTTGCCATTACGCCCGCCGCGCTCGCCTGGATGGCAGCGGTGGCGCTCATCTCGACGGTGCTTGCCTCCTTCCTGCAATCGGAAGCCATTGCCCGGCTCGGCGCGGCGCGCTCCAGCGTTGTCGGCAGCACCGGGCCGCTGCTCACCAGCGTCGCCGCTGTTGTTCTGCTGGGCGAGCCGTTCGGCCCCTATCACGCGGCAGGGCTGGCGCTGGCAACGGCGGGCATGGTGGTGCTGAGCCGCAAGAAGCAGCAGAAGAAGGCCTGACCCCGTGGCCACAGCGTTTCTGCCCGGCGCCCTTCCGTCAGGGGGGCACCTTTGGCGCTGATTGACGTTTACGTAAACGTCAACTAGAGTTCCGCCCATGACACTGGAAGCTGAAGATCGCGCGCAGTCCTTCTTTTCGGGCCTCATGGTTCCGGACCTGCCGGGACCGTTCACGATTACCGATCTGGCGGTGGCGTTCAACATCACGCCGCGCGCCATCCGTTTCTATGAGGACCAGGGGCTCATCAACCCGGAGCGGCGCGGCCAAAGCCGCATCTACAACCGCCGGGATTTCGTGCGCCTTGCCTGGATTTTGCGCGGCAAGCGGGTAGGCTTTTCGCTCGCTGAAATCCGCGAGATGCTCGACCTTTATCATCTGGATGACGGCCGCACGCGCCAGCTTCAGGTAACGCTGGAGAAATGCCGCGGCCGCATCGCGGCGCTGCAGGAACAGCGTGACGACATCCAGAACATGATCGAAGAGCTGGAACAGTTCTGCGCCATACTCGAGTCCGTTGGACCCGATACCGGGTGCACGAAGAAAAATTCATAAGGGAGTGAGTGATTATGCCCGTCTATGCCGCACCGGTGAAGGACACCCTGTTCATCCTCAACAATGTTTTGAAGCTGGACACCTACTCCAACCTTCCCGGTTTCGCCGAGGCGACGCCCGACATGGTGCAGGCGATCCTCGAGCAGGCGGCGACCTTCGCCGAGGAAGTCGTGCAGCCGACGAACCAGGCGGGCGACGAGCACGGTTGCACCCGGCATGAAGACGGCAGCGTCACCACGCCGCCGGGCTTCAAGGAGGCATACACTCAGTTCGTCGAGGGCGGCTGGGGCACGCTGACCGCCCCTCCCGAATACGGCGGGCAGGGCCTGCCCTTCGTTCTGGGTACCGCCCTTGAGGAATATCTGATTTCGGCGAACCTTGCCTTCGCCATGTATCCCGGCCTCACCCACGGCGCGACGGCGGCGATCGAGGTGGTGGGCTCGGACGAGCAGAAGAAAAAATATCTGCCCAACATGATCTCGGGCAAATGGTGCGGCACTATGAACCTGACCGAGCCGCACTGCGGCACGGATCTGGGCCTCATCCGCACCAAGGCCGAACCGCAGGCGGACGGCACCTATAAAATCACCGGCACCAAGATTTTCATTTCCGCCGGCGAGCACGATCTGGCGGAAAATATCATCCACCTCGTGCTGGCGAAAATGCCGGACTCGCCGGACAACGTGAAGGGCATCTCCCTCTTCCTCGTGCCGAAATTCCTGGTGAACGAGGATGGGTCGCTGGGCGCGCGCAACGCCGTTTCCTGCGGCTCCATCGAGAAGAAAATGGGCATTCACGGCAACGCCACCTGCGTGCTGAACTACGACGGCGCGACCGGCTGGCTGGTGGGCGAGAAGGAAAAGGGCTTGGCGGCCATGTTCATCATGATGAACGCGGCGCGCCTGGGCGTGGGGCTGCAGGGCCTCGCCATTTCCGAGGCCGCCTACCAGAACGCCGTCATCTACGCCCGCGAGCGGCTGCAGGGCCGGGCGCTCACGGGCCCGGTGAACAAGGAGGGCAAGGCCGATCCCATCATCGTCCACCCGGACGTGCGGCGGATGCTCATGGACATTCGCGCCTTCAACGAGGGCGCGCGGGCGATGGCCATGTGGGCAGGCCTGCTGGTGGACCTGGTGCACAAGGCGCCAACCGAGGAGGACCGCCAGCACGCCGATGATCTGATTGGCCTGCTGACGCCGGTCATCAAGGGCTACTTCACCGACAAGGGCTTCGAGAACGCCGTGCTGGCCCAGCAGGTGTTCGGCGGGCACGGTTATATCCGCGAGCACGGCATGGAGCAGTTCGTGCGCGATGCCCGCATCGCCCAGATCTACGAGGGCGCCAACGGCATTCAGGCGCTCGACCTCGTGGGCCGCAAGCTGGCGAAGAACGGCGGCCGGGCGCTGCAGGCCTTCAACAAGCTGGTGACGCAGGCGATCAACGACGGCAAGGGCCGCGAGGAGCTGAAGCCGGTGGCGGAAGCGCTGGAGCGCTCGCTCGGCCACCTGCAGGCGGCAACCATGTGGCTGATGCAGAACGCCATGGCCAACCCCAACAACGCGGGCGCGGCGGCTTACCCCTACATGCATCTGGCCGGGCTCGTTGGCCTTGGCCTGATGTGGCTGAAAATCGGCAGCGCCAGCCTCGATGCCCTGGCGAGCGGCAATGGCGACGAGCGCTACCTGCGGAACAAGCTGACGACCGCCCGCTATTTCGCCGACCGGCACCTGCCCGATACGGCGAGCCTGCGCCGCAAGGTGGAGGCGGGCGCAGAGACGGTGATGGCGCTGGCCGCAGAGGATTTCTGAGGCGAGGGTTTTTGAGACGCACCCTGACGGCATTTGAAGAAGGGCCAAGGAGAAGGGACGGCACATGGCTGAAGCCTATATTTATGACGCGGTTCGCACGCCGCGCGGACGGGGCAAGCCCGACGGCGCGCTGCATGAAATCACCCCCGTGCAGTTGGCGACGCAGGTTCTGCAAAGCTTGCGCGACCGCAATCACATCGACACGGCGGACGTGGACGATGTGATCCTCGGCTGCGTGACCCCGGTCGCCGAACAGGGGGCGGACATCGCCCGCATCGCGGTGCTGAACGCCGACTATGCGGAGACCACCGGCGGCGTGCAGATCAACCGCTTCTGCGCCTCGGGCCTTGAGGCGGTGAACATGGCGGCGGCCAAGGTGATCTCGGGCGAGGCCGACATGGCGATCGGCGGCGGCGTTGAATCCATGAGCCGCGTGCCCATGGCCTCGGACGGCGCTGCGTGGGCGACCGACCCGGCCGTTGCCATCAAGACCTATTTCGTGCCGCAGGGCATTTCCGCCGATCTCATCGCCACCAAATACGGCTTCAGCCGCGACGACGTGGACGCCTATGCGGTGGAGAGCCAGAAGCGCGCCGCCAAGGCCTGGGCCGAGGGGCGGTTCAACAAGTCCATCCTGCCGGTGAAGGACGTGATGGGCGAGGTGATCCTGAACCACGACGAGCACATGCGGCCCGAGACCGACATGCAGTCGCTGGCGCAGCTGCGGCCCTCGTTCATCGATCTGGGCGAGACCATGCCGGGCTTCGACCACGTGGCCCTGCTGAAATATCCGGAAGTGGCGCGCATCAACCACGTGCACCACGCGGGCAATTCCTCCGGCATTGTCGATGGCGCGGCGGGCGTGCTCATCGGCACCAAGGAAATGGGCGAGAAATACGGGATCAAGCCCCGAGCCCGCATCAAGGCCATGGCCTCCATCGGCTCCGAGCCGACCATCATGCTGACCGGGCCTTCGTTCGCCACCGAAAAGGCGCTGAAAAAACTGGGCATGACGGCGGGTGACATCGACCTGTTCGAGCTGAACGAGGCCTTCGCCGCCGTGGTGCTGCGCTACATGCAGGCGCTCGACGTGCCGCACGACAAGATCAACGTAAACGGCGGCGCCATCGCCATGGGGCACCCGCTGGGCGCAACCGGCGCGATGATCCTGGGCACCGCGCTCGATGAACTGGAGCGACGCGATCTGGCGACGGCAGTTGTCACCCTGTGCATCGGCGCAGGCATGGGCACCGCCACGGTGATCGAGCGGGTCTGATTTTTGCGCGAAGGAACGGTTCCCATGTTTGACACGATCAAATTCGACGTGGATGCGGACGGCGTTGCGCTGCTGACCATCGACGTGCCCGGCCAGTCGATGAACGTCATCACGCCGGATTTCATCCGCGATCTGCACGCCTGCATCGACCGGATCAGCGGCGAGGAAAATATCAAGGGCGCGGTCATCACCTCGGGCAAGGACAGCGGCTTCATGGCCGGGGCCGACCTGAAGTGGATCGGCGGCCTTATCGCCAGCGTGCGGGAAGAGGGCGGCGCGAACGCGGCCCGGATTTTCGAGCAGGCCTTCACGTTGAATGCGGTGTTCCGGCGGCTCGAGACCTGCGGCAAGCCGGTGGCGGTTGCCATCAACGGGTTGGCGCTGGGCGGCGGCTTGGAACTCTCGCTCGCCTGCCACTACCGCGTGGTGGCGGATAATCCGAAAATCCAGCTGGGCCTGCCAGAAGTGCTGGTGGGCCTGCTGCCGGGCGCGGGCGGCAGCCAGCGCCTGCCGCGCCTCATGGGTATCCAGTCCGCGCTGATGACCATGGCGCAGGGCAAGAGCCTGCGGCCGGCCGAGGCCAAGGCGATGAACGTCGTCAACGAGGTGGCCCCGGCGGAAGAGATCGTGGCCCGCGCCAAGGCCTGGGTGCTCGCCAACCCGAAGGCGGTGCAGCCGTGGGATGTGAAGGGCTTCAAGGTGCCGGGCGGCTCCGGCGCGTTCAACCCGGCCGTTGCTCAGCTGTTCATGGGGGCCACCCCCATGCTGATGAAGGAAACGCTGGGCAATTACAACGCGCCCAAGGCCATTCTCTCGGCGGTTTACGAAGGCACGCAGCTGCCGTTCGACCGCGCGATCCGACTGGAGAGCAAATATTTCACCAAGCTGCTGATGGACCCGCAGGCGGGCAACATGATCCGCACGCTGTTCGTCAACAAGCAGGCGGCCGAGCGCGGCGCGCGCCGCCCGCAGGGCATCGAGAAACTGCCGACGAAAAAGCTCGGTATGCTGGGCGCGGGGCTGATGGGCGCAGGCATCGCCTATGTGTCGGCGAAGGCAGGCATCGAGGTGGTGCTGCTGGATCGGGACATGGCCAGCGCCGAAAAGGGCAAGGACTACTCCCGCAAGCTGGTGGAAAAGGATGTGAAGCGCGGCAAGCTCAGCCCGGAAAAGGGCGAGGCGCTGCTGGCCCGCATCACGCCGACGGCGGACTTCGAGGCGCTCAAGGGCTGCGATCTCATCATCGAGGCGGTGTTCGAAGACCGCGCGGTGAAGGCCGAGACCACGAAGAAAACCGAAGCCGTGGTGGGGGCGGAGACGATCTTCGGCTCCAACACCTCGACGCTGCCGATCATCTCGCTGGCCGAGGCGTGGAGCAAGCAGGACAATTTCATCGGCATTCACTTCTTCTCGCCGGTTGAGAAAATGCCGCTGGTGGAAATCATCACCGGCAAGAACACCGGTCCTAAGGCCATCGCCAAGGCGCTGGACTATGTGGCGCAGATCAAGAAGACGCCCATCGTCGTCAACGACAGCCGCGGCTTCTACACCTCGCGCTGCTTCGGCACCTATGTGATGGAAGGCTACACGCTGGTGGGCGAGGGCGTCGCGCCCGCACTCATCGAGAACTGCGGGCGGCAGGCGGGGATGCCGGTCGGCTCGCTGGCGGTGGGCGACGAGACCGCCATTGACCTCGCCTGGAAAATCAAGAAGCAGGCGATGCTCGACATGGGCGATGCCTACCGGCCGACCGAAGGCGACCGGGTGATCGACCGCATGTACGAACTTGGCCGCTACGGCCGCAAGGCGGGCAAGGGCTTCTACGAATACCCGAGCGACGGCAGCAAAAAATACTTGTGGCCGGATATCGAGAAGGAATTCGGCCGCCTGCCCGAAGAGGAGCAGCCGGACCCGGCCGAAGTGCGCCAGCGCCTCATCTACCGCCAGCTGGTCGAGTGCGCCCGCTGCTACGAGGAAGGCGTGCTGACGACACCTGAGGACGGCGACATCGGCGCGATTTTCGGCTGGGGCTTCGCGCCCTTCACCGGCGGCCCGTTCAGCATGATGGACACCATCGGCATCGCAAAGGTGGTGGAGGAGCTGGATCGCCTTGCCCAGCAATACGGAGAGCGCTTCGCTCCCCCGAAGCTGCTGCGCGATATGGCAGCGCGCGGCGAGACCTTCTACGACGGGCTCTCGGCCAAAAAGGCGGCGTGACGCCGAGCTGCTGAATTGCATGGAAGGGGGCGCAGGGGCTGAGGCTGCTGCGCCCCTTTTCTCTTTCAGGATGCGGCTGTTATTGGCGCGTCGGCGCTTTGCAGCAGCACGCGCTCGATAATGGTTGCGACATGAGCGATCGGCTCCGGCGCATTCGGGCCGATTTCGCCCAGCGCATACCGGGCGCGCGCCTCCTGAACCGGGCGGTATTGGGCATGGCTTGCGAAGCTGCGCTCCACCGCTGCCAGAATATCACTCCTGGGGGTGATAACCTCGCCGCACCGCCACATCGCATAGTCCTCGCTGCCTTCCCACCGAGCATCGTGGGAGTTGATGAACAGGCACGGGCGGGGCTTGATGAGAAACTCGTAAACCTGGCTGCTGACATCGCCGATGTAGAGATCGGCGGCCAGCGTATAGCTCATGTCGATCGAGCGCGTGGACCCCATGTCCACCAGAATCCGGCCGGGAACCGACAGGGACTCCCAGCGCTCGCGCTCGGCCTGGCTCCAATGGCGGGCGAGACGCACATGGGGAGCGACGATCAGGTTGTAGCGATCCTGATGCCTGAACGCCTCGATCAGCGACCGTGCCGAGGCGTTGAAGGAACTAAGGGTCGGATCGAAATGCGGATTGTAGAGAACGACCGGACGGTCGTTGGCAAACAGTGGCTCCGCAGCCTGCCTAAGCTTTATCATCGAGGCGATTTTGATGGGGCCACCGATATGGCAGCGATCCTTGGACACCAGGCCGCTGGCAACCAGGCGATCGCGGTCCTTCGCGCCGGTCACGATGACATGATCGAAGAGGGAGAAGCGCTTCTCGAACCCCACAGCCCTGTCGCCTGCGCCGTGGGGAATGTGGATGAGAAGGGGGCAGTGCCCCGGCAGCCGGCGTAGCAGCGAACTGGTCCGCTCGGCCGTCAGGAGGCTGTCGGCATCGCACAGGCGCCGGGCCCAGAGCAGCAATCGCGCCAGCTTCTGCAAGGCGCATGGCAGGTGGCGGGCCAGCGGCGCGGGCAGGGACATCGTGACAATATCCGGCAATGGCAGGCCCAGCTGCTCGGCCAGAGCAATGGCGGTCTGTTTATCGGTTTCATCGTTGACGAAGACGGTGATCTTCGTCCGGCCGCGCCGGTGTAGCTCAAAGGCCGCCGGGAGAAAGTGTGCAAACTGATGGCTGCCGCCCAGGGCCAGAACATTCATGTGCCCCGTTTGGCCCCGCCTTTTCTGGCGGCTGTTCGCTCCAGCTTGCTCAGCGTCGGGCAAGCCCGTTGCTAATGGCTGGTCGCTGGCGAAACCATCCCGATACATTCAATGCTCATCACTTGAAAATGTCAGCTGCCATGAAGCTGAGGTTGACCAAGATTTAATAGGCCGCGTTCACGCGCGCAAGCCAATGCTGACTGCGAACAGGCGGCAAAGCCCCGGATTTCAGCTTAATCAGGGGGTGGGGACGGAAAAGGGGGCGTCTCCGCTGCCCCCGGAGCGGGAGGCTACCCGGCCTTGCGCGCCGCTTCTGCCCATGCGCTGCGGGGCAGGCCCATGGTGGCTGTATTCCAGCATTCATCGCCCACGCGCGCGGAAGACAGGCGCACGCCCTCCATCCTGAAGCCCAGCCGCTCGTAGGTTCTTATCGCGGGGACATTGAAGTCGTAGACGAAGAGGCTGACCCGCTCGATACCGGCAAAGGCGAAGGCCTGATCGATGACGAGGCGCAGCATGGGGGCGGCAAGCCCACGGCCCCGCGCATCGGGCGCGATTGCGACCCGTGAGAGCCGCGCGCTGCCGTTCTGCCAATCGAACACGAGCTGTGCATGGCCGATGAAACCGGCGTCGTCAGCCACCATCCAGCACAGGCGCGCCGGGGGAGAGGCGGCGCCTTCCTCAAGCATTGCCTCGAACTGGTCGTCCGTCAGCGGATGGGTCAGGGCAGGGCCGCCCCATTGCACCACGTCTCTCTGGCTCTCGAACCAGGCGGAGAGAAGGGGGAAATGGGCGGTCGTGAAGGGAACTAGCGTCAACATCTGCCTCTAGCATATTGGCGGCGGGCCGCTCGCTCAAGCGCGGACGGCGTGACGGAGCGCCAACATGGGCCGCCATGCCTTCTAGGGACACCAAAAAGCAAGGCCCGCAGGTGGAAGCGGGCCTTGGGATAGCGTGCCGGATCGGGCGGAACTCAACGCCCGCTGTCGCTGTCGCTGCCGATGCGGAGGCGCCCGCGCCCGTAGGGGCCGTTCACTTCCCCGCGTATCCAGTCGCCGATGAGCCGGAAATAGCCGTCAGTGACGCGCGTGTAGGTGCGCTGGCCATCGCTGGCCTCCTCGAACTCCCACATGCCGTGGTCCGTGTCCGGGAAGCTGTAGACGGTGATATCCGCGCCTTGTGCATGCAGGTCCTGGAGCCGGGATAGCGTGGCCGCGGGCGGGGCCTCCCGGTCGGCCTCGGCGGCGACCCACAGAAGCGGAACCTTGAGGGTGCGGATGGCCGGGCGGGAATCGTAGTCCCAAATCAGCTCCACGTTGTCGAAGCGGGCGCGTCCCAGCCGGCGCAGGTCGGCCTCGGGCATCCGGAGAAGCTCACCGGTGAACTCGCCCCGAATCTCGTTGAACCAGGACTCGTCCGCATAGCGCCGCTTCACGTCGGCAAGCTGCTCGAAACCGTTCGAGAAGTGAGACCGCATCACGGCGGCGGTCGCGTTCGTGACATCGCGCGCCTTGGAGATGACCTGGTCGTCGTAGCCGCGTTCGCGCAGTTCGGTGAAAACCTGATCGCGATCCTCCTCGATCGGGCTGGCGACCAGACCAAAGCCGACGGCGACGAAATCGGCCGGGGCACGCGTTGCGGCAAGCGGCGCGATCCACCCACCCTGACTGCCGCCATAGAAGCCGATGCGGGCATGGCGGCCCGCCGACAGGCGCTGCGCTTCCCTCAATGCGGCGGCGGCGTCCTCGGCCAGCAACTCGAAGTTCTGGGTGTATTCCCCCTCGGACAGGCCCGTGCCGCGCTTGTCGTAGATAAAGACATCGAGGCCATGGGCCAGGAAGAGCAGGGGGTAGACGGACCCCCGAGGCGAGGTCCGCTCGGAGCCATGCACCATCACCACCAATGGGCGCGCCGCGCCGCTGTTCACGCCTTCCATCAGCACGCCGCTCAGTCTGGTCCCCAGGCTGCTGAAGGTGGTGGCCGTCCTTCTCAGTGGCACCTCCGACAGAAGATCTTGCCTGCCGCCGGGCTCCTGCAAGAGCAGGCTGCCAGCGGCGCAGCGGACGAGGGCATCCGGAGCGCCAACCGTACCCTTGCGCCCGTCCGTCAGCATGTACCGGTCCTCGCCGGAGGCTAGAGGGGCAACCGCCACTTTGATGGAGCCGTCCGCAGGCTCATAAAGCCCAGGCTCGCAGGCAACCGCCGGATGGGCGAGGCACGCCAGCACGCCCGCCGCCAAGGCAAATATCTTCCTCATGACGCTCTTTCCCTTACTTCCCGCCAAGAGGGAGGACGCTACCACCTCCGGAAAGCATGGGCTTGAACATTATTGCTGCCGATACCGGGCGGGCGAGACGCCCATCAGCCGCTGGAAACTGCGGGTGAGGTGGCTCTGGTCCGCGAAGCCCGATGCGACTGCGACTTCAGCGATCGGCATAGTGCTCTGGAGAAGTTCCCGCGCATTTAGAACCCGCCGCAGCAGACGGTAGGCGACGGGTGTCAACCCCACCTCCGCCTTGAACGTACGCAGCAGATGATAGGGGCTGAGCCCGGCAATCGCCGCCAGGTCGTCAAGGCCGAAATCCTCCGCGAAGTGCCGGTCGATGAACGCCTTCGTGCGCCCGATGCGACCGCTGCATCGGGGGAGCGCGCCCTTCGCCGCGTCCTCTGTGCCGAAGCGGAGGATCCCGATCAGCCGGTCGAGCAGGCTTTCCTGCTCAAGCCGCCCGGTTTCCCGCTGGAGCGAGCGATGCACATCGAGAATTCCCCGATACAGCGCTGCCGACCTGCTGACCGGCGCGGGAAAGGACATGGGGCGGTCCGCCAGCGCCGGGTTGCACGACGCCGGAATGTAAAGCACCCGATAGCGCAGCACGCCGTCGCCGACGCAGGCGTTCGCATGGGCCTCGCCGGGCTGGAGGAGCAGCGTGTGCCCGGCCGCGACGATGTGGCGCTCGCCGCGGACAAGCAGTTCCTCCGCTCCCTCCACAACGACGCCGACGACGTACTCATCGTGGCTGTGAACCGGAAAGTCACGGCGGCGATAGGCCACGGTCACCGCTTCCAGGCCGTTGAGAAAGGCCGGGCGATGGAACTGGGCCGTATCTGGTCCGGATTGGCTGATGGGCTGTCTCGGCATCGGTTGGAACCCGCTTCCCTTATAAGGGGATTGCGAGGCGCTCAACAGGGGCGGCATGCGCGCCGGGAGCGCGAGCGAGAAATCAAGCGGACAGAAAAAACAAGGCCCGCCGGTGAGGCGGGCCTTGCTGTTTCAGGCAGTGCCGCAAGTACGGCTTACCAGCCGCAAAGAGCTGCCGGTTTCGTGCGGCTTACCAGCCGCACTGGCGGCCCTTGTTCTGCTCCTTCAGGTACGCCATCAGCGGCGCGAAGTAGTTCTGCATGGAGCGGGCGCTCATCTGGCTGGTGCCGGTGAAGGCCTTCAGCGCCTCCGGCCACGGCTTGGATGCGCCCATCTTCAGCATCTCGTTGAGCTTCGCGCCCACTTCCTTGTTGCCGTAGATGGAGCAGCGGTGGAGCGGGCCCTTCCAGCCGGCCATCTTGCACGCGGCCTCGTGGAACTGGAACTGGAGGATGCGGGCGAGGAAGTAGCGCATGTAGGGCGTGTTGCCCGCCACGTGGAACTTCGCGCCCGGATCAAAGTCTTCCTCGCTGCGCGGAGCCGGCGGCACGATGCCCTGGTATTCCTCGCGCAGCTGGGTCCAGGCCGCGTTGTAGTTGGCCGGGGTCACCTCGCCCGAGAACACCTTCCAGCGCCACTTGTCGACCAGGAGGCCGAACGGCAGGAAGGCCACCTTGTCCAGCGCCTGGGCCATCAGGAGGCCGACGTCGCCCTTGGCGTCCGGCTCCTTGTCGAGGAGGCCGATCTTCACCAGGTAGTCCGGCGTTACCGAGAGGGCGATGAAGTCGCCGATGGCCTCGTGGAAGCCGTCGTTCGCGCCGTTCATGTAGAGCAGCGGCTGCTGGTTGTAGGCGCGCTGATAGAAGTTGTGGCCCAGCTCGTGGTGGGCGGTGACGAAATCGTCGCCGTTCACCTTGGTGCACATCTTCACGCGCAGGTCGTTCTTGTTGTCCACGTTCCAGGCGCTGGCGTGGCACACCACCTCGCGGTCGCGCGGCTTCACGATCATCGAGCGCTCCCAGAAGGTCTGGGGCAGCGGATCAAAGCCGAGCGAGGTGAAGAAGCCCTCGGCGGTCTGCATGATCTTGACGGGCGTGTAGTTCTTGGCGACCAGGCGGTCGGTCAGGTCATAGCCCTTGTCCGCATTCGGCGGGGCCACCACTTCGTAGATGTTGCCCCACTCCTGCGCCCACATGTTGCCAAGGAGGTCGGCGCGGATCGGGCCGGTCTTGGCCTGCACCTGATCGCCGTACTTCTCGTTGAGTTCGGCGCGGACGTAGCAGTGCAGCTGCTCATAGAGCGGCTTCACGTCGGCCCACAGGCCGTCGACCATCTTCTCGAACTCTTCCGGCTTCATGTCGTAGCCGCTGCGCCACATGGCGCCGGTGTCGGCATAGCCCAGCTCGCGCGCGCCCTCGTTGGCGATCTCGACCAGGCGGGCGTAGTCCTGCCGCATCGGGCGGCCGACGTTGTTATGCCAGCTGACCCACATTTCCTTCAGCTTGGCCGGATCGCGGACCAGCCCCATCTGCTCCTCGATGTCCGAGCCGGAGATCTCCTTGCCGTCCAGCGTGCCGCGGCCCTTGCCGTAGGTGGACTGGAGGCGGGTGGCGATCTCGCTCAGCTCCTGCGCCGCGCCCGGCTTGGAGGGAGCAGCCAGGGTGAGGCCCTGCTTCAGGATTTCGAGCTTGCGGCGGGTGTCGTAGTCCAGCTGCAGGTTGTTGAAGCGGGCGGCTTCCTTGGCGAACTTCACGCCCAGCTCGGTCATCTCCGCGCCGGACTTGGAGGCCAGCCAGTCGGAATCGTAGTTGATGTAGGTCGCATTCAGCCAGGCGATGCGGGACGCATATTCGGTGAGGTCCCCGAAGGTCTTCTCGGCCTGCGCCACGAAGGCGGCGGCGTCGGCCGCAGTCGGCTTGGCCGCCGGAGCCTGCTGGGCCGGGGCCTGTTGCGCCACGGCCTGGCCAGCCAGGGCCGGAAGGCTCAGCGCCAGGGCAATTGCGGTTGCGGTTCTACGCATGGGTTCGTTCCCCCGATTGTCTTGTTCGGTAATGGCGTGCAGGAAACTCTGTTTCGCCGTCAGCGTCAACGGCGCAACCGGCCAAGCCGCTCAATTCATCGTAGTATTCGAGGCGGCCCGGACCGGCGGGGCACTGCGTCGCGTTGGCAGGCCGGGCCGGGCATGGCATGATGAAGGCGATTTCCAGGCCCTTGAGCCTCAGGAGGCAGCGTTCCGATGTCCCTTTCCATTCCCGCCCGTCCTGCGCCTCAGGCGCTCAGCCCCGAGGACCAGCGCGCGCGCGCCCAGATCGACGACGCGCTGATCGAACGGCTGGTGCGGGGCTTCTACGATAAGGTGCGGGCCGATGACCTTATCGGCCCGGTGTTCGAGGAGCGCATCGAGGATTGGGAGCCTCACCTCCAGAAGATGTTCGCCTTCTGGTCATCCGTCGCGCTGGGCACGGGACGCTACGAGGGCAACCCCATGGGCGCGCACCTGCCGCTGCCGGTGGACAGCCAGCACTTCGACCGCTGGCTGGCGCTGTTCGAGGAAACGGCGCAGGAGGTCTGCCCCCCGGACGTGGCGGAGTATTTCATCACGCGCGCCTGGCGCATCGCCGCCAGCTTCGAGATGGGCATATACGCGCGGCGGGGCGAGGTGCTGCCCACCCGCCAGCGGCCCTGGACGCCCGGCCAGTCCCGCTAGGGGCGCAGCGCCTCCCGCGCCCGGCCGTCAGCCGGACGTGGGGATGCCCTTTTCCGCCGGGGGCGTTGACGGTGCCGGCCGGGCGTCCGACGCGCGACGACCCGGCGTGGCAGCGGCAAGGCCGCCGACCGGCTCCGGCCCGGTCGTTCCCGTTCTGAAGGGTTCAGCCGCTGCGCCGGCAGCGCCCGCGCCCAGCGATGGCTCCGGCATCCTGTCGCCTTCCGTTGCCGGTACGGGCTGGCCGCGCCGCTCGATGCCGGGCGCATTGGGCGCATCGCTGGCGCGCCGGTTCAGCGGCGAGGGAGGCTGGCGGCGCATGGCGGCGATATCCTCCGGCGACAGGGGTGGATCGTCCCACCGGCGGCGCATGGCATTGGGCGCATGGGCCGGCCAGTCCGGCGAGGGAATGGAGCGGTAGACCTCGCGCAGGGCCTCGCCCCAGCGCTGGCGCAGCATGGTGTAATAGGGGTCATGCTCGTGCAGCCGCTGGCGGTAGCCCACCTGAAGGCTGTCCCGCTTGTAGATCAGAACGTCGATGGGCATCCCCACAGTCAGGTTGGAGCGGATGGTGGCGTCCATCGACAGGAGGCACAGCTTGACGCCGTCCATCGGTGAGGTTTCGAAGGTGGCGTTACGGTCCAGAACGGGCTTGCCGTACTTGGTCTCGCCAATCTGCATGAAGGGCGTGTCAGCCGTGGCCTGGATGAAATTGCCCGCCGAGTAGATGTGGAACAGCTTCATCGGCCCGCCCTGCACCTGGCCGCCCAGGATCACCGAGATATCGAAGTGCACGTGCTGCTCGCGCAGGGCCTCGCCGTCGTAGTCATGCACCTTGCGGATGGCCGCCCCCATCAGCTGGGCCGCGCGCAGGATGGAGGGGACGGAGTAGATGGTCTCGGTCCGGCCGGTCTCCGGGTCGTCCAGACCGTCCTCGATCAGGCTCATCACATGCTGGGTGACGGCCAGGTTGCCCGAGGTCATGGCGACGATGACCCGCTCGCCCGCCCGCTCGAACACATGCATCTTGTTGTAGACGGCGATGTTGTCCACGCCCGCGCTGGTGCGGGTGTCGGACACCAGCACCAGCCCTTCCCGCAGGAATAGCCCTACGCAATAGGTCATCTCCTCTCTCCTACGCCGGGGACCGCTGTTACAGGGATAACGCCCGAGGGTGGGAAACGGTGAAGCCGGATGCGCCAATTGCCGGCCGGTGCCGGACAATGCGTTCTATTCGCTAAGGAAATCCGCGATTGCCATGCGGAACTCCGGCACGGTGATGGCGCTCATGTGGTCGCCCGGCACCGCCGCATAGCGCGCGCCGGGGATCAGCTTCGCCAGTTCGGCGGCGGAGCCGTTATCGTCGTCCTTCTCACCCGCCACGACGAGGACCGGCAGGTCGAGCCGCGCCAGCACATCAGGGGGCGTGTTCACGTGGCTTTGCAGCACGTAAATGGCGGCGTCCGGGTTGGTGCCGGTGGTCTTGAGGAAGCGGGCGACGCGCCCTTCGGGCGTCAGCGGCCTGGCGGTCTCGCGGTTGCGGATGGTCTCGACAAACCAGTCGATGCGCGGGCCGGCATCCACGATGCCCGCCGCGCCCATCCCGGCCAGAACCAGGCGGCGGGGCACAAGGCCATGGGCGACAACCGCCCGCAGCACCGTGCGGGAGCCGAGCGAGTAGCCGACGAGGTCGTAGTCCGCCAGCCCGAGGTGCTCAATGAGCGTGGCGAGGTCCCGCGCCAGCACGTCGGGCGGGTAGGCGGACGGCTCCGTCGGCACGTCGGAGCCGCCATGGCCGCGCAGGTCCGGCAGGATGACCTGGAAGCCCCGCTCCGCCAGCAGCGTGGCAGTGCCGTAATCTTCCCAGTTCACCTTGCCCGACGACAGGAAACCGTGAACCAGCACGACGGGGCGGCCTTCACCGATGATCTTGACCGAGAGGCTGGTGCCGTCGAAACTCTTGATACGCATGTCAAATCCATGTCGCTGGCGGGGAAGGGGCGGCCCCGCATGGTGTGAAGCCCTTGGGAGAGGGCGGTTATGCCTGTTCCTCCTCTCGGGTGGCAATACAATGCCCGTTGAACTATGCAATCAACGAACAAGTTCATTACAGGATCGCACTCTGCGCCATTGAAAAGGGAGACTTGCCATGCATACCCGAACCATTGCTTCGCTCGCCCTGGTTGCCGCCGTTCTGGGCAGCGCCAGCGCCATGGCCAAGGGCGAAACCGCCACGGCGGACCTGCGGAACCGTGAAGGCGCGGTCGTGGGCCATGCCGAACTGACCCAGCAGGGTGAGGACGTGGTGGTAAAGGGCACGGTGAAGGGCCTGCCCGCCGGCGTGCACGCCTTCCATATCCATCAGACCGGCAAGTGCGAGCCGCCGTTCACTTCCGCCGGCGGCCACTACAATCCGCACCACAAGGCCCATGGCCACGAGAACCCGCAAGGGTCGCATGTGGGCGACCTGATGAACGTCGAGGTGAAATCCGAGGGGGCGGAGACCGCCTTCGAGCAGACGGTGAAGGCCGTGCGCCTGCAGGCCGACCAGGGCCCGGCGATTCTCGACGCCGACGGCGCGGCAGTGGTGTTCCACGCCAAGGCGGACGACTACAAGTCCGACCCGGCGGGCAACGCGGGCGACCGCCTGGTCTGCGGCGTGGTCGAGATGAAGTAAGCCGCAAGGCGCTGTTCTGAACGAAGGGGCTGGCCGCCGGAGAGGTGGCTGGCCCCTTTTCTGTTTGTGGCGGGCTTCAGACCGTGGGGCGGGTGGCAACCCAAGTGCCGCCGATGAGGGCGGCAAGCGCGGGGATGTAGGCGACAGGCGGCTGCAGCGTGACGAAGCCGATGATGGCGCTTCCCGCGAAGGTGATGAGCGCAAAGACCTTGCCCTTGCGGCTGATGGCGCCCTTCTCGCGCCAGGCGATGATGTGGGGGCCGAGGGTGGGGTGCTCCAGCAGGCGGCGCTCCAGCGCCGGGTTGCCCTTGGCGAAGAAGAAGGCCGCGAGAATGACGAACGGCACCGTTGGCAGCAGCGGCAGGATCGCGCCGAACACGGCGAGCACGAGGCTTGCATAACCCAGAATGGCGTAAACGCGGCGCATGAGCGGAGCCTAGCAGAGCCGGAGGCCGGAACCAAAGGAACAGTAAGAGCTGTTCGCAAAAACGCCGGGGAGGGTGGTGGCGGGCACACAGGCGACGGATTTGGGGACCGCCTGCGATAATTGCAAAAAACCTATTGACTATCGTCACGATACGATGGTAGGTTTTGGGTATGGTGGGAAGGTGTGAGTTGGTTCGGTTGGGGCGGCGACCGGCTGCGTCAGCGCAACTGTGGTTGGGAGGAGGGCTTAAGATATCTGCAGTGGGGCGCTCGGCCTGGATCGTGACACCTGATGGCCGATTGTTGATGGTCGGCTTTCAGATCGGCGGTGAGGCAAGCGGCCATTCATTTGACAAAGACACTGCAACGGTCGCTGGATCGCGACGTAACTAAACGCCGCCCGAGGCAGCGGGACACAAAAGAGCCTCTCCGTGTCGGCTGAAAATTGCAGAGAGCCCATACCGGCAACGAGTAAATGCCAAGGGAACCGTTGCTCCTTGGGTAGCAGGATGAATTGGCGAGGAAATGCCTACCGGGCGGGCTTGGAAACAGGTTTGAAATCAGCACGCCCATGGGTGGGCGGCTCTCTGCCTCGGCAAAGTAGGCGTCGCCAAAAGCCGGGCGGGGGCTTATATGTATGGATAGGGGCTGATCGTTCATGCTGGGCCGATGCGGCCCATTGTCAGGTAACTGCGGCGGTGACCCGAGGAGCAGCACGTCAATGATTTCGCAGAAAGCCAAATATGCTCTGCGAGCCTTGCTGGAGTTGGCACGGGCAGGTGAGGGCGAGGCGCTGCTCATCACTGACATTGCGGAGCAGCAGCACATTCCGAAAAAGTTTCTGGAGCAGATTCTGCTCGATCTCAGGAACCGGGGTCTGGTGCACAGCCGGCGCGGCCGGGGCGGGGGATACAGTCTGCTGAAAGATCCGCGCGAAATCACCCTCGGGCAGATCCTGCGGATTGTCGACGGACCGCAAGCGCCGCTGCCGTGCCTGAGCCGCATGGCTTACCGCCGCTGCGACGACTGCGAGGACGAGACCCGGTGCGGCATCCGCCGGGTGTTCGCCGAGGCCTATGCGGCCACCGCCCAGGTGCTTGATACGAAGACGCTTTATGACACGTTGATGGCCGAGAACCGGACCAGCGACCCGGTGCGCGCCCTCATCGCGTAGGGTACCGCACGGCCCCGCAGATTCCTTTCCAATCATTTCGCTTGCAAAGCCTCACTTGGTCGAAGAAGGCTTTTTCTTTCTCGACATTCTCTGTAAAATTAGTCGAGATATAGCCCGCAACCAATCAACGGAGTTGGCAATGGCTATAACTCGCGACACGACCCGCCGATCCGCGCTCATCTACGCGGCGGTGGCGGCTATTTCGATTCTGGGCGCAGGGCCGGCAAGTGCCGCCACGACCCTGCTCAATGTCTCCTACGATCCGACGCGGGAATTCTACCGCGAATACAACGCTGCGTTCGTCAGTCATTGGAAGCAGAAGACCGGAGAGACGGTAACCGTGCGCCAGTCCCACGGCGGATCGGGCAAGCAGGCCCGGGCCGTGATCGACGGTCTGCCCGCCGATGTGGTGACGCTGGCGCTGGAGGCGGACATCGACGCCATTGCGCAGAAGACGGGCAAGATTTCCGTAAACTGGCGCAAGAGCCTGCCGAACAACAGCGCGCCCTATCTGTCGACGATCGTGTTCCTGGTGCGCAAGGATAACCCTAAGGCCATTCGCGATTGGGGCGATCTGGTAAAGCCGGGCATCCAGGTCATTACGCCCAACCCCAAGACCTCGGGCGGAGCGCGCTGGAATTTCCTCGCCGCCTGGGGCTGGGCGTTGAAGCATTACAAGGGCGATGAGGTCAAGGCCCGCCAGTATGTGACGGCGCTGTTCAAGAACGTGCCGGTGCTGGACACGGGCGCGCGTGGGTCCACCATCACCTTCGTGCAGCGGGGCATCGGCGACGTGCTGCTGGCGTGGGAGAACGAGGCGTTCCTGGCGCTGAACGAGCTGGGGCCGGACAAGTTCGAGATCATTGCTCCGTCTCTCTCCATCAAGGCCGAGCCGCCGGTCGCGCTCGTGCCGGGCAACGCCAAGGCCAAGGGCACGCTGAAGGCGGCGCAGGAATATCTCGATTTCCTCTATTCGCCTCAGGGGCAGAAGCTGGCGGCCAGGCACTTCTATCGCCCCTTCAAGCCGGAGCTGGCCGATCCGAAGGATCTGAAGCGGTTCCCGAAGCTCGAACTGGTCTCGATCGACGACTTCGGCGGCTGGGCGACCGTACAGCCCAGGTTCTTCGCCGACGGCGGCCTGTTCGACCAGATTTACCGGCCCGCGAAATAACGCGCAGGAGGCGATGGGAATGAACGCCATGATACAACAGACGCGCGCGCGGCTGCTGCTGACCACCGGCCTGACGCTGTTTGCAGCCAGTCCCGCCTTTGCTGACAACGGGCCGGACCCGCGCATCGAGGCGCTGGAGCGGCAGATCGAGGCTCTGCGGAGCGAGGTCGAAACCCTGAAGGCGGAAAAGGCGGCCCCCGCGCCGCGGCAGGCGGAGGCGGTGAAGTTCTCGCCCGTGCCGCAATGGACCAGCGCCGACAAGGCCTTCAGCCTCAAGCTGCGGGGCCGGGTGGAGCTGGACACCGCCTTCTTCGACGTGCGCCGGGGAGCTCGCGACTTCAACAACGGCACCGAGTTGCGCCGGGCGCGCCTCGGCATCGACGGCAAGCTGTTCACCGACTGGGCCTACCGGCTGGAGGCGGATGTCGCCGCCGGCAGCCGGGATGACAGCAGCGGCTCGGAACTGGACGTGAAGGATGCCTATATCCAGTATGCCGGGTTGCCCCACCTCACCATCACCGCCGGTCAGCACAAGACACCCAACGGGCTCGACCAGCTGACCTCTTCTACCAACCTGACGTTCCTGGAGCGGGCCTCCTTTTCGGAAGCCTTCCTCGACCGCCGCAATGCGGGCGGGGACTTCAAGCTGGGCGTCTCGGCCCGCTATGCACAGGACATCTGGAGCCTCACCGCAGGGATATTCGGCGAGAACACGGCCGTTACCGGCTCCGCTGGCGCGGATGAAGGCTACGGCTTCCACGGCCGGGCCACCGTCACGCCCGTCAACACCGACAGGAACCTGATCCATCTTGGCGTGTCCGGCTTCTGGCGCAATACGGGCGGGCGCGAAACCGTGCGCTTCGGCGACCGCCCGGAGGTGCGCGTGGACAATGCCCGCCTCGTCGACACCGCTGCCATCGCCGCCGACAGCTACACCTTCCTCGGGGGAGAGGTCATCGGCGCATCGGGCCCGCTTTTCCTTCAAGGGGAATATGGCCGCACCTCGGTCAATCGCCCGTCCGGCTTCGCCAATGTCTCGTTCGACGGCGGCTATGTGGCGGCCGGGTGGTTCCTGACCGGCGAGCGCCTCCCTTACAAGGACGGCGTGCTGGGGCGACTGGAGCCGAAGCGCAACTTTTCCCTGAAGGACGGCGGCTGGGGCGCGTGGCAGCTGGCGGCGCGCTACAGCCGGCTCGACCTCGACGACGAGGCCGTGCGTGGCGGGCGCTCGAAGAACGTCACACTCGGCCTCAACTGGTACGCCAACCCTTACGTGCGGGTGCTGTTCAACTGGGTGCGGTTCGACACCGAGCGCCAGGGCGTGGAGACCGACGGCGACGCCTTCGCCACCCGCCTTGCGGTCAACTGGTGAGGGAGGCGGCCATGACCACCTTGTCTCCCGCGAACAGCCCCTCGTGGTTCCGCGAGCCGAGCATCCTGCCCGGCTTCGGCATCACGCTGGGGCTGGCACTGGCCTATCTCGGCATGATCGTTCTGGTGCCCTTGGCCGTCCTTTTTTTCCACAGCGCCGGACTGGGCTGGGCAGGGTTCTGGGATCTCGTGACGGAGGAGCGCACCCTGGGTGCGCTCCGCCTTAGCTTCGCGACCGCATTCATCGCGGCCGCAATCAACGGGGTGATGGGCGTGCTGCTGGCCTGGGTGCTGGTGCGCTACCGCTTCCCCGGGCGGCGACTTATCGATGCGGCCATCGACCTGCCCTTTGCCCTGCCGACGGCAGTGGCGGGCATTGCGCTGACGACTCTCTATGCTCCCAACGGCTGGATCGGACGCCTGCTGGAGCCGCTGGGGCTGAAGGTGGCCTACACGCCGCTCGGCATCGTGGTCGCGCTGGTGTTCATCGGCCTGCCGTTCGTGGTGCGGACGGTCCAGCCGGTGCTGGAGGAGCTGGACCGGGAGCTGGAGGAGGCGGCGGCCACGCTGGGCGCGTCGCGCTGGCAGACGATCGGCCGGGTGATCCTGCCGACGGTTCTGCCGGCGCTGCTGACCGGCTTTGCCCTCGCGCTCGCCCGGGGCGTCGGGGAATATGGCTCGGTCATCTTCATTGCGGGCAACATCCCCTACGTTTCGGAGATCGCTCCGCTGCTCATCGTCATTCGGCTGGAGGAGTTCGACTATCAGGGCGCAACCGCCGTGGCGGTCGCCATGCTCCTGATCTCCTTTGCGCTGCTGCTGTTCATCAACCTGCTGCAAGCATGGAACCGGCGGAGGCATGGTCATGGCTGAAGCAACGCTTGTGATCCTTGAGAAAGCCGCCGTGCGACAGGCGGCGTCTGCTACCGGCGAACGCCGGGGTGTCCGGGTGCTGCTGATCGCAACGGCGATCGTGTTCCTCGCCCTGCTGCTGTTCCTGCCGCTGGCCGTGGTGTTCGCCGAGGCGCTGCGTCATGGCTGGGGCGAATTCTTAGCGGCGCTCGACGAGCCCGATGCCCTTGCCGCGGTGCGGCTGACCCTTCTGGTCGCGGCCATCGCCGTTCCGCTCAACACCCTTTTCGGCGTGGCTGTCGCCTGGGCGGTCGCCAAGTTCGAGTTCCGCGGCAAGAGCCTGCTGGTCAGCCTCATCGACCTGCCGTTCTCGGTCTCGCCGGTGATCTCGGGGCTGATCTACGTCATCCTGTTCGGCACCCACAGCGTCATCGGCCAGTGGTTTGCCGGGCGAGGCATCGAGATTGTCTTTGCCGTGCCGGGCATCGTGCTGGCGACCATCTTCGTCACCGTGCCGTTCGTCGCCCGCGAACTGATCCCCTTGATGCAGGAGCAGGGAACCAAGGAGGAGGAAGCCGCCCTGTCCCTAGGGGCGAGCGGCTGGCAGACCTTCCGGCATGTCACCCTGCCCAACATCCGCTGGGGGCTGCTCTACGGCGTGCTGCTGTGCAATGCGCGGGCCATGGGGGAGTTCGGCGCGGTTTCGGTGGTGTCGGGCCATATCCGGGGGCTCACCAACACCGTGCCGCTGCACGTGGAGATTCTCTACAATGAATACAACTTCGTCGCGGCCTTTGCCGTCGCCTGCCTGCTGGCCCTGCTGGCCTTCCTGACCCTCGGCCTCAAATCCCTGCTCGAATGGCGGCACGGCGCGGAGCTTGCCGCCAGCCGCCGCCTCTAGGAGTGCTGCCATGGACGTAACCATCCGCAACCTGAGCAAGGCGTTTCGCGGCACCCCGGTGCTGCGCGACCTCAGCCTCGACATCCGCGACGGCGAACTGATCGCGCTGCTCGGCCCCTCCGGCTCGGGCAAGACGACGCTCCTGCGCCTGATCGCCGGGCTGGAGTTTCCCAGCCACGGCTCCATCCTGTTCGGGGGCGAGGACGCCTTCGCCAAAACCGTGCAGGAGCGGCACATCGGCTTCGTGTTCCAGCACTATGCCCTGTTCCGCCACATGACCGTGTTCGACAACATCGCCTTCGGCCTCAGAGTGCGCCCGCGCGGCCTGCGCCCCGGGCGGGAGGAAATCGCCGCCAAGGTGCGCGAGCTGCTGACGCTGGTGCAGCTGGAAGGGCTGGATGCCCGGTATCCCGCCCAGCTTTCCGGCGGCCAGCGCCAGCGCGTGGCGCTGGCCCGGGCGCTGGCCATCGACCCCTCCATCCTGCTGCTCGACGAGCCCTTCGGCGCGCTCGATGCGCAGGTGCGCAAGGACCTGCGCCGCTGGCTGCGCGACCTGCACGACAAGACCCGCCACACCACCGTGTTCGTCACCCACGATCAGGAGGAGGCGCTGGAGCTGGCGGACCGGGTGGTCATCATCCATGACGGGCAGATCGCGCAGGTGGGCACGCCGGACGAGGTCTACAACGAACCGGCAACGCCGTTCGTCTATGGCTTCCTGGGCGCGGTCAACGTGCTGCCCGTCGAGGTGAGGGATGGCCATGTGGTGCTGGACGGCTACGAGACCATCCTGCCCGCCGCCCGCCCCCACGGCCTCGAAGGGGCGGCCAACCTTTATGTGCGCGCCCACGACCTTGAACTGGGCGACGACCGGGCCCGGTCCATACCCGGCGTGGTGCGGACAAGCCGCCGTCTGGCGGGCCTCATCCGGCTGGAGGTGGAGATTCCGGGCGGTCACGGTCCGCTCAGCGTGGAGCTGCCCGAGGCGGCGGTGGACGGCCGCCTGCGGCTCGCCCCGGGCACGCGCGTGCTGCTGTGCCCCCGGCGCTACGGCGTGTTCCCGCGCGGGGGCGAACCGGGCGAGAGCAATGGGTGGATCACGGCTGAGCCGCGTCTGGCGGCGGTCTCCTGAAAAAGCGGCGGCGGCGGCGGAAAGCCACTCGCAAAACGCAGAATCCTGACGCACCTTGCGGGCATGATTCCAAGCCAGGGACTACTGCTGCTGATCCTAGCCGGCACGCTCACTGCAATGAGCCTCGACCGGTGGCGTTACGATCTGATCGCGGTCATCAGCCTGATATTGTGCGTCCTCGCTGGCCTCGTGCCGGCGCAGGACGCCTTCTCGGGCTTCGGCAATCCGGCGGTGATCACGGTGGCCGCCGTGCTGGTCATCAGCGCGGCGGTCTCCGGTTCCGGCGCGGTGGCGCGGCTGGGACAGCGCATGACGGCGCTGACCGCCAGCCCCTTTCACCACATGGCGCTCCTGTGCACGCTCGGGCTGGCGCTTTCGGCCTTCATGAATAATGTGGCGGCGCTCACCCTCGTTCTGCCGCTGGCGCTCGCGGCGGCAAGGCGGTTCCGGTACACTCCCGGCCTCCTGCTCATGCCGCTCTCCTTCGCCACCCTGCTGGGCGGCATGATCACCCTTATCGGCACGCCGCCCAACCTGCTCATTTCCAACTTCCGGTATCAGGAAACGGGGTTGCGGTTCTCCCTGTTCGACTTCGCGCCCGTGGGGCTGGCGGTTGCCGGCGTGGGGTTGGCCTATCTGCTCGTGGTGGGCTGGTTCCGCACCCGCCGGGCAAGCGAGGAGGAGGAGACCTTGCCCGACGCCTTCGATGTGATGGATTACGTCACGGAGGTCGAGATCGCGCTCGGCTCTCCGCTCGCGGGACAGACAGTGGAGGCCGCGGCCCGCGCCTTCGGCATCGAGGTCCACGGCGTGGTGCGGGAGGGCATGCGCCTGTTCGGGCGGCTGGCGGAGCAGCGGCTGGCCAGTGGGGATATTCTGCTCATCGAGGCGGAAACCCGGCGGCTGGAGGCGCTGCTGCAATCGGGCGTGGCGGCGCTGGCAGGCGTGCCGCCGGTGCAGGGCACCGCGATGATGGAGGCCGTGGTCACCCCGGGCTCGCTGGTGCCGGGCAGCACCCCGGACTCGCTCGACCTGCCGGGGCGCTTCGGCATCCGCCTGCTCGCCGCCGCGCGTCAGGGCCGCCGCTTCGAGGGGCGCTTTCACGAGGAAAGCCTGGGCGTTGGCGACGTGCTCCTGCTGCAGGGCGAGCCGCAGGCCATGCACGACGCGGTGAAATATCTCGGCTGCCTGCCGCTCGCGCCGCGCCGCCTTCAGCTGTCGGCCACGCGGCAGGCGCTGCCGATCCTGCTGTTTGCCGGGGCGATCGTGCTGGCGGCGGCAGACATCGTGCCGACGGCCATCGCCTTCGTGCTGTGCGTTGTTGGCCTGGCGCTGGCCCGGGTCATCCGCGCGAGCGAGGCACCGGCACAGATCGACTGGTCGGTGATCGTTTTACTCGGCGCGATGATCCCTATCGGCACTGCGCTGCAAACCTCGGGCACGGCCGACCTGATCGCCCACCGGGTGCTGGGGCTGGCGGGCGATGCCGGGCCATATGCGCTGCTGGCGGGTGTGCTCTTCGCCTCCATGGCCATCACGCCGGTGCTGAACAACCCGGCGACGGTCATCCTCATGGCCCCCATCGCGCTGAGCGTGGCGGAGGGCGCGAGCCTGCGGCCGGAGGCGTTCCTGATGGCCGTGGCGGTGGGAGCCTCGACCGACTTCCTCACCCCCTTCGGGCACCAGAACAATACCATCATTATGGGGCCGGGGCGCTACCGCTTTACCGACTTCGGCAAGCTCGGACTGCCGCTTGCCGTGCTCACGGCTGCCACCGCCCTGGCCGTCATTCCTGCCGTGTGGCCGATGTAGCGGCAACAACGAACCGGGAGGAAAACGTAAATATCAATTCTTAACCAGCTTATAGCCTGGTTTGATCTGGTGCATGATGGCTCCCGTTGGCAATGGCCACCAACGGATATCCCGATCAACTGATGCACGTTCGAGCATTCCCGAAAATCTAGGAGGATGTCCGATTTGGGCGCGCTGCGGTCCGGTGGTTCCTCGGCTTTTGGCCGAAAACGGATAGGCAGCTTTCAGGCCAAGAGAGTCGGATAGTTGCCCTTTCTAGGCGGATCTTAGCTAAGACAGCTGCCGACCAGTAATAGACATTCAGCCCCGATTTTTCTGCTTCCAGCTGCGGACAGTCTCCTTTGCTAGTCCGTCGCGCGCCTCCAGGCCGGCCCGATAATTGTTCCTCATACCCAGGAGAGATAACTTTCGTTGCGACTATGCACTGAAAGTCGGTTCCCCCGTTCTTGCCGAGCTGATATAAAGACCGAGAAATGGGGGGGAAACTTGTCCGATTCTATCTACACCATCAAGCCACGGAACGGCGCCAAACCGCCAGAGGATTTTGTCGTACTGCTCCACCAATCTGAGCTGTTCGAACATTTCGAATTTCACCAAATTTCGCATCCGATGCTCTATTTTCGCGACGAGATTGCGGAGTACATCACGCAGCATGGCCTAGCATCGCTCTACAAATATTCCACATTGACGGAGGACGTAACCTCCCCATCGCTCAGCGTCGACGATATTGAGAAGCTCGTCGCCAAGTTCGTCACGCTTCTCAATGGGGCCAAGCGGATATTGATCATAGATCCGTATTTCTACGCGTCGTCGAGCAGCGTAAACGTCGCTGATCTGTTCAAGAATCTGCTCGGTCATGCCTCGTCTGAGCTGGAGGAAGTCATCTTCGTAACAAACGGCAAAAAGGTCGATGCGCGGGCGGACATTCATGCCGCTGTCAAAGCCTTGGTACCCGACTGCGAAATTACCGAGTTCGTTACCGATGATTTCCACGATCGCTACTGGATCGATCCCGACAGCGACAAGGGCTTCGTGATGGGAACATCATTGAACGGACTTGGTCGAAAGGTGGCTTTGGTCGACCGATTACAGGGCTCCGATGTGGTCGATATCGTCAGCCTAGCCAAGGCATCCGGCGCGCAGATCTGATCCTCAACTGCTGATTTAGGTCTCGCCCGACGTAGAGGCGATAACATGCCCGACCCTATGCCGTGATGGACCTTGTCATCTAAGGACCATCACGGCTGACAAGGCGATAGCGCGACATACCCGCAAGCCGCTATAAGCCAGGCAAGTCCGCTTCCAGTCTTTGACCGCAGAACTTGCTGCAACGGCATAGCCCGTGCGGATTATGAATATGAGGTGGCGGCGAATGGTGGGCCGGGAGGGGGTCGAACGACCACTTCATCTTGGAAGTGCCGAAAACTGACCGCGTCCCATTTCTTGCCGGAACTTTCCGAAGCGGACAGCCTGCAAAGTCCCAATTGTCGCTGACCAGCTCTGCGCCGCCGGTATTCGTCGCGGGTCGCTTGATCTCAGGGTTCCTCTGGGTCATGCGGACATGCTTGCCGCTCGTCGTCGAGAAATACTAAAATTTTAGATTTAGGGCCGTGTCCGCTCTTGCGCGGCGCCCGCGTCGCCACCATTTCGGGGGCGTTTCGTCGGCCCGTCGCTGTCACGCGTCGGCTTCGCCGTGCGAGGATGGTTCGATGGCTGGCATGGAAATGATGTTCGACGCGATGATGTCGGCGGGCGGCGCGATGGCCGTCGGCGCCGTCGAGGAGCGTCTGCCGAGGCTCGCTGCGCGGCTGGGCAAGTTCGACCGGGCGGCGACGCTGGCGAAGCTAGGTGGTCTTCTGACCGACCCTGGGCTGCATGCTAACACCGTCCGGATCGAGGCGTTGATCCACCTCGTCATGTTGCGCGCCGAGGGTAGAGTCCAGCCGACGGCGGCGCAGCTGCGCGAATGGCTGAACGAAATTCTCAGACGCGACGACGTCGGCCGCATGGAGGATCCGCCTGAGGACCTCTTCGTCGCTAACGTGGTGTCCGGCATCGGCAATTCGCTGCTATTCGAGGGGATCTGGGAGGCGAACGCCGGTTACGTACAGGCGGCGCTGTACGCCGTCACGGCCTGCGACCGCACGTGCCGGGAGTGGGCGGCACACTGTCTGCGCCAGTCATCAGCGCTGCTGCGCTTGAGCACCGCGGTTGCCGAGCGTTCCGGCCTGAAGCGTAACGAAATGGGGGGGTGGCCTTAGGCTCGGGCGCGTCCAGTTTCCCACCAGCCGCATCGAGGAGCTCGCGGGCCGCGTCCGGTTCACTCCGGCGGACCTCGCCGCCATCGGCATCCACCCCTTCGATCTGACGCCGTTCGTCTTCGATCTGCGGAACGCCCCCGTTCTCCGCCAGGAGACGATGACCTGGACGTCGCTCGAGGAACGGCCGATCCTCAAGGACGGGGACGACTTCATCGTCGCGCTGCCGACCGCGATTGGCGCGGCGATCCGGCGGCGCGCCGTCCGCATGGCGCTCGACAACGGCGATGGCGGGATGCTCCAGGATGCCGTAACCGACTACCAGTTCGGCAGCTCCGTCGCGTGCGCGCGGAGGGGGCTGGACCTCGACACGGTTGACGGCCCGCACACCGACGACGCGTCGGGTTGCATCGGCATGATCTGCAGCTTCGACGTCGGGGCTTATGCCCATGTGCTCTTCGTGCCCGATGACATCGCCGCGATCGGCGCCGGGGGCTTCAGGTCGATCAACGACGCCTCGCCCGCCGTGAGCCGGCTCGTCGCGGCGGGCGTCGCGGCCATCCAGGCCATTCCCGACTTCCGCATCGGCATGACCATTCTGGTTTTCGGCGGCCTCGGCCGCGGCTATCGGGCGGTCCCCGGACCGCTGCCGCCCGGTTGGCGCTTAGTCGGACTCGGCTGCGAGGACCTCGAGCTGTTCGCCGACGACGCGAACACGTCCGCGCTGCAGATGTTTCGCCTGCTCGATCAGGAGCAGGAGCTGCTCGCGAGCCGCACCAAGTTCGTGAACCCGAACGGGTTCCTTAACCTCTACGGCTTCGCCAAGGCGAACGACTTCGCGTTGCTGCCGGACGACGCTCACAGGGCGGGGACGCTGATTTCCATCGGGACCGACCATCTCACCTCTGTGAGAACGGGGATCAGGCGGGCGCTCGACAGGCACGCCGTCCATGTCGTGCCGAGGAACGCCTGGGTCGAGGTCCGGCGCCCTTCCACCGAAACCTTCTTCGCCGACCTCGCCGACGAGCCGTCCTACGTCAGTGTCGCCGACGCGCTGGCCGGGCGCCCCGCTGCCGCGATCGAGGTTGGTGAACGCACGTGGTGGATCACCGTCGCGGAGATTGGCCGGACGCCGTACGGCTCGCTCTCCTACCGGGTCTGGGACATGGCCAGGAACTGGGCCGTGCTCGTCGCGCGGAGGGTGGCGGAGGCCGCACCAGGCCTGCCCGTCTTTGTCGAAGTCGAGATCGCGTTTCCGGGCGGCGCCGCCCCTGGATGCAGCGGGCGCAGCCGACCCGTCCAAGCCCGTGAGGCCCGTGGTGTCCGTCGAGGAAGACCGGATCCGCGTCGACTGTCCGATAGACTATCTCCACGCGTTCGGGCGGGCGGACAACGTTGGCGACCGCTGGATGGTGGAGGCGCTGATCGAGGGTGCACTCGTCCTGACCGGAGCGGCGCCGCAGGACCTGGTGGAGGGAATCGCCTCGTCCGTCGTTACGGACGGCTCGTCCCGGCACCTTCACGTTCTCACTCCGCGGAGCGCCAGCGAGTACATCCTGGCGACGGCCGAGCTTCCCCACCCGCGCCTCATGCAGCCTGAGGTCAGGGGATGGGCGGACATCGGACTCGCCCAGCGCAGCGGCGTGCCGCAAGGCGTGGTGGGCGTCATCGCCGACAGGAGGGCGGCGGGCGACCTCCTGCGCACGGCGGTCGAGGCGATCTGGGGGGAGGTGCGCGAGCGTCTGGAGTTCCTCGACCGCGCGTCGTTGATCGGTATCTGCATCGACAACCACAACGCCATCGACCGCGAACGGGCGACGTGGCGGCACACGGCGGCGGCGGTTCTGCAGCTGCATTCGCGTGAGGACGTCATGAGCGCGGCAGTGCGGCGCGAGAGCGAGCGGGCCGAGGCGGGGCAGTGCTCGCGGGTGATCGTCGAGATGGCGGTCTGCACCTCGCCAGTCGTCGGAGGCCGGACCTGCTCGCTCGACGATCTCGACTTCCTGATGGCCCGCGTCTCGCTCCTGACCGGCGTCGCGGGCCGGGCGGACGAGATCCACCATGGCTTCGCGGAGAAAGTGGAGATCAGGCCTAGCGGCGCGCTCCGCTTCGAGGACGACTTCGCACAGGGTGTCCACGGGCCCTTCATGGTGGCGCTCTCGCGCGACCAGTTCGACGCAGCGGCCGGCAGCTACACCTCGTTCTACGAGGTGCCAGAGGAGCTCGACGACGAGAAGTACGAGCGCCAGCGAAATGCGGATTTCGACGCGGCTTTCGTCGCCGAATACGGAATCACACCGCTGCGAATGACTGATTTCGTTGCGAGACTCGGCGAGCGCGCGGCTGAGGCGGGCAACGGCCGCGCGACCCTGCGCCGCTCGGCGCTGAAGGCCGACCTGCTCGCGCTCGGCGGCGTTGACGAGGCAGCCGCGGAGATCTTCCTCGCGAACTGGACACTGGTGCCTCGGGCGAAGTGGGATGAGCAGAAGCTCGAAGGCGCGAGCGCCAGGGACTGGTTTCCGTGGCGATTCGCCCGACGCCTGAGCCTGCTCTCCCGTCCGATCGTACAGCTGACGCAGGAGGACGATCCGTTGTGCGTGGTATCGCCCGTTATCGCCGAGCATGGACTGCACTATGCCCTCCGCGCCTACGACGCGCGGCTGCCGGACTCCTACTTCCGCACAGAGGCGATGCGGAGCTGGATCGGCACTGCAATTGATCGGCTGGGGCACGCATTCAACCACAGGGTGGCCGATCGGCTACGCGAACTTGGCCTGCAGGCCGAGCCGGACTACCTGATGACGCGGCTCGGAGGCGTCGCCAGGGACGGAGACGTTGACGTCCTTGCTTGGAACGCGCAGACCGGCGAGGTCTTCGTGATCGAGTGCAAGCGCCTACTGGCCGACAAGACCGTTGGGGAGGTGGCTGAGCGCCTCGTCGAGTTCGGTCCAGACCACAAGGAGCGGAACGGGCGGCGAGGCCCAACCAGACGGCACCTCGACCGGGTAGCGAAACTGCGCGATGACGTCGCCGTGCTGGCCGACGCCACCGGCATGCCCGAGGCCTCGATCAGGCTCCGCTCATGCCTTGTCACCTCGGCATTGGTCCCCATGCAGTTCCAGCGTGAAGCATCCGGGTACTTCGACGTGGTCTCCGATTTCGACGGGTTGGCCGGACACTTCACACTCCGCCGCTGACGATCCAGCAAGCCCGCACTGATTTCGGTGCCGACTGCCTCTCGGTCTGCATTCGTTCTTTCGGGGCGAAGCCCGTCCGACTATCGCTCCCGAAGGTAGGGATGCACCTATGCACGAACACGACCTTGGGTCGATCTCTCCGGTGCAAGGGGCGCGACGGATCGGGCGTTCGGCAGCTCGGAAGCGACGGGTTTAACTGATACTCGTCATTTACAGACAGCGAGGGAATGACTGGAACGTCCCACGCCCGGTCACTCAGGGTAGCCATTACCTAACCTTTCGCAAATGGCAGCTTTCAAGATCGCCGACCGGAGCGTTGAGGGGCCAGTTTGGGCGCATTGCAGACTTACGTGGTTTTCAGATTCTTCGGGGAATGATGTCTCGGGACTGCCCGCATTCCTTGGAAAAACAAAAAGCCCGCCGATTGGCGGGCTTTTTGTTTTCGGTGTGGCGGGATGTGGGGGCATCCCGTCACCTGTCTTGGCCGCCGGCAGGCGTTGCGGCTTGCGCCGCGCGGCCAATGACGCCTCCTCAGGCTTACGCCTTCTTGAGGTGGCGGCGGCCGAGAAGTTCGGCGATCTGCACGGCGTTGAGCGCCGCGCCCTTGCGGAGGTTGTCGGACACGCACCAGAGGGCAAGGCCGTTCTCGACGGTCGGGTCGCGGCGGATGCGGCTGATGTAGGTGGCGAAGTCGCCCACGCACTCAACCGGGGTGGTGTAGCCGCCGTTCTCGCGCTTATCGACAACCATGATGCCCGGCGCCTCGCGCAGAATCTCACGGGCCTGTTTCTCGGTGATCGGGTTCTCGAACTCGATGTTGATGGCCTCGGAGTGGCCGACAAACACCGGCACGCGCACGCAGGTGGCGGTCACCTTGATGTCGGGGTCGAGAATCTTGTTGGTCTCGGCCGACATCTTCCACTCTTCCTTGGTGTAGCCATCATCCAGGAACACGTCGATGTGCGGGATCACATTGAACGCGATGGGCTTGGAGAACTTCTTCGGCTCCTGGCGGTCGCCGACGAAAATGGCGCGGGTCTGCTCGAACAGCTCGTCCATGCCGTCCTTGCCCGCGCCGGAAACCGACTGGTAGGTGGAGACGACGACGCGCTTGATCTTCGCCGCATCGTGCAGCGGCTTCAGCGCCACCACCATCTGCGCCGTGGAGCAGTTGGGATTGGCGATGATGTTCTTCTTGGTATAGCCGTCGATCGCTTCCGGGTTCACCTCGGGCACGATGAGGGGAACATCCGGGTCCATGCGGTAAAGGGAAGCGTTATCGATGACGACGCAGCCCGTCGCCGCGATCTTGGGGGCATACTGCTTCGACACGTCCGAGCCCGCCGACATGAGGGCGATGTCGACGCCGGTGAAGTCGAAGTTCTCCAGGTTCTTGCACTTGAGGGTCTTGCCGGTCTCGCCCAGATCCACCTCGATGCCGACGGAGCGCGAGGAGGCAAGGGGGATGATCTCGTCCGCCGGGAATTCCCGCTCGGCAAGAATGTTCAGCATTTCGCGGCCCACGTTCCCGGTGGCGCCGACGACAGCAACACGGTAGCCCATGTCAGTCTCCAGTTACATCATGCGCGTGGGTTATGTCCGCACGCCCTGAATATTTCAAGAAACGAAATGTTTCTTATCTAAAATAGTAATTTTATTGCCCCGATTCGCTTCGGGCCTCGTTACGCCGCAAGACGCTCAAGGATGGCATCGCCCATCTCGGAGGTGCCGACGCGGGTGCAGCCATCAAGCCAGATGTCGGCCGTGCGGATGCCGTCGGCAAGCGTCTGGGCAACGGCCGCTTCCAGCTTGTCCGCATCCTCGCCTCGACCAAAGCTGAAACGCAGGCACATGGCCAGCGACAGGATGGTCGCGCAGGGGTTGGCAACACCCTTGCCGGCAATATCCGGCGCGGAGCCGTGAATCGGCTCGTAGAGCGAGGCCTGCTTGCCGGTCGCGGCATCCTTCGCGCCGAGCGAGGCGGAGGGCAGCATGCCGAGAGAGCCGGTGAGCATCGCCGCCTGATCGGAGAGAATGTCGCCGAACAGGTTGTCGGTGAGGATGACGTCGAACTGCTTCGGGTTCTTCACCAGCTGCATGGCGCAGTTGTCCGCCAGCATGTGCTCCAGCTCAACGGACGCGTAATCGGCATCGTGCAGCTTCTGCACCTCTTCCTTCCACAGCAGGCCCGATTCCATGACGTTGTGCTTCTCGGCAGACGTCACCTTGTTGCGGCGCTTGGCGGCCAGATCGAAGGCGACGCGGGCGACGCGGTGAATCTCGCTGGTGGTGTAGACCTGCGTGTTGATGCCCCGGCGCTCGCCGTTGGGCAGGTTTTCAATGCCGCGGGGCGTGCCGAAGTAGACGCCGCCGGTCAGCTCGCGCACGAAGAGCAGGTCGAGCCCCTCGACGAACTCGCGCTTGAGGGAGGAGCTGTCCGCCAGCGCGGGAAAGCAGATGGCCGGGCGCAGGTTGGCGAACAGGTCCAGATCCTTCCGCAGGCGCAAGAGGCCCGCCTCCGGGCGCTTGTCGTACGGCTGGCCGACCCACTTCGGGCCGCCGACCGCCCCCATCAGCACGGCATCGGCGGCCTTGGCCTTGTCGAGCGCCGCATCGGTCAGCGGCACGCCGGTGGCGTCGATGGACGCGCCGCCCAGAAGGTCCTGCGAAATCTCAACGTCGAAGCCGCGATGCTCGCGCAGCCAGTTCACCACCTTGATGGCCTCGGCCGTCACTTCCGGGCCAATGCCGTCGCCGGGGAGAATCAAAAGGGATTTGGTCATGCTCATGCCCCTTGTGTTGTGTTGCCTGTCCCTGTTCGGGCAGGAAAATCTTATGGCCTTCGGTCCCGCCTGCGGCGGGCTTTTACGGGGGATTTTCAATCCCCCGGACCCCCTTTTATGAATAGGGACGCACGCTTCAGGACGGGCGCGGCCCTATGGAAAATCGGGGTGCGGGGGTCAAGGACCCCCGCGAAATGCCCTTCCGCTTGTTTGCCTCCGCAAACGGGGCGCAGCCGAGCCGAAGGCTAAGTTACGTTCGCTCAGGCCGCCTTGCCGGCAAGCCACGGTTTGCCGGTTTTCTGGGTTGCTTCGTAGGCGGTGATTTTGTCGGCCATCTGGAGGGTGATGCCGATCTCGTCGAGCCCGTTCAGCAGGCAGTGCTTGCGGAACGGGTCGATCTCGAACGGGAAGCGGTCCTGGAAGGGCGTGGTCACCACCTGGTTTTCCAGATCGATGGTGATTTCGGTCTCCTTGGCCACGTCCAGCAGCCGGTCGACGGCCTCCTGCGGCAGCACCACGGCGAGGATGCCGTTCTTGAAGGCGTTGCCGGAGAAGATGTCGGAGTAGGAGGGGGCGATGATGGCTTTGACCCCCATGTCGCCCAGCGCCCAGGCCGCGTGCTCGCGGGAGGAGCCGCAGCCGAAGTTGTCACCCGCAATCAGAATGGGCGCGCCACGGTAGCGCTCCTGATTGAAGAGGGCGTCCGGGTTCTCGGTGCCGTCCTCGCGCAAGCGGATGGTCTCGAACGCCCACTTGCCGAGGCCGGAGCGGGTGATGGACTTGAGATGGCGCGCCGGGATGATGACGTCCGTATCCACGTTGCGCTGGCCGAAGGGAATGGCCGTGCCGGTGAGCAGTTGGAATGCCTGCATGGATTACACTCCTTATCCTTAGCCGACCAGCTGGCGCACGTCGGTGAGGTGGCCGGTGACGGCCGCGGCTGCCGCCATCGCGGGCGAGAGCAGGTGGGTGCGCGCGCCGGGGCCCTGACGGCCGACGAAGTTGCGGTTGGAGGTGGAGGCGCAGCGCTCGCCCGCCGGGACCTTGTCCGGGTTCATGGCCAGGCACATGGAGCAGCCGGGCTCGCGCCATTCAAAGCCTGCTTCCATGAAGATGCGGTCCAGCCCCTCGGCTTCCGCCTGGCGCTTCACGAGGCCGGAGCCGGGAACGATGAGCGCCTGCCGGATGGTGTCGGCGACCTTCCGGCCCTTCACCACGGCGGCGGCGGCGCGCAGATCCTCGATGCGGCTGTTGGTGCAGGAGCCGATGAAGACGTGCTGTACCTCCACATCCTCCAGCCGCTGGCCGGGGGTGAGGCCCAGATACTCCAGCGCCTTGGCAACGGCCGCCTGCTTGGAGGGCTCGGCGAAGTCGGCGGGAGACGGCACGACGGCGGTGATGGGGGCAACGTCCTCCGGGCTGGTGCCCCAGGTGACGAGCGGGGCGATTTTGGTCGCATCGATGAACACCGAGCGGGCGTACTGCGCCCCGGCGTCGGTGGGGAGGGTGCGCCACCAGGCCACCGCCTGCTCCCACTCCGCGCCCTTGGGGGCGCGGGGCTTGTCGCGGAAGTAGGCGAAGGTCTTCTCATCCGGCGCGACGAGGCCGGAGCGGGCCCCGGCTTCGATCGACATGTTGCAGACGGTCATGCGGCCTTCGATGGACATGTCGCGCATGGTCGAGCCGGTATATTCCAGCACGTAGCCGGTGCCGCCCGCCGCGCCCAGCTCACCGCTGATGGCCAGCGCCACGTCCTTCGGCGTGATGGAGAAGCCAAGCGCGCCTTCCACCCGCACTTCCATCGGCTTGGAGCGCTTCAGGAGCAGGGTTTGGGTCGCCAGCACATGCTCGACCTCGGACGTGCCGATGCCGAAGGCCAACGCGCCGAACGCGCCGTGGGTGGAGGTGTGGCTGTCGCCGCAGACGACGGTGGTGCCGGGGAGCGTAAAGCCCTGTTCCGGGCCGACCACGTGGACGATGCCCTGCTCGGCGGCCGTCATCTCGATGTGCTCGATGCCGAACTCGGCGCAGTTGGCGCGCAAGGTCGCGACCTGCGTTGCAGACTGCGGGTCGTTGATCGGCAGCACCTGGCCGTCCGCCACGCGGGTGGTGGTCGGCACGTTGTGATCGGGCACGGCAAGGACAAGATCCGGGCGGCGCACGCGGCGGCCAGCGGCGCGAAGGCCCTCGAACGCCTGCGGGGTCGTTACCTCGTGGATGATGTGACGGTCGATGTAGAGGAGGCTGGTGCCGTCTGGCCGGGTTTCCACCACATGATCGTCCCAAATCTTTTCATAAAGGGTACGCGGACCGCTCATGATCTGTCCTTCAAAGTGCCGTCAGTGATATTTTCTGTCTGGTAAAGCCCAAAGAAAAACCGCGCCAGTGGAATTTCCACCGGCGCGGCTCTTTGTCTTTTTTGCCTGTATCCGCGGGTTCGCGGAATTAGGCCTCGCCGCCGCCGGCTGCCGTATCAGCTGTCGGTTTGTCACGAAGCTCGGCAATACGCGCGGACTTACCCGAGCGCTGGCGCAGGTAGTAAAGCTTCGCGCGACGCACGTCACCACGGCGGACCACTTCGATCGAATCGATCACCGGGCCATAGAGCGGGAACACGCGCTCGACACCTTCACCGAAGGAGATCTTGCGAACGGTGAAGCTGGAGCCCAGGCCCTTGTTCGAGCGGGCAATGCACATGCCCTCGAAATACTGGACGCGGCTGCGCTCGCCTTCCTTGACGCGCACGCCGACGCGCAGGGTGTCGCCTGCGCGGAACTGGGGAACGGCCTTGCTCTCGGTGAGCTTGGCAATCTGCTCTTGTTCGAGCTTTTCGATCAGGTTCATGGTCCTGTCCTTACCTTCTCAAGCTGCTCGCCAGAGGGCGACCGTGCTGATCTCCAAAAGCGCTTTACGAACGGCCCTTGCGGGTCTGGCCCTTGGGAGTTGCCTCCCGGCGGGCCTCGTAAGCCTCCCAGAGATCCGGCCGCCATAGCCGGGTTCTCTCCTCCGCCTGCGCCCTTCGCCAGGCGGAGATCCGCGCATGATTTCCGGAGAGCAGCACCTCCGGGATCGTGCGCCCCTCCCACTCCCGTGGTCGGGTGTAGTGCGGATACTCCAGGAGCCCGTCCCACGAGGCATCCACACTGAAACTCTCTTCGGACTCGCTTTCCGCCGCGCCCATGACGCCGGGCAGCAGGCGGACGACCGAGTCCAATATAACCATTGCCGCCATCTCGCCGCCGGAGAGCACATAGTCTCCGATCGAAACCTGCTCGATCCGGGCCCCGTTGCTGAACGTGTGCTCAAACACCCGCTCGTCGATGCCCTCGAACCGGCCACACAGCAAAATGGCACCCGGCCCCTCACTCAAGGCCTTGACCCGTTCCTGAGTCAAAGGCTTGCCCCGAGGGGTCGGTGCGATCACCGGAACATCCGGCTGCTCTGCAATGGCTGCCTCGACGCTACGACCCACCACATCGGCCCGCATGACCATGCCGGGGCCTCCGCCAGCGGGCGTGTCGTCGACGGATCGGTGCTTATCGCTCGCAAATTCCCGGATGTCCAGCGTTTTTAGGCCCCACAAACCCTTGGAAAGAGCGGTGCCTGCCAGGCTGTGGCCAAGGGGGCCGGGGAACATGTCCGGCAGGATGGTCAGCACGGTGGCAGCAAATGGCATGGGATCGGTCTCTTCGTGTTCAGCGGGCGGTCTCGTGTTAGCGGCCCGGCCGGGCATTGGCCAGCCCCGGCATTGGTCGTTGCCGGAACGGGAAAACCGTGAAGGAGGTGGAACGGCTGTAAGTCCTTGTTCATACAGCGTTCATGCATTCGTCGGCGCAGAAAGCCCATCCATCAGATGGTCGCTCGCAAGCGGCGTTCCGTCCGGTGCGGATGCGACGAATGAGGGGGTACGCAGTTTCTGCTCTTGGGTAACAGGCTTCCACTCAGCCAACCCTCCTTCCCAGGCTTCAATGATGGAGAAGTATGATGACTATGCTGAAAACCGCGCTTTATGCTGGTGTCGCGGGCTTGCTGCTGTCCTCTGGGGCTGTCTACGCCCAGACCACGGGTTCCACCGGTACGACGTCGCAGGATACCACCACGCCGGGCACGACTCCGGGCACCACAATGCCGGACACCACTACGCCGGGCACGACAACTCCGGGCACCACCTCGCCGACCGATCCGTATGGCGACGTGAACCCCAGCGCGGGCACGGCCACTGAGTCCGGCTCATCCGCGTCCGGCTCGGCCACCCAGGGCACCGAGCAGGGCAGCACCACCCGCAGCAAGAGCAAGGCGGAGAAGAAGCGCGAGAAGCAGCGCGAGCAGGAAGAGCAGGGTCCGGAACAGGGGCCGCAGCTTTAATCTGGCAACATTCACTTGGTATCCGGGTCGGCCCGGCATGAGCCTTGATCCGCGATACCCTTTGCAGGACGAGTCTGTTGCGTCAGGCGAGGAAGGCCGGGTCAATCACGATCCGGCCTTCGTCCTGCAGGACGTCAGGCACGGCTTCGTCGATGAACGGCACGAGGCAGGTCTTGCCCTTGGTCGTGCGGATTTCCAAAAGATCGCTTGAGCCGTAGTTGGGAATGGCGATGACCTCGCCGATCACCTCGCCCTCGGGCGAGACGGCGGTCATGCCGATCAGGTCAATCTGGTAAAATTCGTCTTCCTCCGGCGGAGGCAGGGCCTCGCGGGGAATGGAAAGCTCAAGGCCGCGCAGGCCTTCGGCGGCGGTGCGGTCCGTGATTTCCTTGAACCGGGCAATAACGCCGTTGGGCTGAACCCGGACGCGGGAGACGGTGAGCAGCTGCTTGCCCGCATGAAGCGTCTTGTAACGCTCCAGCCCCTTGGGGTCATCGGTGTAGGGGCGGATGCGAACCTCCCCCTGCAGGCCCTGCGGCCCGGTGATGACCCCCCAAGAGGATGGTCTTTCCAGCGGCCGTGTCGCCGCCGGCCGTTCGCGCGGTGCGGGTTCCCTTCTCGGGGGCATCGTCA
Source organism: Pedomonas mirosovicensis (assembly GCF_022569295.1). Lineage (NCBI taxonomy): Bacteria > Pseudomonadati > Pseudomonadota > Alphaproteobacteria > Sphingomonadales > Pedomonadaceae > Pedomonas > Pedomonas mirosovicensis. The sequence continues at coordinate 2,635,893 of NZ_JAKFIA010000001.1, read as the reverse complement.
CGAACGGCCATGCAGCAAACCTCCGCTTGGGAATAAGCTTGAAGCTTACTCGGCAGTGCCTTCGCCAGCGGCCTCGGCGGCAGCCGCAGCGGCGGCGGCAGCCTTCTCGGCGCGCTCTTCAGCGCGTTCCTTGGCCTTCTGACCCGGCTCGGCCTTCTTCGGGTTGTTGCGGGCCGGGCGCTTGGCAACGCCAGCGGCATCCAGGAAGCGCAGCACGCGGTCGGTCGGCTGAGCGCCCTTTTCCAGCCACTCCTTGGCCTTCTCGGCGTCCAGCGTCACGCGCTCCGGATTGTCCTTCGCCAGCAGCGGGTTGTAGGTGCCGATCTTCTCGATGAAGCGGCCGTCGCGCGGAGAGCGCGAGTCGGCAACCACGATCCGGTAGTACGGACGCTTCTTGGCACCGCCGCGCGCCAGACGAATTGAAAGAGCCATTGGTTAGTTTCCTTCCTAACGTAACGAGCCTGTCGTGTTCCGTTTCGTGCCGTGGCACGGATCGCCGTCCTTCCCGCGACAGGGGCCGGTCGGACGGCGGTTGTTCCCTTATTTCTTGCCGAACTTCTGCCAGCCCGGCGGAAGCTTGGGGCCGCCCAAACCCGGCATCCCACTGGGAAGCCCGCCCGGCAGGCCACCCGGCATTCCCGGCGGCATCCCGCCTGGCAGGTCGCCGCCCGGCATGCCGCCGAGACCGCCCGGCAGGCCTTTGCCGCCCTTGCCGCCAAACATGCCGGCCAGCGCGCCAAGGCCGCCCATCTTCTTGATCTTCTTCATCGCCGTCGACATGTCCTGATGCATCTTCAGGAGCTTGTTGACCTCCTGCACCGTGGTGCCGGAGCCCTTGGCAATGCGGATCTTGCGCTTGGCATTGATGAGGCCGGGGTTGGCGCGCTCCTTCGGCGTCATCGAGAGGATGATCGCCTCCAGCCGGTTCAGCGCCTTGTCATCGACGCCCGCGGCGTCCACCTGCTTCTGCATCTTGCCGAGGCCCGGCAGCAGGCCCATCACGCCCTTGAGGCCGCCGATGCGCTTCATCTGCCGGAACTGCATCCGCAGGTCATCCATGTCGAACTTGCCCGCCGCCATCTTCTTGGCGAGCTTTTCGACCTCGTCCGCCTCAACCGCTTCGGCTGCCTTTTCAACGAGGCTGACGACATCGCCCATGCCGAGGATGCGGCCGGCAACGCGGGAGGGGTTGAATTCTTCCAGCGCATCCAGCTTTTCGCCGACGCCGACGAACTTGATCGGCTGGCCGGTGACCGCGCGCATGGAAAGCGCCGCGCCGCCGCGCCCGTCGCCGTCCATACGGGTGAGCACAACGCCGGAGAGGCCCACCTGATCGGTGAACTGGCGGGCGACATTCACCGCGTCCTGACCGGTGAGGGCATCGACCACCAGCAGCGATTCCTGCGGCTTGGCCTCCGCCTTCACGGCGGCGAGTTCCGCCATCAGCTGGGCATCGATGTGCAGGCGGCCCGCGGTGTCGAGCATCAGCACGTCGAAGCCCTGAAGCTTTGCTGCCTGCAGCGCACGCTTGGTGATATCGACCGGCATCTGGCCGGGGATGATCGGCAGGGTGGCGACGCCGATCTGCTCGCCGAGGACCCGCAGCTGCTCCTGCGCGGCGGGGCGCTGCACGTCGAGCGAGGCCATCAGCACCTTCTTGCGCTCGCGCGTCGAAAGGCGGCGGGCGATCTTGGCGGTGGAGGTGGTCTTACCCGAGCCCTGGAGGCCGATCATCATGATGACGGCGGGCGGGGTGATGTCGACATTGAGCTTGCCGGCCTCGGCGGCTTCCTCGCCGCCCAGCATCTCGACCAGGGCATCGTTGACGATCTTGACGACCATCTGGCCCGGCTTGACCGACTTGATGACTTCCTGGCCGACGGCGCGCTCGGTGGCCTTCGCCACGAATTCCTTCACGACGGGCAGGGCAACGTCCGCCTCCAGAAGCGCCACGCGCACCTCGCGCATCGCCTCCTTGACGTCCGCCTCGCTCAACGCACCACGGCCCGTCAGCTTGTCGAAAACTGATCCCAGCCGTTCGCTCAGAGACTCGAACATGCCTGTTCCCCGTCTGGCCCTTGTCCGTTGCCGGTCAGGGCCGTTTGTACACAAAACACGAATGGCGCCGGTGGGCGAAACCTCGCTGACCGGCGGGCATCCGTGGATGCTTCTAACAATATCGCTTCTTTGGAAGCTTGCTGGCGATACACCTCTCTACCCATGGAGTCAATGTGGGCGGGATGGGAAAGCCCTGGGCCGGGCCCAATTGACGCTCCGGGCGGCGCCTGAACGAGAAGACCCCGCAGGACAGGAACCCGCGGGGTCTTTGTAGAAAGGAGGCCATTTGCATGACCAATCTGGATGTAAGGACAGAATAAGTCATCGCCCTGATGGTGCAACAGTTTGATAGTCGAATATGCGGCCTGTGCTTCCGATCACCTGTTTTAAATTACTTTAATTACAAAGGCATACGACCATGGGGCTCTTGCACGACCTAGCCTCGTCTGTTCCCATGGTCCAGTCCGACTGGCTGGCTGACAGGAGCGGCAGCGCGTCTGCCCGCTTCGGACAATCGCTTGAGCGGCGTCGCAGGGACTAACCTGTCAGCGGGGGAAGGGCCGGGCGGCGGCTGGACGCGTCGGATGCCGTCTGGCGTCCCTCGAATGTGTGCCAGTCCGCCTTACTTGAACATGCCCTCGCGCAGGTTGATGCCGTGCTCCAGCCACGCCTTCATGGCGCAGGCCATCTGCATCCAGCCCTGACAGTTGCCGTAGGATGCCTGAAGTCCCTCCGGCGTCTGCCGCCAGCCTGCCTCCGCAATGGAGACGAGGGTGCGCGTGCCGCCGTCCAGCGGCTCGAAGGTCATGGTGACGGTGGTGTCGTAACTGCCTGACTGCGCTTCTCCGGCCTGCACGTCGCCCGCCTCGGCCGCGCAATCCGTGGCGGCCCACCGTAAAACAATGCGGCGCTCCGGCTCGACTTCCATCACATGCACCGGGAAGGCGCCGGGGAAGTCGTGAAAGTCCCAATAGACGGTGGCGCCGGTCTCGATACGCCCCTTGGCGCCGCCGGTGGTGAAATAGCGCGACAGGTGATCGGGATTGACGACGGCCTCGAACACCTCGGCCACGGGTTTGGCGATGCGCGCCGATACCTTGAAGGATAGATCCATGCTCTTTCTCCTTGGTTTCGGGTCAATCGTGTTATAAAAATATAACATGTCAAGAGGCGGAACGGACGACGCGGTTTTCAAGGCCCTGGCGGCTCCGGTGCGGCGGGAAATGCTGGATGCGTTGAAAGACTCACCCCTGACCACGGGTGATCTGTGCGCGCGCTTTCCCGCGCTCGACCGCTGCACGGTGATGCAGCATCTGAGGGTGCTGGAGAAAGCGGAGCTGGTGATCGTCCAGCGCAAGGGGCGGGAGCGGTGGAACCACCTCAACCCGCTGCCCATCAAGCAGATTCACGACCGGTGGATCGGCCCCTATGCGGCCCGCGCGGTCGATATGCTGGGTCGCCTCAAGGCTGACCTGGAAGAGTAGGGCCGGGCCTTACGTGCCGAAATAACGGCGCAGGCGGGCCAGCCCCTCCTCCAGCACCGCGTCCTGCTTGGCGAAGCAGAAGCGGATGAGGCGGTGGGGCCAGCCGCCCTCAACGAAGGGGCTCAAGGGAATAGTGGCAACGCCCACCTCTACCACCAGCCGCTTGGCGAAGGTGACGTCATCCTCGCTCGACAGCTTCGCGTAGTCACAGGTGAGGAAGTAGGTGCCCTCGGAGGGGAGGACGTTAAAGCCGAGCGGGGCAAGGCCCGCGCTCAGGCGATCCCGCTTGGCCTGCATGTCAGCGATGAGGCCGTCGAAGTAGGCGTCTTCCTTCCCCAGCCCGTAGGCGACGGCCGCCTGCAGGTTGGGCGGGGTGGTGAAGGTGAGGAACTGGTGGACCTTGGCCACCTGATCGATGAGCGCGGGCGCGGCCGTCACCATGCCCACCTTCCAGCCGGTGAGCGAGAAGGTCTTGCCCGCCGAGGCGATCTTCAGCGTGCGCTCCCCCATGCCGGGGAAGGTGATGAGCGGGCGGTGGCGTTTGCCGTCGAACACGATGTGCTCGTAGACCTCGTCCGACACCACGAGGAAACCATGGTGGCAGGTGAGGCGGGAGACCATCTCCAGCTCTTCCTCCGAAAACACCCGGCCGACCGGATTGTGCGGCGTGTTGAGGATGAGCAGCTTGGTTTTCGGCGTGATGAGAGCGGCGAGCCGGTCCTCCTCCAGCCGCCAGCGGGGCGGCTCAAGGCGCAGAAAGCGCGGCGTCGCCCCCGCCTGCCGCACGATGGGCAGGTATGAGTCATACGCCGGTTCAATGAGGATCACCTCATCGCCGGGGTTCACGAACGCCATGATGGAGGCGGTCAGCGCCTCCGTCGCGCCCGAGGTGACGAGCACGCCCCGGTCCGGGTCCACCTCCAGCCCATAGAACCGCGCCTCATGCCTTGCTACCGCCTGCCGCAGGGCGGGCAGGCCGCGCATGGGCGGATACTGGTTGGAGGCTTCCATCAGCGCGCGGGCGGCGACGGCGCGCACGTCCTCCGGCCCGTCCGTATCCGGAAAGCCCTGCCCCAGGTTCACTGCGTTATGCTCGTTGGCGAGCGCCGACATGACGGTGAACACAGTGGTGCCAAGGGCGGCGAAGGTGGCGTTCGGGATGATGTTCATGGCGCGCAGCCTAGCGGTTTCTTGTGCTGGTTTGCAGGGGTCTTGGACCCGTGCGATCCCTTTCGTTTTCTGGCTGCGTGTCCAGTGCTCGCTGGAATCACGTCCCTTAACCTCCGAATGGGTAATTGGGCCGCGCTGTCCATGCGAGCGGAGCAAACGCTCCTTAAAATCATTCAACAATCAAGAGCGAGGCAGGGAACGAGCGGCGGGGTGAGGGGGCGTTGGGAAAAGGGCATGGAGAAAGAGGTGGCGCGATTGCCGCCCCGCTATTCCCCACATCCAGAAGACGCCGGATACGCGGCCCTGAAAGGCCGGGGTGCAAGGGGTAAGCCCCCTGCAAGAAAACAACGATCTTACCCAACCCTTCCCAGCGTGCGCCGTCTGGACAGTCGCCGAGCGGAGGCATAAAGCTGCGCCTCATGACACACGCTGCTTCCTCCCTGTGGCCGTTCCGCAAGATGCACGGCCTTGGCAATGATTTCGTGATTTTCGACGCGCGCGAGCGCGGGCTACCGCTCACCACCGACATGGTGCGGCGGCTGAGCCATCGGCAGACCGGCATCGGCTGCGACCAGCTGATCGTGATGGAGCCGTCTTCGAGCGCGGACGTGTTCATGCGGATTTACAACGCGGACGGCAGCGAGGTTTCGGCCTGCGGCAACGCCACGCGCTGTGTCGCCTCGCTGATGGGCAACGATCGGGTGGAGGTGCAGACCAAGGTCGGGGTGTTGAAGGCTTCGCTGAGCGACGGCACGGCGACGGTCGACATGGGCGTGCCGCGCTATGGGTGGGATGAGATTCCGCTGTCCATGCCGATGGACACCCTCTCCATGCCGGTGGGGTGGGAGCTGCTGGGCACGCCCTCGGCGGTGAACGTGGGCAACCCGCACGTCATCTTCTTCGTCGAGAACGTAGACAAGGTGGACCTGGGCCGCCTCGGCCCGCTGATCGAGCGGGACCCGCTGTTCCCGGAGCGGATCAACGTGAACATCGCGCAGGTGAACGAGCGCAATGAGATCCGCCTGCGCGTGTGGGAGCGCGGCGCGGGGCTCACGCTCGCCTGCGGCACCGGCGCGTGCGCGACCGTTGCGGCGGCGGTGCGGCGGCGGCTGACCGAGCGGCGGGTGACGGTGCGCCTGCCGGGCGGGGTGCTGAACATCGAGATTACGGACGACAACCGCATCCTGATGGGCGGTCCTGTCGCCACGGCGTTCACCGGACAGGTTGATCTGGCGCTCTACGCCTGACAAGAGCGCGATTTTAGGTTAAGGAGCGCGCCATGACCGCGCTTCAGCCCCATCTGCACAAGGCGCGTGGTGCCCCTGACAAAGGGCATCACGAGCATGACCACGCCGAGACTTCGGCGCCGGAGACGCATGTCTCGGGCACGGGCGCAAAGATCGTCACCTTCGGCTGCCGGCTGAACACCTACGAGTCCGAGGCGATGCGGGCCCATGCCGATGCCAGCGGCGACCCCAACCTGGTGGTCGTCAACACCTGCGCGGTGACGGCCGAGGCCGTGCGGCAGGCGCGCCAGCAGATCCGCAAGATGAAGCGCGAGAACCCGGAGGCGAAGATCATCGTCACCGGCTGCGCGGCGCAGATCGAGCCCGAAACCTTCGCGGGCATGGGCGAGGTCTCGCGCGTGCTCGGCAACATGGAGAAGTTCGACCCGAAGAACTTCCGCTTCGACGACGGCTCCAACGCGTACGTGCGCGTCAACGACATCATGAGCGTGAAGGAGACGGCGGGCCACCTGATCGATGGCTTCGCCGAGCGGGCGCGCGCGTTCGTCGAGGTCCAGAACGGCTGCGATCACCGCTGCACCTTCTGCATCATTCCCTACGGCCGGGGCAATTCCCGCAGCGTTCCCGCCGGGCTGGCGGTTGAGCGCATCAAGCGGCTGGTGGACAAGGGCTACAATGAGGTGGTGCTGACCGGCGTCGACATCACTTCCTACGGCGGCGACCTGCCGGGCAAGCCGAGCCTCGGCAACCTGGTGCAGCGCATTTTGAAGCTGGTGCCGGACCTGCCGCGCCTGCGGCTTTCCTCCATCGACTCGATCGAGGCGGACGAGGCGCTGATGGAGGCCATCGTCGGCGAGGCGCGGCTGATGCCGCACCTGCATCTCTCGCTTCAGGCGGGCGATGACATGATCCTCAAGCGGATGAAGCGCCGCCACCTGCGCGATGACGCCATCCGTTTCTGCGAAACCGTTCGCGCCGCCCGGCCCGAGGTGGCGTTCGGCGCGGACCTGATCGCCGGTTTCCCGACCGAAACCGAGGAGATGTTCGGGAACACGCTCAAGCTGGTGGACGAATGCGGCCTCACCTACCTGCACGTCTTCCCCTATTCGGAGCGGGAGGGCACGCCCGCAGCAAAAATGCCGCCGGTGGACAAGGCCGTCCGCAAGGCTCGCGCGGCCCGGCTGCGCGCGCTTGGCGAGGCGCGGCTTGCGGCCTATCTGAAGGGTTTGACCGGAACGCGCGCCGAGGTTCTGGTGGAAACCGTGGAAGCAGGCGAGGCCGCGGGCCACACGCCGACCTTCGCGCCGGTGCGTTTCACGGTTGAGGGGGAGAGCGTCGTGCCGGGCGCGATCGTGACGGTGGAGATTACGGGCACGGCCACAGGCACGGGCGGAAATCATCTGCAAGGCAGGGTTGCGTGAGCGAAGAAGTAACCGAAAAGAAGGGCTGGTTCGGCCGGCTGCGGCAAGGGCTTTCCCGGTCGGCGGAGAAGCTGACCGGCGGCATTACGGGCCTGTTCACCAAGGCCAAGCTGGACGCCGAGACGCTGGAGAACCTGGAAGAGTGGCTGATCGCCTCCGACCTTGGCGTGGCGACCGCTGCGGAAGTCTGCGACCGTCTGCGCCGCGAGCGCTACGAGAAGGACATCAGCCCTGAGGAAGTCCGCCAGGTGCTGGCCGACACGGTGGTCGAGGTGCTCGATCCCGTTGCCAAAGCGCTGGAGGTGCGGCGCGATCTGAAGCCCCACGTGGTGCTGGTTGTTGGCGTCAACGGCTCGGGCAAGACCACCACCATCGCCAAGCTGGCCGCGCTCTACAAGGAGCAGGGGCTGAAGGTGATGCTGGCGGCGGGCGATACCTTCCGCGCGGCGGCGGTGGAGCAGCTGCAGGTGTGGGGCAACCGCATTGACGCGCCGGTTATCACCACCAAGGTGGGCGGCGACGCGGCGGGCCTGGCCTACGGCGCGCTCGAAAAGGCGAAGGCGGAGGGCTACGATCTGCTGCTCATTGACACGGCGGGCCGCCTCCAGAACAAAAGCCACCTGATGGACGAACTGGCGAAGATCCGCCGCGTGATCGCCAAGCTGGACCCGGACGCGCCGCATGATACCTTGCTGGTGCTGGACGCGACGACCGGCCAGAACGCGCTCAACCAGATCGAGGTGTTCCGCGAGGTGGCGGGCGTGACCGGCCTCGTGATGACCAAGCTGGACGGTACGGCGCGCGGCGGCGTGCTGGTGGCGGCGGCGGAGAAGTTCAAGCTGCCGATCCATGCCATCGGCGTCGGTGAGAAGATCGGCGACCTGCGCCCGTTCGAGCCGCGCAACTTTGCGCGGGCGCTGGTGGGCCTGGAAGGGTAATTCATGGCGCGCGAACAGAAAGACCCGATGCTGATGCCGGACCCGGAAGCAACGCCGGTGCCGCTGGTGGACGATAAGGCCCCCAAGAACCCGTGGGTGCGCCTCGCCATCGATTTCGTGCCACTGCTTGTCTTCTTCGCCATGAACAGCTGGCTCGGCATCTACTGGGCAACCGGCACCTTCATGGCGGCGATGATCGGCTCCATGATCGCCTCGCGCGTGCTGCTGCACGAAATCCCGAAAATGCTGTGGGTCAACGCCGCCATCGTGCTGGTGTTCGGCGGCCTGACGCTGTGGCTGCACAACGACCTGTTCATCAAGATCAAGCCCACCATCCTTTACACCATGTTCGCCATCATCCTGTTCTACGGGCTGATTACCGGCCGCCCGGTGCTGAAGGCGGTGCTGGAAGCCGCCTACCCGGCGATGAAGGACGAAGGCTGGCGGCTGCTCACCCGCAACTGGGCGTGGTTCTTCCTCGTCATGGCCGTGCTCAACGAAGCGGTGTGGCGCAATGTCTCCACCGACACGTGGGTGACGTTCAAGGCATGGGCGGTGCTGCCGCTCTCCATGCTGTTCGCCATCACCCAGGCGCCGATCATGACCCGCTATGCGGCAGAAGAGAGCAGGAAAGAGGCGGAAACGCCCAAGGCGTAATTTTTCAGGATTTCTTGCAGGGGTCCTGGACCCCCTTCCTTTTGAAGGGCCGCGCCCGGCATCCGCCGCGTGCAGGCTGGATTGAGCGCTGAAATCGCTCCTTACAATCATTCAGGATTTTCTGGTTAGCCGGTGGAGCGCGGCGGCTGGGAACGGATTCAGTCCCCTGTGCCCCGGTTTCATTATCGGGCCGCGTTCCCAGATGCCGTTCCGTTTGCTGGTTCAGGTTGCACGAACGCTCCTTAAAATCATTCAAAACACACTTGTCTGCCGGTGAAGCGCGATGTTTGCTGCCGGGCGCGGCCCTGTCATTCAAAGATTCCAGCTTGGCGTCACGGCCCATAACGGGCTCGGCCCGATAAATGAATGGGAGTGCAGAGGGTCCAAGACCCTCTGCAAGAACAAAAGCTTGAGCCAAAAAAATTCCACAGCAAGGAGCGGGGTGCGGGCAGGCATAGCATCCGCCATTCTTCCGGCCGATTGGCAAGGAAGAGGATCGAGGCCATGTTGAACGTTATGGCAACGCCGGAAACCCTGATGACTGATGACGACGCGCGGTGGGACGCCGTGCTGCGGCGCGATGCGGCGATGGACGGGCGGTTCTTCACCTGCGTGAAGACGACCGGAATTTACTGCCGCCCGTCGTGCACGGCGCGCAAGCCGCTGCGGGAGAACGTGTTTTTCGTCGAGACGCGGGAGGAGGCGGAAAGGGCGGGGTTTCGCGCCTGCCTGCGTTGCCGCCCGGATGCCATGCCGATGGCGGATGAGCGGGCGGAGCTTGTCGCCAAGGCCTGCCGGATGCTGGAAGAGGCGGAGGAGCCGATGACGCTCGACGCGCTGGCCGCGACGACGGGCCTCAGCCCGTTCCATTTCCACCGCATCTTCCGGCAGACGACGGGTGTGACGCCGAAGGCCTACGCCGATGCGGCGCGCGCCCGGCGGCTGCGGGAAAACCTGTCCGCCAGCGATAGCGTGACGGGGGCGCTCTATGAGGCCGGGTTCGGCTCCAGCAGCCGGTTCTACGCGAAGGCCGAGGGGATGCTGGGCATGGAGCCGAAGCGCTACCGCAAAGGCGGGGAGGGAGAGGTGATCCGCCACGCCATCGTGCCGTGCTCGCTGGGGCTCTTGTCGGTGGCGGCGACAGCGCGGGGCATCTGCTCCATGATGCTGGACGACGCACCGGAGCCGCTGATTGCCGAGCTGCGCCAGCGGTTTCCGCTGGCCCAGATCGTGGAGGGGGACGGGGACTTCGCCGCGCTGGTGGAGCAGGCGGTGCGGCTGGTGGAAGCGCCCGGCTCGAACATAACACTCCCGCTCGACGTGCGCGGCACGGCGCTGCAACAGAAGGTGTGGGCAGCCTTGCGCGACATCCCGCCGGGCGAGACGCTGAGCTACGCCCAACTGGCAGAGAAGGTGGGCGCGCCCAAGGCGGTGCGGGCGGTGGCGAGCGCGTGCGCGAAGAACACCGTGGCAGTCGCCATTCCTTGCCACCGGGCGGTGCGCGGCACCGGCGCGCTGGCGGGCTACCGCTGGGGCCTGGCGCGCAAGCAGGCGCTGCTGGAGCGGGAGCGCAAGAAGTGAGGCGTGATATCGACTGGGCGGCGGTAGCCGAGGCGCTGGACACAGCGGGTTACGCCATCCTGCCCGCCCTGCTGACGGCGGACGAATGCGCGCAAGTGGCGGCTCTGTATGACCGGGAGGATCTGTTCCGCAGCAAGGTTGTGATGGCGCGGCACAACTTCGGGCGGGGCGAATACCAGTATTTCGCCTATCCGCACCCGCCGCTCATCGCCGGGCTGCGGGAGGCGCTGTATCCACCGCTTGCCAGTATCGCCAATCGCTGGGCTGAGCGGCTGGGGGAAGAGGCGCGGTTTCCGGAAAGCCACGCCGACTATCTCGCCCGCTGCCATGCGGCGGGCCAAGTGCGCCCCACGCCCCTGCTGCTGCGCTATGGGCCGGGGGATTACAACTGCCTGCATCAGGACCTCTACGGCGACCTGGTGTTTCCCCTGCAGGCGGCGGTGCTTTTGAGCGAGCCGGGGCGGGACTTCACCGGCGGCGAATTCGTGCTGACCGAGCAGCGCCCCCGGATGCAGAGCCGCGCCATGGTGGTGCCGCTGCGCGCAGGCGACGCGGTAGTGTTTCCGGTGAACCAGCGCCCGGTGCGGGGCAGCCGGGGGGACTATCGCGTGGCCATGCGCCATGGCGTCAGCGAGATGCGCTCCGGCAAGCGGCACGTGCTCGGGCTGATCTTCCATGATGCACGGTAAAGGCGAGCGCGCGTGATTGGGGACCTGTTCGCGGAGATGGGCTCGCCCGATGCAGGCAAGGCGGAGGTGCTCGCCGAAGGGGCGGTGGTGCTGCGCGGCTTTGCGCTGGGCGACGCCCCGGCGCTGCTGGAAGCGGTGGAGCGGATTGCGGCGGCGGCTCCCTTCCGGCATCTGGAGACGCCGGGCGGCTTTCGCATGTCCGTCGCCATGACCAACTGCGGCGATGTGGGCTGGGTGTCGGACAGGCGCGGCTATCGCTACCAGCCGCTCGACCCGCTGACCGGCAATCCCTGGCCGCCCATGCCGCCGCTGTTTCTTGGTCTGGCGCGGCGGGCAGCCACGGCTGCGGGCTTCCGCGACTTCCACACCGATGTGTGCCTCATCAACCGCTACGCTCCGGCTGCGCGGCTGACTTTGCATCAGGACAAGGACGAGAAGGGCTATACCGACCCCATCGTCTCCGTCTCCCTCGGCCTACCGGCCACCTTCCTGTTCGGCGGCCTCAGCCGTTCGGACAAAACCCGCCGCGTGCGGCTGGAGCATGGGGACGTGACCGTGTGGGGCGGCCCCTCCCGCCTCGCCTTCCATGGCGTTGCGCCCTTGGGCGAAGGCGAGCACCCGGCAACCGGCCAATGCCGCATCAACCTCACGTTCAGGAGGCGCTGTAGGTTTATTTCATTATGCAGGGGACTCGGTCCCCTGCACCCCGTTCGTTTTAGGGCCGTGCGTGGGGAAAGGGCGCGTTCCGATAAAAATGGAAGGGGGTTCCAAGGGGGTCTGAGACCCCCTTGGTGGATCAGAAACTCGACCCCGGCTGTTTCAGAAACTCGATTTCCTCCGGTGTCGACTCCCGGCCCAGCACGGCGTTGCGGTGGGGGTAGCGCTTGAAGCGGTCGATGATGGCCTTGTGCTGGAGGGCGTAGTCGTAAGCCTCGTCGTTGCCGATAGTGGCGAACAGCTCGACCGACAAGGCCTGATCCGCCGCGTCCTCGCTGTGCATCAGCGGCATGTAGAGGAACTGAAGCTGATCGCCGCGCAGCTGCTTGTCAAAGCCGCGCTCGATGGCGTCCTTGGTGAGCGCCAGCGCCGCCGGATCGCAGGCGAAGGTGCGCGGCGAGCCGCGGTGGAGATTGCGGGAGAACTGGTCGAGCACGATGATGGCGGCGAGCAGCCGCTCCGGCGTTTGCCGCCAGTCCTGCGGCACGGTCGTGCACAGCCGCTCGTGCAGTGCACCGAAGCGCTGGCGGATTTGCGCGTCCAGCGCCGCATCGACGACGAAGCGCCGCTCGGGCGGGACCTCGCCCAGCCAGAAGGCAAGAACCTCGATCGCCTCGGCGGCGGTCGAAGCGATGGCGGTTGTCGCTGCGTGCATTGGTCCCCTCCCTATCTTGCCCGCGCGACTGTAGCGCATCGAGGCGGAAGGGGGGCGAGAAAAGTCCGGCGCGCGGGTTGCCAGCCGTTACTGGTGCTGCCCGCCGCTGCCGGGTCGGTTGGCGACCGGGCCGCGTGGGGCGCGGTTGGGCGGCTTGTCATCGTAGGGGCAGGGGTGTGTGCAACGACCCGACACGGGGCAACAGCACATAGGTCAGGGAGCGGCGGGCTGATGCGCGGGCCGGCCTGAGGGCGTGGCCGACGCGCAGGCCGATGGCCATGGTGCCGGGGCCGTGGGCCAAGGCCGCGGTGCGACGGCGAAACTCCCCGGTGGTCCCCCGTGCTTCCTCCCGATCCGCCATCCAGTTCAACTGAGAGATGGGCTGGAAGCCCAGGCCGCGCGTGGTGGCTTCGAGGTGGAGCCGTTGCAGCAGCCGCCCGGCTTCCACCAGCTGGACCGGATCGGTGATGTCCTTGACCGTGATTGTGCCGAACAACGGGGTGTTGGGCATCTGTACGTTGGCGATCTGGTCCAGCGCAAAGCGGGCATAGTCGTCCTCGCCCAGTTCCGGCAGGGCCATGGCCGTGCGCACCTGTAGGTCGGTGAGGCCGGTGGCGATGAAACTGATGCCGTCCATGGTGGCCTGTATCTGATCCAGGGTCTGGCGACACCAGCGAAACTGCTCGGCGAGCATGGCGGGTTCGTTCATGGCCGCCTGGGCCGCAAGAGTGGTGCCCTCGGCAAAATATTGGCTCTTTTTGGTATCGGCGGCGAATAGGTCAAGGCGAACCGGGCCACCAGGCGAGAGGCTTTGCAAGGCCGCGATCGCCTCCGGCGGAGGCAGGCGGTGTGTATCATAGGCGCCGCGGTTGGTGTGCCGCCGGGCAATGGCGTGAAAGTGGGGCGTTTTCTCAGGGGGGCACTGCCGAGGCTGAGGCGGGCTACGGTGTCGTCTGCGGGGCCGTTGGGGAACAGCGTGACGGAGGCGGGGTGGCCCAGCCCCCGCGCGCCGACGACCATGTTCTCGATGCAAGCGCCCAGGCCCATGAGCGCGACCCGGTTGAATGGGTCAAGCAGCGCGGTGTAGCTGTGGTGGTTGAAGAACAGGTCGATCGTGTTGTCGTAAACCCGTATCAGCCATGGCTGGGTGTTGAAGTTGGAAGGGGCCAACGTGCCGGCCAGGGCCACGGCCTCAATGCCGTGCACGCGCCCCAACTGCCACTCGACCCAAGACTCGTACGCCCGACCGTCCTGCAGATTGGAGAAACTACCGCGGTCTACGGCGCGGTAGACGAAACCCGCCGCCGTGAGGGTTGCCATGGTAGCACCGCCTACGCCCAGAAAGAGCATAAAATTCCGTCGGCTGGTGGGCATGCGCCCTCTCCGCACCATCCCTGCTTTCAAGGAAAGAACGCCCGGAGCGAGTCTTGGAACCAGGCGAGAGGGTCTAAAAGCGAATCCGGCCCATCAGGGCCTTGGCGGAATGGCAGCGCGCCGAAGCGCGGGGACCTCGCCCAGCCAGAAGGCAAGAATCTTGATCGCCTCGGCGGCGGTTGAAGCGATGGCGGTTGTCGCTGCGTGCATCGGTCCCCTCCCTATCTTGCCCGCGCGACTGTAGCGCATCGAGGCGGAAGGGGGCGAGAAAAGTCCGGTGCGCGGGTTGCCAGCCGTTACTGGTGCTGCCCGCCGCTGCCGAAGCCGTGCATCCGGTACGCCCATTGCAGGCCGATCACCGCCCCCTTGAAGGGCTGGATGAGGGCGGTCGCCATGACGAGCGTGACCAGCGGCCAGGTAATCATGTGGAAGGCCATGGACGGGTGAAAGGCCGATTCCACCTCCAGCAGGATCGTCACCACCACGTGGCCGGTGGCGATGATGGAGAGGTAGGGCGGCAGATCGTCGGCGGCATGGAGGGTCATGTCCGCGCCGCAGGAGGCGCAGGCGGGCGTCGCCTTCAGGAAGCGGGCGAACAGGCGGCCCTTGCCGCAGGCGGGACAGCGGCCCAAGAAGCCGCGCAGCAGGGCGGGCTTGAGGGGGCGCTCGGCGGCATCCTTCGTGCTGTGGTCTGTCATCGTGCCTTGGCCTGTTCGGTGAACGGGGGCAACCCCTGGGCCCAAAGTCCGAGATTGTCTAGTCCCTGGGGCGGGATGCGGCACTATGGATGCTGATTGTAACGGGCCGGGGCGCAGCGAAGGGCGGCGGGCGCCGCAGGGCGCGCTACTTCTTCGGCGGGTTGGAGACAGGGCCATTCATGCGCGGGTTGGGCGCTTTCGAGGGGCCGGAAGGCGGCGGAGCACCATGTACATGAGTGGGGCGCAGTGGCCCCAGACGCGGCACCAGCACGGTCGGGAAAGGACGGCGCGGCGAGATGCGGGCAGGCCGCTTCGGGTATCCGAGGCGCAGGCCGAGCACCACGTATCCCTGGCCGCCGGACAGCGAGGCAAGGCGCTCGCGAAAGACCGGCAGGCCGCCGCGCGCTTCCTCCCGGTCCGCGATCCGGTTCATTTGCGAGAGGGGCTGGAGCGCAAGGTTGCGGGCTGTCACTTCCAGGTGCAGCCGCTGAAGGAGCCGGCCCGCCTCCAGCAGATGGGTCGGATTGCTGAGGTCGTCCACGCACAGGAGACCGAACATGGGCGTGTAGGGCATCTGGTCATTGCGGGTGGTCTCGAGCCACATCTGGCTGTAGCTGTTCATATTGATATCGGGCAGGGCGATGCCGGTTCGCACCTGCAGATCCGTCAGCCCGCTGCTGAGAAAGCTGGTGCCGTCCCTCGCGGCCTTCACCTGGTCCATGGTCTGGCGGAACCAGCGGAAGCTCTCCGTCATCATGCTGGGGTCGGACGTAAACTCCTCGGTGGCGGCGAGCGTGCCTTCAATGAAGCTCTGCCCGGCCGGGCTTTCGGCGGCAAACAGCCTGAAGCTGGCAGGCCCGCTCGGGGACAGGCGCTTGAGCGTGGCAAGAATGCTGGCGGACGGCATCCTATCGCGGTGATAACGGCTGCGATTGGTGTGGCGGTTGGCAATGGCGAGAAAGCGGGGCGTCTCGTTGGGCGCGCCCGTGCCCAGCGTCAGGCGGGCCACATGATCGCTGTTGTCAGGGTTGGGAAAGTAGCGAAGGCTGGCCGGAGTGCCCAGGCCTTCGGCCGCCGTCATCATGTTCTCGATGCAGCAGCCCAGCCCCAGCAGCACGTCGCGGTCGTAAGGGTCGATGAACAGGGCATAGCTGCGCCGGTTGAGGTAGAGATCAACAACATGCCTTTCCAGCCGGAACAGCCAGGGCTGGGTGTTGAGGGAGGAGGCTGCCAGCGTGCCGGCCAGGGCCACGCCTTCCGAGTCGAGCAAGCGTCCTTCCTGCCACTCGCGCCAGGGTTCGAAGGGCCCGCCGCCCTGCAGATCGGAAAAGCTGCCGCGATCAACCGCCCGGTAAAGGAAACCGGCTGCCGTCAGCGAAGCAACGGTTGCGCCGCCGATGCCAAGGAAGAACACGACTGTTCGGCGGCTGGTGGGCATGTGCCTCTCGCATTTTCCTTGCGACAAGCAATAAAACGCGCGGGCGCGCCTCGTGGCTGCCGAGTGCCGCCTATAAAACGGACCAGCGTGCCGCAATGGCGAGGCCGGGACCCATCAGGAAAAGGCGGGGTCAGCGGAATGGCGGCTCATCGAAGCTCCGCAGCTTGCGGGAGTGGAGGCCGCCCATCTCCCCGCGCAGCAGCCCGATGGTTTTGAGGCCAATGGCCAGATGCTCGCCAATGGCCCGTTCATAAAAGGCATTGGCGCTGCCGGGCAGCTTGATCTCGCCGTGCAGCGGCTTGTCGGAGACGCAGAGCAAGGTGCCATAGGGCACGCGCAGGCGGTAGCCTTGCGCGGCGATGGTGCCGCTTTCCATGTCGATGGCAATGGCGCGGGAGAGGTTGATGTGCCGCCGCTCCTGCGCCCAGCGCAGTTCCCAGTTGCGATCATCGTTGGTGACGACCGTGCCGGTTCGCAGGCGTCGCTTCAGCTCGGCGCCATGCTCGCCGGTGACGGTGGCGGCGGCCTCCTGCAGTGCGGTCTGGATTTCGGCGAGCGCGGGCAGGGGGGATGTGCGGCGGCACGGCGTCGTCCAGAATATGATCCAGCCGCAGATAGGCGTGGGCTAGCACATAATCGCCAATGCGCTGGGAAGCGCGCAGGCCGCCGCAATGCCCCACCATCAGCCAGCAGTGAGGGCGCAGCACGGCCAGGTGGTCGGTGATGGTCTTGGCATTGGAAGGCCCGACGCCGATGTTGACGAGGCTGACGCCCTGGTTGTCCGGCGTGACGAGGTGATAGGCAGGCATCTGGTGCCTGCGCCACGGCGCGGCGGCGATGCGCTCGAAGGCGTTCTCCGGCACTTCGCCGCGCTCGATCCGCACCCCGCCCGAGGCGATGAGGGCGGAGTAGGGCCCGTCCTCCCGCGTCAGCTGGGCAATGCCCCAGCGAATGAATTCGTCCACGTAGCGGTGGTAGTTGGTGAAGAGAATCCACGGCTGGACGGCGCGCCAGTTCGTGCCGGTGTAGTGGATGAGGCGCTTCAGCGAATAATCCACCCGCAGCGCATCGAACAGCGCCAGCGGGCGCGGCGCATCCGGCGGGGCATCCCACAGGCCGTCGGCGATCTCGTCGCTCACCTGGGCGAGCGCGGTGGTGGGGAACCAGCGGGCCAGCTCGGCGGGCGGCATACTGCCGGCCATGAGCTCGTCCCCACCCTCCAGCACGAAGGGGTAGGGGATCTCCTGCCGGCTGGGGCCGACTTCGATGCTTGCGCCGTAATCTTCCACCAACAACGTGAGCTGTTCGACCAGATAGGCGCGGAATGCCTCGGGCTGGGTGACGGTGGTGGTATAGACGCCTGGGGCCTGGAACTTGGCATAGGCGCGCGGACCCGGTGTGCGGGCGACCCGTCCCGAATAGGTGACGCGCAGCAGGGGATAGCAGAAGTTCTGCCGCTCCTCCGGCGTTGGCGGGGTGCCGGTGGCGACGAACCGCTCCAGGGCCTCGCGCAAGGCTTCAACCGCCGCGCTGTGCAGGCTGTCAAGCGCGGTCACGGCCTCTTCGGGAGTAAGGGAGGAGGCGATGCCGTCAGTCTCGGGGTCGATCATGGCGCTCTCAGCGGAGTTGCGACGTCAGGCTAACATCCGGGGAAGGCGTCGCCAAGCATCCCCGGCGGATTGACAAAGGGCGCGCAGGCGGTTTTCTCCCACACCTCGCGGCGGTGGCGCAGCGCCCAATGAACGCTGGGAAAGGCCAGTTCGTCCCAGGGAATGTCGTCCCAATCGAACAGGCGTACCTCCAGGCTCTCGGGGCCGGGCGCGAAGCCGCCCGTCAGTTCGGCGACGTAAATGAGCTGGACCTGCGAAATGCGCGGGATGGAATAGACCGCCAGCAGACCGGTAATGCGGATATCGGCGCAGGCCTCCTCCCGCGCCTCGCGCCGGGCCCCTTCCTCGGCGGTTTCGTTCAGTTCCATGAAGCCGGCGGGAATGGTCCAGAAGCCGTGGCGCGGCTCGATGGCGCGGCGGCACAGCAGGACCTGCTCGCCCTGGCGGACGACCGCGCCCACCACGATTTTGGGGTTCTCGTAGTCAACGAAACCGCAGGTATCGCACACGCGCCGGAGCAGGGTATCGCCAGGCGGAATACGGCGGGAAAAGCTGTGGTCTTCGCTCATGTCCCGAATCTAGCGAGAGTTGCTGGCAAGGAAAGCCCGTGAGGCATTGCGGGTGAGGGAGAGGGTAGGGATTGCCCTCCCTTGGTTGGGGTGTTTGACCGGACGAAGTGAGCGCGGTAAGCTGAGCCTATTCAGCGATGAAGTGACCGCGAAGCCAAGACGAGCTTCCGGTATGGGGGGCAAGCATGGGGAAGAACCTGCAATCGCTTGAACGGCGCATCGGGACGGAGCTGTCAATCGCTGCCGTTGCCGTTGTTGCGCTCCATGTTGCGAACTGAAGCGACGCCATTGAGAACGCCGGGGCAGGACGCGCCGTCGTGCAGGATGATCCCTGGGGAATCCGCATGATAGGCAGCCTGGCCTTCTAGGTTTCGGGATGCTGGTCTCCGGGCGTCAGGTCAGCTCTGTCACCCGGAAAGCAAAGGCCGCCGGTGGGGTGTTACCGGCGGCCTCTTTTTAGCTTTTTAGCGCTTCGTGCGCCGCGCCCTTGGCGCGGCTTTCAAGCAGGGTGGCGCACCCTGCGGGAACCTTAGGCCGAGGCCAGGTTCTGGTTCACGAAGTCCCAGTTGACCAGATGGTCGAGGAACGCCTGGACGAAGTCCGGGCGGCGGTTCTGGTAATCCAGGTAGTAGGCGTGTTCCCACACGTCGCAGGTGAGCAGCGCCACCTGGCCGTGGACCATCGGCAGGTCGGCGTTGCCGGTCTTCACCACCTTCAGCTTGCCGTTCTCCAGCACCAGCCAGGCCCAGCCGGAGCCGAACTGGGTGGTGGCGGCCGTCTTGAACTGCTCGACGAAGGCGTCGTAACCGCCAAGGTCGGCGTCGATCTTCTCGGCGATGGCGCCCGTCGGCTTGCCGCCGCCGTTCGGCTTCATGCAGTTCCAGAAGAAGGTGTGGTTCCACACCTGGGCGGCGTTGTTGAACACCGGCGTCATGGACGGGTCCTTGGAGGATTCCTGGATGACCGTCTCGAGCGGCTGACCCTCAAGCGGCTTGCCTTCGAGCAGCTTGTTGAGGGTGTTCACATAGGCAGCATGGTGCTTGTCGTGATGGAAGCTGAAGGTCTTGGCCGACATGTGCGGCTCAAGGGCGTCGGCGGGATAGGGCAGATCGGGAAGCGTAAACGGCATCGGGGACGACCTCCTTGAATTGTATGGTAGAAATACTCGGCCTCTGATTTAGGCCCTGGCAGGCTCAAGGGCAACTAGCGCCGAAACGAGTACGCACGATTTCTGTCAAACGCGCAGAAGCGTATCCAGGCTGCGTTTGGGGGCGTATCAGCGAAATGGCCTAGAGCAGCCCCTGCTTCCGCAGGGCGTGGCGCAGCTGGTCGTAGGTGAGGCCGAGGGCGCTGGCGGCTTCCCGCTGGTTGAAGCGGGCGCGCTCCAGCGCGGCGCTCAGCAGTTGGCGCTCGTAGGCGGCGACGGCGGCGCGAAAGTCGCTGGCCGGCTCGGGCGCGGGCACAGCGGATGTGGGCTGGGCCGGGGAGGGGGCGGTGCCCGCCTTGCTGCCGGTCTCCTGCGGCGCTTTTGGAAGGGGTTTCGGCCGCCACGGCGACTCGAAGGGGTCGAGCACCAGCCGCTCGATGGGGCTGTAGGGATCGCCCCAGCGGTAGACGGCGCGCTCCACCGCGTTCTTCAGCTCGCGCACGTTGCCGGGCCAGGGATGCTCAAGCAGCTGCGCCATGCAGGCCTCGCTGAATCCGGGAAAGCCGTCCCACCCCATCTCCACCGCCATGCGCTGGCCGAAATGCTCGGCGAGCACGGGGATGTCCTCCTGCCGGTGGCGCAGGGGCGGCAGCGTGACGACATCGAAGGAGAGGCGGTCCAGAAGGTCGGCGCGGAAGCGGCCTTCCTCGGCGAGGCGCGGCAGGTCCTCGTTGGTTGCGCCCACCACCCGCACGTCCACCTCGATGGGGCGGCTCGCGCCAATGCGCTGGAGCTGGCCGTACTCGATCACCCGCAGCAGCTTCTCCTGCGCCTGGGGCGTGAGGGTGGCGATTTCATCGAGGAACAGCGTGCCGCCGTCGGCCTCCTCGAAGCGGCCCGCGCGGGCCTTGGTCGCACCGGTGAACGCGCCCGCCTCGTGGCCGAAGAGTTCGGCGTCGATCAGCGTCTCAGGCAGGGTGGCGCAGTTCAGCTGCACGAACGGACCATCCCAGCGGGTGGAGAGGCGGTGAAGCCGCTCGGCGATCAGCTCCTTGCCGGTGCCGCGCTCCCCAATCACCAGCACGGAGCGGTTGAGCGGCGCGATCAGCGAAACGCGATCGAGCGCGTCGAGAAACGGTCCGGCCTGGCCGACAAGGCGTGGAGCTTCCGCAATCATTGCCAATGTTTAGCAAAAATCGCTAACCCTTGGCAAACGACAAAACGATCCGGAACAGCGGTCAAAAAATAAAATTGGCCATTTTCAGTGGCTTAGTTCGTTACGGGCAAGTTGGCACGCTTCCTGCTTTTATCCTGGCATAGCGGACGGGACAGCCCACCGCACAAGGATAACAGCCCCACGGGGCTACGAGCTAAAGGGGAAGAGACATGAACACCAACCTGAACGTCATTATCGAAAACGTATCGCGTCATCTGGTGTGCGGCCTGGCCGCGCTGATCGCCGGCGGCATCGCCCTCAGTGTGGCGGCGGGCCCGGTGGAGGCCAAGTCCAGCCTGCCGGTCGCCGCCAAGGCGCCCGCCCAGATCACCATCGCTCTGTAACCGGCTGCCGGGCGGCGCACCCTTCCGACAGCCTTGGGGTAAGGCGCGGACTTGGGGTAGCATCCGCACAACAACCGGCAGCGGGAAATACCAAGGCAGGGTCTGGCATAGCATCCGGTGAGGCGCACAGTCGAAGGAGACTAAAAGATGGGAATTTTCTCGCGCCTGGGCGACATCATCGCCGCGAATATGAATGATATTCTGGACCGGGCCGAAGATCCGGCCAAGATGATCCGCCTCATCATCATGGAGATGGAGGAAACGCTGGTGGAGGTGCGGGCTTCGGCCGCGCGCACCATCGCGGATCAGAAGGAGGCGCGGCGCAATCTGGTGCGGCTGGAAGCGGCGCAGCAGTCCTGGGCCGAAAAGGCGGAGCTGGCGCTCTCCAAGGGCCGGGAAGACCTGGCCAAGGCCGCGCTGGTGGAAAAGCAGAAACTGGCGCAGATGTCAGCGCAGATCGAGCACGACATGCTGCTGATGGACGAGGCGCTGTCCAAGCACGAGGAGGACATCCAGAAGCTGGAGGCCAAGCTGCGCGAGGCGCGGGCCCGGCAGACGACGATCCTCAACCGGCTGGAGACGCTGGAGAACCGGGCGCGGATGCGCCGGATGATGTCCAGCCCGCGCATCGACGAGGCCTTCCAGCGCTTCGAGATGATGGAGCGCCGGGTCGATCTGGCCGAGGGCCGGGTGGAATCCTACGACCTGGGTCGCACCCGCACGCTGGAGGAGGAGTTCGCCGAACTCAAGGCCAACGACGAGGTGGAGGCGGAACTCGCCGCCCTCAAGGCTCGCGTCGGCGGAGACGACAAGAAGTAAGGGCAGACGCCGCGTGGGCCGGGGGCAATGCACCGGCCCGGCGGCGGGCGGCAAGGGGGAGAGGCTGTGGAAGAGCTTACTGGAATTATAATCGTGGCGATCCTGTTCCTGGGGATGCCGATGGTGGTGATGCATTACGCGGTTCAGTGGAAGCGGGCGCGCTCCCTGTCGGAAGACGACGAACAGTTGATGGATCACCTCCAGGAAAAAGCCCGCAGGCTCGAAGCCCGGCTGCACTCGGTGGAACGCATTCTGGATGCGGAGAACCCGCACTGGCGCAAGGATATTTGAACATGGTCCGCAAAACGAAATTCTATCTCGACAAGCGCAACGGCAAGCTGATGGGCGTATGCAGCGGCATCGCCGACTACATGGGGGTTGATACCCTGTGGATCCGGGTGGGCATGGTTGGCCTCACCCTGCTGGGCGCAGGCTGGCTGACCATCCCCGGCTACGTCATCGTCGGCCTGGTGGCGGACAAGAAGCCGCGCGAGCTGTACGACGTCGGCCCCGCGGAGGACGCCTTCTGGCGCAGCGCCCGCACCAGCCCGGCCTCGACCATCCGGAGCGTGCGCGGCGACTTCCGCGACATCGACCGCCGCCTGCAGAACGTGGAGGTTTATCTCACCTCCTCCAGCCGCAACCTGGCCTCGGAAATTGACCGGCTGCGGTAAGTTGACGGCAACAGCGAGGACGGCGGCAGGGAGGGGGATGACATGACCGATGTTCTGCTTGGGGTGATTGTTGTTGCGTGCATCGTGGGCTGGATCGTGACGACCTGGATCCGGGCGAAGAACGGCTATCCGGTTGAGGACATGCTGGGCTTCAAGGACCACAAGACCGGCGACAGCCCGGACAAGATCAAGGCCGCCTTCCTTGCCGAGATTGCCCGGCGTGACGAACGGATCGAGGCGCTGGAGCTGCGGGTGCAGGTGCTGGAGCGGATCGCCACCGATCGCTCCGGCCTCCTCTCCGAAGAGATCGAGCGCCTGCGCTCCGGCCCGGTGAATTGAGCAGAAACAGGGAGACCCGCCATGCCGGACTGGATTTTGTTCTTCGTGATCGTGGTTGGCATTCCGGTTGTGTTCGGCGTTCTCGGCGACGTGGGCAAACGGTGGCTGAAGCTGAAGGAAAAGCAGCTGAACCTCGCCGTTGAACAGGCCGGGCAGCAGGCGGCCCAATCCGCCGCCCGTATGGAGCGGCTGGAGCAGCGGGTCCGGGTGCTGGAGCGGATCGTCACCGATCGGTCAGGCCATCTCGCCGAAGAGATCGAGCGGTTGCGGGACGAGCCCCTCAATTAATGCTGGAAAACTGTTCCGGCTCTGCGATGAGAAGGCTGATGGCCCTGGGGAGGGCCGGCACAGCTGGAATAAAGAGAGGGATACCATGGGTCCGTTTGAAATGGTCGTCGCAATCGTGCTCATCGTTGCCATTGCGGGCGTGATGAAGGCGCGGGCAAGCAGCGGGCCGAGCCAGGAGGCGATGGAGCAGGTTGCGCGGCTCCGGGCCCGGGTGGACGAGTTGAATGACAGGGTAAAGGTGCTTGAGAAGCTGGCGACGGACCCGGCCAAGCGCCTTTCGGATGAAATCGAGCGGCTGCGGGGATAAGGCCGGGCGGCGAGCCCGGCGCAGCCGAGGGAGAGGGAAAACATCATGTCGGTGACATGGGCAATCTTGGGCCTTGGCGCTTTTCTGGCGGTAATGGCCATCGGAGCCGGGCTGTGGGTCTGGACGGTGCGGCAGCTGATGCGGCTGCGCGATGCGGAGCTGGAGGTGCGCGCCGCCGCCATCGCCTGCAGCACGCAGGAGTTCGCCGGTCTGCGGAGCCGGGTGGCGCGGCTGGAAGCCATCGCCGACGGCATCAACTGAGCCTGCCCCGTTCTTTAAGGGCAAGAGAACAGCGCGGCTGTTCTGAGATGAACAGGGCGTGGGGATCCAATCCCCCGCCTGAGGAAATTTCCCCCTCCTGCGCCATTTTTTGCGCCCGGCCCCCGGCTCGGGTTGACGCTGGGCGGAGGCTTCGCCAAATCAGAGGCCATGACCAAGCCGCTTTCGTTTGATGACCTCCAGGCCGATTTCGAGCTGTTCGAGGACTGGGAGGACAAGTACCGGACGCTCATCGAGCTGGGCCGGACGCTGGAGCCCATGCCCGATGCGCTGAAGACCGACGCCACCAAGGTGCGCGGCTGTTCGAGCCAGGTGTGGTTCTTCGCGGAGCCGCGCGAGGGCGGGAGGCTGCATTTCCTTGGCGACAGCGACGCGCATATCGTGCGTGGGCTGATCGCGGTCTTGTTCCTGCTGTTCCAGGACAAGACGCCCGCCGAGATTCAGACTATCGATGCCAGGGCGCGCCTGGGCGACCTGGGGCTGGCGGGGCACCTCTCCCCCACCCGCACCAACGGGCTCTACTCGATGGTGGCCAAGATCCAGTCCCTGGCGCAGGAAGCTGCCGCGGCGTGAAACGGGGCGAGGGCATACCCTCGCACGGTGCAAAAAGAATGGGGTGCAGAGGGCCGAATCCCTGCAAATCTGAATAGTCCCGCTTAATCTTGGCCAGCGCCGTTGCCGCGCTTGTTCAGCAACTCGTAGGCCTTCTGCACTTCGTGGAAGCGAGCGGCGGCGGCGGGGTCGTTAGGGTTGTGGTCCGGGTGGTTCTGCTTGGCGAGCTTGCGGTAGGCGGATTTGATCTGCGTCTCCGTCGCGCCCGCCTCCAAGCCGAGCGTTGCCAGCGCCTCGCGTTCCGGCGACAGGCTGGTGGAGGAGAAGGGGCTGGCCTGGCGAAAGCCCCGGTTGACGCGCTCTTCCTCGGCAGCGCGGGCGGCGGCTTCCTCCGCGCTCATGCCCGCGAAGTAGTTCCAGTTCCGGTTATACTCGGCGGCGTGTTCCTGGCAGAACCACCACTTCTCATTGCTGTGGGGCGACTTGGGCGCGGGGCACTCGCCCGGCTGGCCGCAGCCTTCCCGGTCGCACGGGCGCACGGTCTGGGCCTCGCGTTCCTGGCCATAGGCACGCCAGCGCGGAAAGCCCCAGTCCATGTTGCGCCGCGCGCGCGCCATCCCATGCTCCTGTCGAGTTGCGTGATGGAAGAGTGCTTCACATACGTTCGCCCATGGGGGCAAATCAAGACATGCGGGCGTGACATTTTGAATGTTGCGGTGAAGCTGCTCTCTAGAACGGCAGTCGTGCGAGGTCCGGCTCCACCCAGTCGTGGCGGGCGGGAATGGAAAACAGCGCCTCGCGGCTCCAGAAGCGCAAGGGGTAGGCGCGCTCGCCCATCTCGCTGGCGAGTAGGCGGTTGCAGAGGGGAAGCATGTCGGCTTCCGATGCGGCCTGCTCGGTGGCGGCGAAGGCGCGAATGGCCCGAATGTAAAATTGGGTGATGGTTTCGTGGTAGCCGCTGGTGTCGGTGTTTTCGGTGCCTACCGAGACATTGTAGCGGCGGATGATGCCGGGCAGCTCTGCCTCCAGAGCGATCTCAGGGCGGCGCAGCATGAGATAGAGGCAAGCGGCAAGGTGCGCCTCGTGCGTCCAGCGGGGCCTCGGCAGGGTGCAGGCCAGCAGCCCTTCGCCGACTTCGATAATTTCTGCCTCATGCGTGAAGAGGCGTGGAGGAATGCAGATGTCGTCTCGGCCGGTCATGGGCGGATGTTGCCAGTGAAATTCAACTGATGGAAGCGGCTGGCTGACACGTCGGGCGGTGGTTAGCCTGCCGTAACGGGGTTTGGGGCAGGGGAGAGACCATCTCAATGAGAGCCGTGCTTTGGGGTGTGCTGACATTTGTTGCTTTTGTCGCCGCTTGTTTCAGCGCAACTGCCCTGCCAGCCTTGAGCTGGACCGCCCTGGCGGTCTTTGGCTACGTGCGTATGGTGCTGGCGTCCAAGTGGCTGTCGGCGAAATATAACCTGACGGGCGATGAGGCAGCCGCGCCATTATCTTTGGGGAGAACGCTACTTATACATTTTGGGCTTGCATGTTTTGTCCTGTTCTTTCCCGTGTTGGTTTGGTGGGGATGGCTCCAAAGTCATTATGGACCAGACTGGAAGCCGGTCGAACGCGAGGAGCTTCATGCTGTTACGGGCGAATTGCAGGTCCGGTACGGCAAATACGTCCTTATGACTCCGGCAAGGCCCGTATATCTCCACTGTGTGCGTTTCGTGAGGGGGCCAATCCCGGACCAAACTTGCTTGCCAAAGCACATCAAGGATTACGCAGGGCGGCAGGTAAAAGTTCTTTTCGGAGAGCCGCTTGGCGACAAGTATCAAGCAACCTTTTTCGAAATAGTGTCAGGAGACGATGTCCTGTTCAGTTACGATCGTGTTCTTGAGCGTCAGGCTGGAAGAATAAGTCAGGCCAGGAATGAGGGGGCATTCTATCCTGCGTTCGTTACGCTGGTTTCTGTGCCATATCTCGTTGTCTTCTGGATTAATCATCTTCGAGCCCCCAAGAAGCGCGTCGTTGCCTTTCCTCCCAACCTTGCTCCAGAAGTCACTGCCCCGAATAACGAAAGGGAGCGCGAGGGGTGAACCCCTCGCAAAAAACTCCCTTGAAGAGCACATAAAAAAACGGGCCGGGGGTGAACCCGGCCCGTTTTTCATTCTCAGGCGAGAGCTGAGGCTCAGGCGGCTTTCGGGGCGGCCTGGAGGACGCTTTCATCGACGTGGGCCTCGAACTGGGCGAAGTTCTCGATGAACTGCTTCACCAGCTTCTGGGCGGTGGCGTCGAAGGCGTCCTTGTCGGCCCAGGTGCCGCGCGGATCGAGGAGCGCGCTGTCAACGCCCGGCACGGACACCGGCACTTCGAAGCCGAAGTTCGGATCGATGCGGAACTCGACGTTGTTCAGCGAGCCATCGAGCGCTGCGTTGAGGAGCGCGCGGGTGGCCTTGATCGGCATGCGGTTGCCGACGCCGTACGGGCCGCCGGTCCAGCCGGTGTTGACCAGCCAGCAGGTGACGCCGCCCTTGTTGATGCGCTCCTTCAGGAGGTTGCCGTAGACGCTCGGGTGGCGCGGCATGAACGGTGCGCCGAAGCAGGTGGAGAAGGTGGCCTGCGGCTCCTTCACGCCGATTTCGGTGCCGGCGACGCGGGCAGTGTAGCCCGACAGGAAGTGGTACATCGCCTGTTCCGGCGTCAGGCGCGCGATCGGCGGCAGCACGCCGTAGGCGTCCGCCGTCAGCATGATGATGTTCTTCGGAACCGGACCCAGGTTCTTCTCGCTGGAGTTCGGAATGAAGTCGATCGGGTAGGCGCCGCGGGTGTTCTCGGCCTTGGTGGCGTCGTCCAGGTCCAGCTCGCGGGTGGCGGGGTCGATCACCACGTTCTCCAGCACCGTGCCGAAACGCTTGGTGGTGGCGAAGATCTCCGGCTCGGCCTCGGCCGACAGGCGGATCATCTTGGCGTAGCAGCCGCCCTCGAAGTTGAACACGGCGGTGTCGGACCAGCCGTGCTCGTCGTCACCGATGAGGGTGCGCGAGGCGTCGGCCGAAAGGGTGGTCTTGCCGGTGCCGGACAGGCCGAAGAACACGGCGGTGTCGCCCTTGGGGCCGATGTTGGCCGAGCAGTGCATCGGCATCACGCCCTGTTCCGGCAGGCGGTAGTTGAGGATGGAGAAGACCGACTTCTTCATCTCGCCCGCGTAGCGGGTGCCGCCGATGAGGATGATCTTCTTGGTGAAGTTGACCGCGATCACCGTTTCCGAGCGGGTGCCGTGACGGGCGGGGTCGGCCTGAAAGGTCGGCAGGTCGATGATGGTGAACTCAGGCAGAAAGCCCGGCAGCTCGGAGGCCGAGGGACGCACCAGCATGGTGCGGATGAACAGGGAGTGCCACGCCAGCTCGTTGATGACGCGCACGTTGATGCGGTATTCCGGCTGCGAGCCGCCGTAGAGATCCTGAACGAACAGTTCCTTGCCCTTCAGGTGGGCGAGGAAGTCCTGGTGCAGCACGTCGAACTGTTCCGGCGTCATCGGCTGGTTGGTCTTGCCCCACCAGATGGTGTTCTCGGTCAGCGCGTCCTTCACCGTGAACTTGTCGTTGGCCGAACGGCCGGTGTGCTTGCCGGTTTCCACCACCAGCGGGCCGTCCTTGGCCAGGAGCCCTTCGCCGCGGCGCACCGCTTCCTCGACCAGCTGGGGCGTGCCGAGGTTCCAATACTCCGCCGGAGCATCCGCGATACCAAGTTTATCCAGACCAAAAGACGAGGTGGTGCCGTAGCGAGTCACAGGATCCTCCGTAGCTCGAGGGGTAACGATTGACGGCCTTGTGACGAGCACAGGACCGCAAATCAAGGATTTTGAGTGGCCTGCGGCCAAGTTTTACAGGCCTTGCCTCAGAAATATCTGAGAAAATCTGAAAATCTACCGCCTTGGCTGAAATTGCGACACTGTGGTCTGGCAAAATTTGAAAAGATAGCGCTAACAATCACGAGTTGAGTAATCTTGGTTTTATACAAGGCTCGGCTGTTATAATTGCGCCAATGTCCAGCGCTGTCATGCCTGCACGCCGTTTTAGCTTCGGGGCCATGACAGGATGAGAGATTTCATTACAAAAACTATTTTTATGTATTGCGGTCGGTAGAGCCGCCTGGCGTAGCGCCGCGCCCGGCTCCGGTCCAATCCTGGGGCCTGCGTTCGCCGGCGGCGCTGCGGCTGGCGGCGGTGTCCTGGTGAGCGCCGGGGCCGGTGTCGGGCTCGACGTCGAACAGCACGCGGATTTCCTGCGGCAGCGAACCCTTGACCTTCTCGATCATCGGCTGGGGCAGGTGGCGCTGGAGCGTCTTGAACACGGCAATGCTCGAGGTGCGGGGGCTGACCGGCCCGATATTGCCGAAGCGCTGGGCAACGACGCTGACAAATTCATCTTGCGAGCGGATGGCCGATGGCGCGTCGGACGGGCGGTAGCCGTCGTAGAAAACGCCGCGCACCAGAATGGGCAGCTCGGCGGCCAGGTGGGCCGATTGGTCAACGGTCAGCCGGTCGCGCAGGGTGGTGAGAACGGCGCGCAGGGCATGGTAGCAGCGCTGCTTGTCTGGCCCAACGATTTCGCCGATATCGTTCAGCCAGATGTGGGTGGTTTGCAGGGTCTTGTCGAATACGTCCAGTCCGGTAGTGCTCATGGATGCCTCCATTCGGCACGGACGGTTATCGTCGGGGAGGGGCGCCCCGTCTCCGGGGCGCCGGCAGGATCATCGATCAGGCTCGGACGGCTCGGAAATGCCCTCGAGCGCTTCTTCGGCAACTTCGTCGCTCTTGGTGGCGATGTCGCCGAGCGAGACGATGCCGACGAGATTATGGTCGCGGTCCACCACGGGCACGCGGCGGATCTGGGTGTCGCCCATCTTCTCGATGACGGACTCCACATCCTCGTCCTCGAAACACCAGCGCACGTTGGAGGACATGGCCTCTTCCACCCGGCAGCTCTCCGGGTTCTTGCCGAGCGCGGTGACGCGAACGGTCAGATCGCGGTCGGTGACCATGCCGACGATGCGCCGGCCGTCGCAGACGGGCAGCACGCCGACATTCAGCTCGTCCATGATCTGCGCGGCCCGGCGGGCGCTGTCATTGGGAGAAACGACAGTGACGTCCCGCGTCATGATATCGGCAACCTTCATGGGAAACCTCCTTGTGGATGAGTGTGGTGAGTAATCAACGGCTGGCGGCCGCACGGTTCCGCCAAGAATGGTAGGCGGCGCAGCGTTGGCCAGCGCCTCGATGACCTCGGCGTCGCTGGTCTGATCGAAATGGGCGTAGGCGAGCCCCACGGCATGGAACGGCTCGGGCGTGGCAAGGCACACGGTGTCGTCCGCCTCCAGCTCCAGGCTTTCGAGCGTCTCGCGCGGGGCAACGGGCACCGCCAGCACCACCTTGCGCGCGCCGGCCTGGCGCAGCGAGCGCAGCACCACGCGCGTGGTCGCGCCGGTGGCGATGCCGTCGTCCACCAGAATGATGGTGCGGTCCCGCACCCTGAGGGGCGGCCGGCCCTCGCGGTAGAGGGCGCGCCGCCGCTCGATCTCCATGATCTCTTCCCGCGTTCGCGCCTCGATATATTCCGGCGACGGCTTGAGCAGCTGGACCACATCTTCGTTGAGCAGGGTTTGGGGCGGATTCCCGTCCACCACGGCACCGAGCGCCAGCTCGGGCGCGCCGGGCGCGCCGATCTTGCGGACCAGCGCCACATCCAGCTCCGCGCCCAGAATGTTTGCCACTTCCAGTCCCACCGGCACGCCGCCGCGCGGCAGGGCCAGAACGAGCGGATTTTCGTGGCGGTATTGCAGCAGGGCATAGCCCAGGCGATGACCGGCATCCTTCCGGTCGGTGAACAGCGGGGTACGGGTAAACAGGGCCATGGTGTCTCCCTCGATTAGACGCCGAAGGGGTAGGTATCGGGCATGCCGTGCGGGCGGCCCGTCGGCAGCGGCGTGACGGCGCGGGTTTCCTCGAACCAGACGAAGGCATCGAACTGGTCGGCCATCACCGCGTCGTAGTAGTGGCTGGCCAGCTCTGTCTCCGGCCGGTAGATGACGCCGATGGCGCGGCCCAGCCGCTCCTGCGAGAGCACGTCGCGCAGCGCGCGGTTGCCGGAGAGGCCCCAGTCGGTCAGCGACACCGGAATGCGCGCCTCGCGGAAGGCGGCCTCGTAGCTGTCCGGCCGGGCCGGGCGCACGTTCTTGATCCGCATGGGCTCGCCCCAGTCATCCGCCGCTGCCACCGTGCCCCGGTCGGTGCCGAAGCCCACCAGCGCGCAGGCGTTGCCGAAGGCGGTGCGGCACAGCTCGCCAATATTGAATTCGCCCCGCCAGCCCATGGAGGTGGCGGAGGCGTTGCCGATGTGGCTGTTGTGTGCCCAGACGATCGCCCTGGCATCCGGTCCCCGCGCTTCGAGGAGACGCTGGAGCGTATCGAACATGTGCCGGTCGCGCAGATTCCAGCTCTCGGCCGAGCCCAGGTACATGATGCGGTAATACTGCTCCGCCGCGCGGACGATGCGGGCATTTTGCGCCGCATCGAAAAAGGCCTCGCCGTCCTGCCGCAGATTGTCAAGCCGCGCCTCCAGCAGGGCCTGAAGCTGCTCCACCACCGCCTCCTCGCAGGAGGATTTGCGGCCTACCATGACGGCGTGGCCATAGCGTTCCGGCTCCTCCTGCCAGGGGTTGAGGCAGCCGTAGCGGCGGCGGGCTTCCCGCGCGCCTTCGGCATCGTTGGCTTCCAGATATTCCAGCACCGCCTCGATGGAGGCGGAGAGGCTGTAGACATCGAGCCCGCGAAATTCGACGCGCTCCTGCTCCGGCAGGCCCGCGTTGTGGCAGTGCAGCCAGCGGATGAAATCATCCACTTCCGCGTTGCGCCACATCCAGGTGGGGAAACGGGTGAAGGCATGGCGCAATGTCGGCGCGCGGGCGCAGTGGCGCACGAAATCATCGATGCGCGCGGCATCGGGCCAGTCCGCCTCGACGGCGACAATGTTGAAGCCGTGGTTCTCGATCAGGTGCCGGGTGATGGCGGCGCGGGCGCGATAAAATTCCGATGTGCCATGCGTCGCCTCGCCCAGCGCCACGACGCGCTTGCCTCCAAGCCGGGAGAACAGCGCGCCGAAGGCGGGGTCGGCCAGATCCGGCAGCGCCTCTCCGGCGTGCGACAGGGCCTCGGCCAGTTCGGCGAGCCGCTCCTGTACCTGCTTGTCGGCAACCAAGACCATGGTCTGATCTTCCCCTTCCTACATCCTGAAAAATGGCGGGCGCAAAACATGGCTGGCCGACGCGAGGGTATTCACCGCGCCCGAGGCGTTGAAACCGGGCGAGGGCTTCCATCCAGCACCGGTTTGCGGTCATCTCCTAGAACGTGAGCGTGCGCGGGCGTGTTCCTGCAAAAAACAATGGCGCAGCCCTGGGGGGAGGGGCTGCGCCAAGCAGGAACAAGGATGTCATCTGGGTGTGATGCTTCTGGAACGGCCAACCCCTGGTGCGGTTCCTGAGATTTTCTCCAAAACGGTTCCTGGCGGGCAGACAGCCGCTGGATCATTCCTCACGCAACGGGGCGCGGCATTCGGGCACGACGGCGACTTCCGGCTGCGATAGGCTGACCAGCCGCGCGCCCCTCCTGCGGGTGGCATAGGCCCACAGCCAGCGGAAGGTGACGATCATGCGATTGTCGAAACCGTTGAGCAGGTAGACGTGGACAATGCCCCACACCAGCCAGGCGATAAATCCACGGAGGGTGAAGCGCCTGAAGTCAGCAACGGCGGCGTTGCGCCCGATGGTGGCGAGGTTGCCCTTGTCGCGATAGTGGAAGGGGGGCGGACGGCGGCTCGCCATTGATGCGGCGGGCGAGCGCCCGGCCCAGCCATTCGCCTTCCTGATCGGCCACCTGGGCAAGGCCGGGCAGAACCGTGCCGTCCGGCAGGGTGGCCAGGGCAGCGTCTCCGAGCACGTAAACCCCGTCGAGACTGGGGACGGAAAAATCCCGGTCGACGGTCACGCGGCCGAGCCGATCGGTCTCCACACCCAGCCATTGTCCGACCGGCGTGGCCATGACGCCCGCACCCCAGATCACCGTGGCTGCGGGCAGAAGCGCGCCGTCCAGCATCACGCCTTCGGAATTGATGTTGGTTACGCGCGTGCGGGTGAGCACATGCACGCCAAGGCGCGCTAGGGCCTGTTCCGCATAGGCGGTAAGAGCATGGGGGAACTGGGCGAGGATGCGCTCGCCCGCCTCCACCAGAACAATTTTCGCCATGGCCGGGTTGATGATGCGGAATTCCTCCCGCAGCGTGTGCCGGGCCAGTTCAGCCAGCGCGCCGGCAATCTCGACACCGGTCGGCCCGCCGCCGATCACCACGAAGCGCAGCAGCCGCGTGCGCTCCGCGGTGTCGTGGCAGAACTCCGCCTGCTCGAATGCGGCCAGCACCCGCGCGCGGATACGGCGAGCATCGTCAATGGTCTTGAGGCCAGGGGCAAAACGCGCCCACGCATCGTTGCCGAAATAGCTGTGGCGGGAGCCGGTGGCGATAATCAGGTAATCATAATGGAGGAAGCTTTCGCCCATCCACACGCGGTGCGTTTGCGGGTCAATGCCGGTTGCCTCGCCCAGCAGCACCCGGACATTGCGATGGCGGCGCAGGATGTGGCGGATTGGCTGGGCAATGTCACCCGGCGCCAGCTCGGCGGTCGCCACCTGATACAGCAGCGGCTGAAACAGATGATGGTTGGTGCGGTCGATAATGGTCACATCCGCCCTGGCTTTCCCGAGTCCCCGCGCAGCGGCGAGCCCGGCAAAACCGGACCCGATGATGACAACCTGGGGGCGGGTGGAGGTCATGACGTGGCCCTTCTGACTCCGGAAAGATGATGCGCTCTAATCCACGGAAGAGGCAGAATTTTTCTAACGACGCAGGGGCTGGCGGTTTCCGCGCGAAGGCCCGGAAAAAAGAAATTCCTCGCGGCCTCTCCTCTGCTTGCACGGCCTAAAAAGAGGGTGTCTTATGTTAAAACCTGGGGGAAGCGAGAATGGGGGGAAGGAGGGAGCAATGTCTCCGAAAGTGTCCAATTCGCCCAAGCTCAACGACCGAACGACGGATGCACCGCGCCGGCCCGATGATGCCTGGTGGAGCAAGGTTCCGGACGATCAGAACGGCGATTCCCTGTACGTCTCGCCGGAGGAAAAGCTGGAAGAGGAAGAAAACAACCCCTGGCATAACCGTGAGAACGACCAGAGCAAATGGCTCGGCCTGCTGCTGGCGGCAGTCGGTCTGGGCGCGATCGGTTATCTCATATCGGGCGTGTAGGCGCTGCATGCCTGCCTGGCGCGTGGTTGAAGCGGCCGCGGCAGCAACCTTCGCAGCGGCAACTCGTTCCCTTGGGTGAGCGGCTGTTGCCAGTAAGGCATGAGGCCGCCTCCACGGGCCGCCGCCCTCATAGGGCGCGCAAGGGCCCCCGTCGTGGCCAGGCAACGGCCGGAGCGGCGGAGAGAACGGAGTTTTCGGTATGAATCCCAAATCGCGTGGCACCGGGCAGATGGGCCAATTTCAGGGGCGGCCGGATGAGGCTCCCCCGGCAACCAGGCGGGGCAGCACCGCGGCGCAGCTGAAGCACGATATCGACAGCGGCCGCACAGGCGACAAGGTGAATTTTCCCGATCCTGCGGCCGCGCCGCTTGGCACGGATGACGAGGCGGGCGGCGTCTCCCACTCTCCCGAGCAGATTCACGAGATGCGCCTGGCTGAAAGCAGCCGGCCGCTCGATGCGCCGGGCGCCGATAGCCGCGGCAATCCGGGCGGGGCGGAAACGCGAGACGCCACTGGCCACACCGCCCGCTGGCTGACCTACCTGGTGGTGGCCATCGCCATTGGCGTGATTATTTATCTGTTCACGAACGTATAGCGCTCCCCGGCGCAAGGCGGGCGATCAGCCGCGCACGCGGTTGCCGGCCCGCACCACGGCCGCGCAGGGGTTGAGCCCGGCGCGGTAGCTCAGTTCGGCAGGGCTGCCGATATCCCAAAGCACGAAGTCGGCCTGGTAGCCGGGGGCGAGA
The DNA here is from genome assembly GCF_022569295.1 of Pedomonas mirosovicensis. Taxonomy (NCBI): domain Bacteria; kingdom Pseudomonadati; phylum Pseudomonadota; class Alphaproteobacteria; order Sphingomonadales; family Pedomonadaceae; genus Pedomonas; species Pedomonas mirosovicensis. The sequence goes on along the minus strand of NZ_JAKFIA010000001.1, from coordinate 2,601,541 downwards.
ATGCCATGGGTGGCCTCCAGCCCCAGCGCCTTGGCCGCATGGCGGGTGGCGCCGAGCAGCGCCTCCTCGGGCGTGAGGCGGAACAGCACGCACGCCATGTTCATGGCGAGCAAAAGCGAGGTGAGGGGCGAGGTGCCGGGATTGCTGTCGGTCGCGATGGCGATGGGAACGCCCGCCTCCCGCAGCGCGGCGACGGGCGGCAGTTTTTCCTCGCGCAGAAAATAAAAGGCGCCCGGCAGCAGCACGGCAACCGTGCCGCTTTTCGCCATGGCTGAGATGCCCTCGGGCGATACATGCTCCAGGTGGTCGGCCGAAAGTGCGCCGAATTCCGCCGCCAAGGCGGCCCCGCTCATGTCGCTGATCTGCTCGGCATGCAGCTTGACCGGCAGGCCCAGCTTCTTTGCCGCCTCGAAGACCGCGCGGGTTTCCTCAGCGGTGAAGGCGATGCGCTCGCAAAAGGCATCAACTGCATCCACCAGCCCCTCGCTCGCCAATGCGGGCAGCATCTCCTCGCACACAAGGCGAACGTAACCGGCGCGATTGTCCCTGAACTCTGGCGGCAGGGCGTGCGCGCCGAGGAAAGTGGTTTTCACCGTCACCGGCAGTTGCTCGCCGATCATCCGCGCTGCGCGCAGCATGGCGCGCTCGCTCTCCATGTCGAGCCCATAGCCGGATTTGATTTCAAGGGTGGTGACGCCCTCGGCCAGGAGCGCCTCAATACGTGGCAGGCTCTGCGCCACCAGGTCCTCGACGCTGGCGGCGCGGGTGGCGTTGACGGTCGACAGAATGCCGCCGCCCTGCCTGGCGATGACCTCATAAGAGACGCCTTGCAGCCGCTGCTCGAACTCGCCTGCCCGGTTGCCGCCGTGAACGATATGGGTGTGGCAATCGATAAGGCCCGGCGTGACCCAGCGGCCACCGCCGTTTATCACCTGCGCGGCGAGCCAGTCGTCCCGGTGCGCTTCCAGCGCGGCCATGGGGCCGAGCCAGGCGATGCGCTCCCCGCTCACCGCCAGCGCGGCGTTCTCAACAGCGCCGTAGGGCGCGCCGGTTTCTGCCAGGGTGGCGAGGTGTACGTTGGTTAAAAGCCGGTCCCAACGGGTGCCAGGGGGCGGCGGGCTGCCGTAAAATACTGTGTCGCTCATGCCGTGCCGTGTTGTTCGTGCCTTGCCTGCCCTGTACCAAGCGGCTACCTCTGGTATAGACAAGTATAGGCTTTGGGGAAGCCATGGCAACCTTTCGTCTGGAGCGGGCGCTGACGCCCGAGGGCTGGCGCGACGACGTGGCCCTGAGCGTGAATGACGCCGGCATCATCACCGCCGTGGAGCCGGGGCATGTGGTCGCGGCCAGCGCGGAACTGGTGCGCGGCGCGGTGATCCCGGCGCTGTGCAATGCCCACAGCCACGCCTTCCAGCGGGCCATGGCCGGGCAGGCCGAGTGGCGCGGCCCGACGGAAGACAGCTTCTGGACCTGGCGCGAGCGCATGTATGACCTGGCGCTGCGGATCAGCCCTGAGGATCTGCAAATCATCGCCGCCCAGCTTTACGTGGAAATGCTGAAGGCAGGCTACACCCAGGTGTGCGAGTTCCACTACGTACACCATGATGAAACTGGCGCGCCCTACGCTTCGCCCACGGCCCTCTCCGAGGCGATTTTCGCGGCGGCGCGAGAGGCAGGCATCGGCCTGACGCATCTGCCGACGCTCTACCAGACGGCGGATTTCAAGAGCCTCAACGGCACGTTGCGGCAACGGCGGTTTCTCAATGGCGCCGATGCGTTTCTGGAGCTGGTGGGGCGGCTCGACACGCTGGCGGAAAAGCAGAACACCGCCCGGATGGGCGTTGCCTTCCATAGCCTGCGGGCGGTGCCGCCGGAGGCCATGCGCGAGGTGCTGGCGGCGCTTGGCGAGAAGCCGGGGCGGCCCATTCACATTCATATCGCCGAACAGCAGCGCGAGGTGGACGCATGTCTTGCCGCTACGGGGCAGCGGCCGGTGGAGTGGCTGCTCGACAACGCGCCGGTAGGCGAAGGCTGGAGCCTTGTTCACGCAACGCACATGACCGAAAGCGAAACGACGGCGCTTGCGAAGAGCGGTGCGGTTGCCGTGCTGTGCCCCACCACCGAGGCCAACCTGGGCGATGGCCTGTTCCCGCTGCCGCAGTATCTGGCAGCGAGCGGGCGCATCGCCATCGGCAGCGACAGCCATGTTTCGATTTCCGCGACAGAGGAGTTGCGCTGGCTGGAATATGGCCAGCGCCTCAGGCTGGAGAGGCGCAACATTGCCGCCTCCGCCGACGAGCCGCACACCGGCGCGCGGTTGTGGCGGCTTGCGGCAGAAGGCGGCGCGCAGTCAGCGGGCTTGGCCATGGGCGAGATTGCCGTTGGCCACCGCGCCGATCTGCTGGTGATCGATGGAGATGCCCCGGCGCTCGCGGGTCTTGCGGGCGAGATGCTGATGGATGCTTTCATTTTCGCCGGGCAGCCGAACGCCATTCGCCACGTGATGGTGGCGGGCCGCTGGCGCGTGCGGAACGGCTGGCACGAGGGCGAGGAGACTTGCGCCGTTCGCTATCGCCAGGTCATGCGGCGCCTGCTATCGAAATGACGCGCTAAACCCTGCGTTGCGTAACGGAAGCCAGGATACCTGCCCCATGATGCCGCGATACCAGAAGGTGAAAGACCATATCCTCGGCCATATTGGCTCGGGCGCTTGGGGCTCTGGCCATCGCGTGCCATCGGAAAACGAGCTGGTGAAGCTGCTCTGCGTTTCGCGCATGACCGTCAACCGCGCCATGCGCGAACTGGCGGACGAAGGCCTGCTGGTGCGCGTGGCGGGCGTCGGCACCTTCGTTGCGGACCGCACGGCTCACGCTCATCCGCTCGAAGTTCACAACATCGCCAACGAAATCCGCAGCCGCGGCCACGAGCATTCCGTGCAAGTGCTGAAGCTGGAAGCCGTGGAGGCCAGGGGCGACGTGGCGGAGAGCTTCCAGGCAAAGCCCGGCACGCAGGTCTTCCACTCCCTCATGCTCCACTGCGAAAACGGCCTGCCCGTGCAGCTGGAAGACCGCTACGTGAACCCGGCCGTCGCGCCGGATTATCTCAACGTCGATTTCACCGAAACGACAGCGCACCAATACCTCATCGAGGTCGCGCCGTTGCAGGAGGTCGAACACATCCTGCGCGCCGTCATGCCCAAGGCGCAGGTTCGCAAACTCCTCAAGATGCCGGAAGACGAGCCCTGCCTGCTGCTCCAGCGCCGTACATGGTCCGGCGGCGTCGTCGCCACCACCTCGCGCTTCTATTATCCCGGCTCGCGCTACGAGTTCTCCGGCCGCTTCAAGCCGTGAGGAAGATCTGCGGAGGGCTCTCTAACCCTCGCGCGCCCATTCGTTTTTTTGCAAGCGCGTTTCCTGCGACCGCCCGGAATACGTCCGTCTAAGTTGATTTTATGGAGCCGCGACTTGCATCGCGCGTGCGGCCCGAAAAACGATCGGGGCGCAGGGGCCTGAGACCCTCGCAAAGAAAATAACCAAAATCTCAAACTTCGCGCCGCTTGCCAGCGCAGGCGCGGCGATGTAGCTTTCAGGCAAGCTGTCTATACAAGTATGGAGCAGGCAATGCACAACCGGCTCACGCCCAATGCCCGTCCCGTGCGCGCCCCGCGCGGCACGGAGATCTCCGCCAAGTCGTGGCTGACGGAAGCCCCGCTGCGGATGCTGATGAACAACCTTGATCCGGAGGTGGCGGAGAACCCGGACGAGCTGGTGGTTTACGGTGGCATCGGCCGGGCGGCGCGGAACTGGGAGTGTTTCGACCGCATCGTCGAGGCGCTGCGCGGGCTGGAGAGCGACGAGACGCTGCTGGTGCAGTCCGGCAAGCCGGTGGGCGTGTTTCGCACCCACGCGGATGCGCCGCGCGTGCTGATCGCCAACTCCAACCTGGTGCCGCACTGGGCGACGTGGGAGCATTTCCACGAACTCGATCGGAAGGGCCTGATGATGTACGGCCAGATGACGGCGGGCTCGTGGATCTACATCGGCAGCCAGGGCATCGTGCAGGGCACGTATGAGACGTTCGTGGAGATGGGTCGCCAGCATTTCGACGGCGATCTTTCAGGCAAGTGGATTTTAACGGCGGGCCTGGGCGGCATGGGCGGCGCGCAGCCGCTGGCGGCCACCATGGCTGGGGCCAGCATGATCGCGGTCGAGTGCCAGTGGAGCCGTATTGAGAAGCGGCTACAAACCCGCTATCTCGACGTTGCCGCGCGCTCGCTGGATGAGGCGCTGGATATTCTGGAAAAGGCGCGAGGAGAGGGCCGGGCCATTTCGATCGGCCTCCTCGGCAACGCGGCGGAAATTCTGCCTGAGATGGTGCGCCGGGGCATCCGCCCGGATGCGGTGACGGACCAGACCTCGGCGCACGATCCGGTCAACGGCTATCTGCCTGCGGGCTGGACGGTCGAGAAATGGCTAGAGGCGCGCGAGCGCGCGCCGGAGACCGTGCGGGCCGAGGCCATTCAATCCATTGGCGTCCATGTGGAGGCGATGCTGGCCTTCCAGAAGATGGGCGTGCCGGTGTTCGATTATGGCAACAACATCCGCCAGATGGCTTTGGAAGCGGGCGTTAAAAACGCCTTCGATTTTCCGGGCTTTGTGCCTGCTTATATCCGCCCGCTGTTCTGCCGAGGCGTGGGGCCGTTCCGCTGGGCGGCGCTTTCGGGCGACCCGGAGGATATCGCCAAAACCGATGCCAAGGTGAAAGAGCTGATCTCCGATGATCCGCACCTGCACCGCTGGCTGGACATGGCGGGCAAACGCATTGCCTATCAGGGCCTGCCGGCGCGCATTTGCTGGGTGGGGCTGGGCCAGCGGCACCGGCTGGGCCTTGCCTTTAACGAAATGGTGGCAAAGGGCGAGTTGAAGGCGCCCATCGTTATCGGGCGGGATCACCTCGACTCCGGCTCCGTTGCCAGCCCCAACCGGGAAACGGAGGCGATGAAGGACGGCTCGGACGCCGTATCCGACTGGCCGCTGTTGAACGCGCTGCTGAACACCGCGAGCGGGGCCACGTGGGTTTCCCTGCACCACGGCGGCGGCGTTGGCATGGGCTTCTCCCAGCACGCGGGCATGGTGATCGTGTGCGATGGTACGGACAGCGCGGCCAAGCGCTTGGAGCGGGTGCTGTGGAATGATCCGGCCTCCGGCGTGATGCGCCATGCGGATGCGGGCTATCCACAAGCGATCGACTGCGCCCGCGAACACGGCCTCAACCTCCCTATGCTGAAAGACTGATGCGCCATGAGTGACGACATGCTGTTTATCGAGCCGGGTGCGGTTGATCTCGCCACGCTGCGGCGGATCTACGAAGGCCCGGTCAAGATCGCGCTGCACCCGGAAACGCGGGAGCGGCTAGCGGCCAGCTGCCAGGCGATCGGCGATATTCTCGCCAAAGGCCAACCGGTTTACGGCATCAACACCGGCTTTGGCCTGCTGGCGCAAACGCGCATTGCGGACGATGAACTGGAAGCCCTGCAGCGCAACCTGATTTTCTCCCACTGCACAGGCGTTGGCGCGGCGCTGCCGGAGGCGGTGGTGCGGCTGCTGCTGGTCTTGAAGATCATCGGTCTGGCGCGGGGCCATTCGGGCGTGCGGCCGGAGACGGTGGACGCGCTCATCGCGCTGGTGAATGCGGAGGTTTATCCGGTCATCCCGTCCAAGGGTTCGGTTGGCGCCTCGGGTGATCTTGCCCCGCTTGCCCACATGGCTTCCGTGCTGCTGGGCGAGGGCGAGCTAACGCATCGGGGCGAAGTTTTCTCTGCCCGTAAGGGGCTGGCGCTGGCGGGTTTGTCGCCCATGACGCTCGGCCCCAAGGAAGGGCTGGCGCTCATCAACGGCACGCAGGCGTCAACGGCGCTGGGGCTCGCCGGGCTGTTCCTGGCGGAGAACGTGTTCGCCAGCGCCGTGGTGGCAGGCGCGCTCAGCGTCGATGCGCTGAAGGGCAGCGACGTGCCGTTTGACGCGCGTATCCATCAACTGCGCGGCCAGCCGGGGCAGCGGGATGTGGCGGCGGCTTATCGCGCCCTGCTGGCGGGCAGCGAGATCCGCGCTTCCCACCGCAATTGCGAACGGGTGCAGGACCCCTATTCGCTGCGCTGCCAGCCGCAGGTGATGGGCGCGGTGCTGGATACGCTGCGCCACACCGCCGCCGTGCTGGAGCGGGAGGCCAATGCGGTCACCGACAACCCGCTGATTTTCGCTGAAGATCTTGAGGCGCTCTCGGGCGGCAATTTCCACGCCGAGCCGGTGGCGTTCGCTGCGGATTTTCTGGCGATTGCTCTTGCGGAAATCGCCAACCTTTCCGAGCGCCGCCTCGCCATTCTGGTGGACCCGAAGATGAGCGGCCTGCCCGCTTTTCTGGTGGAGCACAGCGGCGTCAATTCCGGCTTCATGATCGCGCAGGTAACGGCGGCGGCGCTGGCTTCGGAGAATAAAACCCTCGCTCACCCGGCGAGCGTTGATACCATTCCCACCTCCGCCAACCAGGAGGATCATGTGAGCATGGCAACCTTCGCGGCACGGCGCCTCGGGGATATGGCGGAGAACAGCGCGACCGTCATCGGCATTGAGTTGATCGCGGCGGTGCAGGGCATCGACTTTCATCGACCCATGACCTCCTCCGCGACGCTCGAAGACGTGGTCAGCCTGGTGCGCGGGCAGGTCAGCCACTATGATGCGGACCGCTACTTCAAGCCGGACATCGATGTGGCGCGGCAATGGGTGCTGACTGGCGCGCTCAACCGTTGGGTTGCCGATCTGCTGCCGTCACAAGGGCCAAGACCATAGGGGGCAGCGTATGACGCCGGTTTTCGACTTCGCGCAAGGCACGCTGCCGCTGCTCATCAGTATCCCGCATGCGGGCACGGAATTGCCTGACGCGCTTCGGCAGCGGCTGAGCCCGCCCGCCCGCGCCGTGCCGGATACGGACTGGCATGTGGAGAAGCTCTACGCCTTTGCCGCCGCCATGGGCGCGAGCGTGCTGAAGGCCAACTACTCGCGTTATGTGGTCGATCTCAACCGGCCGACGGATGGCGCGCTGCTCTACCCCGGCCAGCGGGAGACGGGGCTGTGCCCGCTTATCACCTTCAACGACGAGCCGCTCTATGCGCCGGGCGATGAGCCGGGTGCGGAGGAAGTCGCCGAGCGGGTGACGGCCTACTGGAAGCCCTATCACGACCGGCTGGCGGCGACGCTGGAAGCCATAAAGGCCCGCCACGGCTTTGCCGTGCTGTGGGATGCCCATTCCATCCGCTCACGCGTGCCGGTGCTGTTCGAAGGCCGCCTGCCGGACTTCAACCTCGGCACAGGGGCCGGAACGGCCTGCCCGGCGGAAGTGGCGGAGGATCTGCTGGCGGTGGCGCGCAGCGCCGATGGGTTTTCCGCCGTGCTCAACGGCCGCTTCAAGGGCGGCTACATCACCCGTCATTACGGCCGCCCGGAAGACAATATCATCGCCGTGCAGCTGGAACTTGCCCAGTCCGCCTACATGGATGAAGGCCAGCCGCTGCTGTGGGACGCAAGCCGGGCCGAGGCGGCGCAGCAGGTGATCGAACGGCTGCTGCGCGCTCTGGTGGAGCGCGCGCGCCGCTGGGTTGGTTGAGGGGGTTTATTTAGTTCCGCCCCCTGATCCAGGCGTGCCGGTCGCCCGCCATATTGTTTCTTGCAAAAAAGGTGCTCGTAACAACGGTTGCTCGCTAGGGCGACCTTGGTTTATGGCGCAGTAATGACCAAACATTCATTCTAGATTCTCTGTCATCGGAGACAAATTAACCACATCTTGACAGCCCTGTGGCAAAGCTTGTCCGGTACGCCGGATGTTCGGCGATTATCAGGGTTGGATTTTTCGAGGAAGATGGGGCTTGAGGGTCGGCGCCACACTGTTGGTCAGCATGGGATTACTGGCGCCTGGCCCTGAGGCGGGACCAGCCCTGGCTCAGACATCTCCTCAAGATTCAGGTACGCACGAGATCCTCGCGGCGGACAGCGCGAGGCTTGCTCGGGTCGTATGGGGAATCATTAGCTATACGAGGTGGCCGGAAGAGCCCGATGTTCTGGAACTGTGCCTTGTTGGGTCCATGCGTTACGGACAAGGTCTCATGACTGCTCTTCCACAGATGGCGGGGCGGCCCTTGCGTTTGCATACGCTTGCCAAGGTCGACGCCGCGTCGATGCGGAGCTGCCACGCGGCCTACATCGGGGAGATCAGCGCGGCGGAACTGGAACAGCTCCGGACCGTGAAGCAGCCGTTGCTGACCATTCGGGAGCAGGACCCGCTTTGCCGGAGCGGCAGCATGTTCTGTCTGAAGGTAGGGGCGACACGGGTTTCCTTTGATCTCAACCTCGATGCCGTTGCCCGCAGCGGGCTTCGCGTCGATCCGAAGGTCCTGTTGCTGGGACACAGGGCGGACCGGCCATGACGAACCGTAAGCCCTCAACCCCGTCCGCCTTGCGGGCACAGGAGCAGCCCCGGCTGCGCGATGTCCTGCGCCGCGTGCACCTGCGCGTGACGCTGGTGTCCGCGGCTCTGGCGGGCCTTGCCGTGCTGCTGGCCGGTTTTGTCGTCATTCGCGCCTATGCGCTCGACAACCTTGCGCTGATCGGCCAGGCCGCCAGCTATACGGCCGAGGCCGCCACGGTGTTCAACGACGAAATCGCCGTGGCCGAGGCCCTTGCGCCCACCATCAAGCATGAAGAGATCACCGAAATTTCCATCATCCTCAGCGATGGGCGCACGCTGTGGAGCTGGCGGCGCGCATATGTGGGCACGGGCCATCGGCTGCGTTACTGGGTCAATGAACTGATCTTCCCCGATCCGGTGGTGGTGCCGATCACCCACCAGGGCCGGGAAGTCGCAGTGGTGCACCTGAGCGGCGATGCGGGCGGCCTTCTACGCTATGTCGCGGTGGCGCTTGCCGGTGCGCTGGCCTGTCTCGTCTTCAGCGCCATCACGGCCATGAGCTTCTCGCGCCGGCTTCAGCAAACGATCGTGGAGCCGCTCCAGCGGCTCACGGCTGTTGCACACTCGGTGCGGGTCAACCGCACGTTCGACCGGCGCGTGCCGTCCTCGTCCATCGCCGAGATCACGGCACTGGCCGATGACTTCAACGCCCTTCTGACGGAGCTTGAGGCCTGGGGCGACAAGCTGCGCCGGGAAAACGAATCCCTTGCCCATCTGGCCCTGCACGACAGCCTGACCGGGCTGCCCAACCGTGCCCGGTTCGAGGTTGGCCTGCGCCAGGCGGTTGGCCATGCGCGGGAAACGGGCGGCCAGGTGGCGCTGCTGTTCATGGACTGCAACGATTTCAAGGAAATCAACGACCAGCTTGGTCATGCCTGCGGCGATGCGGTCCTGGCTGAGATCGGCGCGCGGATCTCGAAACTGCTTGGCGATGCCCACTTGGCGGCGCGCCTGGGCGGAGACGAGTTCGCCATCCTGCTGGCGCCGCTGGCATCCCCTGCGGATGCCCAGGCGCTGGCAGACCAGCTTCTGCTACGGATGGCCGATCCCATTCGTCTGCCGGACGGCACCGGCATCAAGGCCTCGGTCAGCATCGGCATGGCCTTCTTCCCCGACCCCTGTGGCGACGAGGAGGCCCTGCTGGAGGTGGCCGATAAGGCAATGTATGAAGCGAAACGATCTCGGCGGCGCATGCCGCCGGATCGGGTGCAGGCATGACCCCTGCTTAACGGAGATTGAATGTGTTGTACCTGTTCAAGCGGCTGACCGGTTTTGCCCTGTGCTGTTTTCTGCTCGCGGCCTGCCAGACCACCCCTGCAAAACACGGCCTGACCCCGCAGCAAATTGCAACGCTGAAGTCCGAAGGCTTTGTCGAGACCGACGCCGGGTGGGCATTCAGCATGAACGACAAGCTGCTGTTCGATTTGAATGACAGCCGCCTCAAGGAGGGGCAGCGCGAGTCGATCCACCGGCTTGCCCGCGTGTTGCTTGGCGTGCAGATCAACGCCGCCCGTGTCGAGGGCCATACGGACACCACGGGCACGAAGGCGTTCAATGACATGCTTTCCCAGAAGCGCGCGGAGTCTGTCGCCGAGGCGATGATCGAGGCGGGAATGCCACGCCAGAACCTGCGGATTGAGGGGCTGGGCTCGCGCTATCCAATCCTGCCCAACACCACCGAGGAAAACCGGCGGGAAAACCGGCGCGTCGTCATCATCATCAGCAACTGAGGCCGGCGGGTTCGCGCCGATGCCGGGCCGGTGAGGCCGCGCTGCCCGCGCAGCCTCCCCCGCGCAGCCTCTGTGGCCCGGCCTTGCGTTTCAGGAACGCGGGGGAATGTCGAGGCCGCGCTGCACGGCGGGGCGGGCGAGCCCGCGCTCCAGCCATGCGCCCACGTTGGTGAAGGTGGAGAAGTTCACCAGATCGCCCGCCTCATAAAAGCCGATGAGATTCCGCACCCAGCCGAGCATGGAAATATCGGCGATTGAATAGTCGTCGCCCATGATCCATGGGCGGCCCTTCAGCTGGCTCTCCAGCACGCCGAGCAGGCGTTTTGATTCGGCCACATAACGCTCCAGCGGTCGCTTGTCCTCGATGTTGCGGCCATCGAACTTGTTGAAATAGCCCACCTGCCCGAACATGGGGCCGATGGCCGCCATCTGGAAGAACACCCACTGGATGGTCTCCCAGCGCCGGGTCGGGTCGGCGGGGAGCAGCTGGCCGGTCTTCTCGGCGAGATACATCAGGATCGCGCCGGATTCGAACAGGCCGAGCGGCTTGCCGTCGGGGCCGTTGGGGTCGAGGATCGCCGGGATCTTCCCATTGGGGTTGAGGGAGAGGAACTCGGGCAGCTTGCTTTCATTTGCCGTGATATCCACCCGGTGGACTTCATAGGGCAGGCCGATCTCCTCCAGCATGATGGAGACCTTCACGCCGTTGGGCGTGGGCAGGGAGTAAAGCTGAAGCCGGTCCGGGTGCTGCGCCGGCCACCGCCGGGTGATGGGGAAGGCGGAAAGGTCGGTCATCGCTCGTGCTCCCTGCGACAAAATTGTAGCCGCAGCGTACGAACTTGTTGCCCACCGATCAACCGGCAGAAGGGTCAACCAGGAGGGCGAAACGGTAGGGGGTGAGGCGTCTTGGATCAGTGCGCTTGTGGAAGCCGTCTGCCGCGCGAGCGGGAGAATGGCGCCCCGTAGGGGAATCGAACCCCTGTTTCAGCCGTGAGAGGGCCGCGTCCTAGGCCGCTAGACGAACGGGGCGCACCAAGACGAGGCGCGTCATGTACGGTCGTCGCGGCCTGCTGTCAAGCGCCTCAGCCGCACAAATTTGCAGTGAAGCAAATTTATCGATGGATGGAGCCTGTCAGCCTTGGGGCAGCGTCGCTCGCAGCACGCGGATGGCGTTGCCGCCCATGATCTTGGCGATATCCTCCTCGCTCAGCCCGGCGTTCAGCAGGGCGGCGGTCAACGCCGAGACGCCGCTCGAGTCGAATACGGTGGTAACGGCGCCGTCCCAGTCCGATCCCAGCGCCACGTGGTCGATACCCGTCAGATCCCGCACGTAGAGGATGGCGCTGACGATGCCCTCAACGGATGCGTCGCAAACGGCCGCCTCCCAGTAACCGATGGAGATGACCCCGCCAGTCGCTGCGATGCCGCGAATTTCCTCGTCCGTCAGGTTGCGGTTGGTGCTGCAGGTGCCCTTCACCCCACCGTGGGAGAAGACGACCGGCTTCGTTGCCATCGCCAGCACATCGGCCACGGTCTGATGGCTGGCGTGGGCAACGTCAACCACCATTCCCAGCCGCTCCATCTCGTGAATGACCCGGCGGCCGAGTGGCGTCAGCCCGCCTTTCTCGATGCCATGCACCGAGCCCGCCACCTCGTTGTCGAAGAAGTGGGTGGGGCTGGCCATGCGGTAACCGGCGTCATACAGCTTCTGGAGATTTTCGAATCGCCCTTCCAGATCGTGCAGCCCTTCGATGGAGAGCAGCCCCCCGCTCACTGGCTGGCCCTTCGCCCGCGCGGTCAGCAGCTCGTCGAGGTCCGCGCGGGTGCGGATGATCCGCAGGCGGCCGTCGGACCTGGCGGCGAAGCGGTCCAGCTTCTCAGCATGGTAAAGCGAACGCTCCAGCAGCGAGCCCCAGGTGCGAATGGGCTGTAATTGGGCGATGGCAAGCAGGGTGATGTTGTCGCTGTCGCCGCTGTTGCGCTTGTAGTTGAGGCCGCGCGGCGACTTGGTGACGGAGGAGAAGACCTGAAGCGCCATATTCCCGTCTTCCATCCGCTGCAGGTCCACGTGGCCGTGGGCCTCCCGCTTCAGCAGGTTGCGGTTCCACAGCAGGGAGTCTGCGTGCAGATCAACGATGGCGAGGCGTTTATGAAGCGCGGCGGCCGGGCCGCTGGCCGGCGACGGCGGGTTGTCGATGAGCTGGTTGACGTGCCGGTCGTACCAGCCGGGAAGAATGGCAAAGAAGACGAACAGCCCCAGCGCCACCACGACGCCCAAGGCAATGAGCGCGACCTTCCACCCCTTCTTCACACGCTCCTCCCCTCTCCGGCGCATGAACCCGTGGGCCTGAGCCTATCGGGGCCGATGCGCTGTGCCAAGTCATAGCCCGTCTGGATGGGTAGGGGCTTCCCAGCTTGGATTGGAAAGAAGATTTTGCAGGGCCCTGTGCGCGGAGGCGGACAAAGCCAACAGAGGTCCCTTGCGCCCCGGCGTTTTCAAGGCCACGCGCGCCATCAGAGGTACGGCCCGAGAGACGAAAGGGAGGTGCAGGAGGGGGTTTGTGCGCCTCCGCGCACGGGGGCCCCTCCCTGCCAAAACAAAATCCCTAAAAGCTCTCTTCCGCGAACAGGCGGGTCACGTCGCCGTGCCAGGGACCGTGGTAGGCGGTCAGCAGGCGCTCGGCCGGGGTGATGCCGCTCTCGGCGATTTCGTGGAGCGCGGCAAGGTGGATGGCTTCGCTCTCACCGTTTGCGGTCAGCCGGGCGCGAGCGTTGAGGCCTGCTTCGGCAATGGCGACGGTGCGGCGGGCGATGTCGGCGAGCGTGCCGCCGCGGAAGGGCGTCTTGAGGCCAAGGCGCGGCACGTCGCGGCGCAGCTGTTCGTGCTCCTCGTTCGTCCAGTCCTTCACCAGGTCCCAGGCGGCATCGAGCGCGGAGCGATCGTAGAGCAAACCGGCCCACAGGGCGGGCAGGGCGACGATGCGATCGGCCGGGCCGCTGTCTGCCCCGCGCATTTCGAGGAAGGTCTTGAGCCGCACTTCGGGGAAGGCGGTGGAGAGGTGGTCTTTCCAGTCGGCCAGCGTCGGGCGTTCGCCCGGCAGGGCGGCGAGGCGGCCGTCCATGAAGTCGCGGAAGGACTGGCCCGCCACGTCGATGTATTTGCCGTCGCGGAACACGAAGTACATGGGCACGTCGAGCATGTAGTCGGCGTAGCGCTCGAAGCCGAAGCCGTCCTCGAACACGAAGGGCAGCATGCCGGTGCGGTCGGGGTCCGTATCCGTCCAGATATGGCTGCGGAAGGAGAGGAAGCCGTTGGGCTTGCCTTCCGTGAACGGCGAGTTGGCGAAGAGGGCCGTCGCCACCGGCTGGAGGGCAAGGCCGACGCGGAACTTCCGCGCCATGTCGGCTTCCGAGCCGAAATCCAGGTTCACCTGCACGGTCGAGGTGCGGAACATCATGTCCAGGCCGAGCGAGCCGACCTTGGGCATGTAGTTCATCATGATCTTGTACCGGCCCTTGGGCATCACCGGCATTTCATCGCGGCGGCGGTTGGGGATGAAGCCATGGCCAAGGAAGCCCACGCCGGCTGTCTGGCCGACCTGAAGGCACTCTCTCAGGTGGCTTTGCAGTTCGGCGAAGGTGTCGTGTACTGTTTCCACCGGGGCACCGGAAAGCTCCAGCTGCCCGCCCGGCTCCAGGCTGACGGATGCGCTGCCCTGCTTGAGGGCGATGACGTTGCCGCCTTCCTCGATCGGTTCCCAGCCAAGCCGGGCGAGGCCCGAGAGAATGTCGCGGATGCCGCCCGGCTCGTCATAGCGCGGCGGGCGCAGATCCGCGGTTTTGTAGACGAACTTCTCGTGCTCCGTGCCGAGACGCCAATCGCCTTCCGGCTTGGATCCCGACGCCAGATACTCGACCAAGGTTGCCTTGGACTCGAGGGTCTGCTCGTCGTCGCTGCTGGTTACCCGTGTGCTCATGGCGGAGCCCTACTCAACTTCCTTTGCGTTCACAAGACATGGAAAGCGCTGCTTTGTCCATGACTTGAGAACGCTGTGTCGTGGCTGCCGGCCCATGGCTCCGGCTTTCGCGGAAAGGCGGGCGCTCAGGCCCAGTCCCCCTGCGCTGCCTGCCACAGGCTGATGGCTGCGACCGCCGCCGTATCCGCCCGCAGGATGCGCGGCCCCAGAGATAGGGGAACGGCCGAGGGGAGGGCGCGGATCATCTGCCGTTCGGCATCCGTGAATCCGCCTTCGGGGCCGATGAGAATGGCGGCGGGGGTGCCGCGCGGCCGGTCCTTCAATGCCTCCAGCATGGGCTGGCCGCCGGTTTCGTCGCAGAACAGAAGCGCGCGGCCCTCCGGCCAGTCCGCCAGCAGCTTCTCCAGCTGAACCGGTTCGGCAAGCGTCGGCAGGGCCGTACGCCCGCACTGCTCGGCGGCTTCCACCATGTTGGCGTGCAGGCGGTCGAGCGGCACCCGGTCGACGATGGTGCGCTGGGTGATGACCGGCTGCGCGCGGGCGACGCCCAGCTCGCACGCCTTCTCCACGATGAAGTCGATGCGGCCGCGCTTGATGGGGGCGAACAGCAGCCACAGGTCCGGCACCGTCTCGAGGACGCGCAGCTGGCGACGGATGGAAAGCCTGGCCTGCTTGCGGTGAGGCTCGTCGATGACGGCCTCCCACTCCCCGGTCTCGCCATCGAACAGCGCCACGGTGTCGCCCGCCTGCATCCGCATCACCTCGATGAGATAATGGCTCGCCTCCCGCGACAGGGCGACGCTGGCGCCGTCGCCGAGGTGTTGGGAGACGTAAAGGCGAACAAGGGGTTTGGACATGATTGGATGTAACCGGGCCGACTTGCTTGACACGAATGGGTGGGCGCTTGATGGAAGGGTCATCCGTTAGCACGAGGGTTATGTCATGCGCCAGCCGTCCGGTTCCGTCTCCCCCGAACAGCCGCCGGTAACGCCTGATGCGGTGCGCGGCAGCTGGGTCGAGAAAATGCCCCTTGGCTGGCAACCCTATCTGCGCCTCTCCCGGCTGGACCGGCCCATCGGCACCTGGCTCCTGCTGCTGCCGTGCTGGTGGTCCGCCTCGCTTGCCTCCGCCGCCAGTGGCCAGGGCTTCCCTGATATCACGCTGCTGCTTCTCTTCGGCCTTGGCGCGATCGCCATGCGCGGGGCGGGCTGCACCTACAACGACATCGTGGACCGGAACATCGATGCAAAAGTCTCCCGCACCCGCAGCCGCCCGCTGCCGAGCGGGCAGGTGAGCCTCAAACAGGCGTGGGCATGGCTGTTCATCCAGTGCTTTGTCGGGCTGGCGGTGCTGCTGACGCTGAACCCTGCAGCGCAGATCGTCGCGCTGGGCTCGCTGGTTCTGGTGGCGGGCTATCCGTTCATGAAGCGAATCACCTGGTGGCCGCAGGCGTGGCTGGGCCTTACCTTCAACTGGGGGCGCTCGTCGGCTGGTCGGCGGTGACGGGGGATTGGCCGACGGTGCCCGCCCTGCTGATGTACGCCGCCGGCCTGTTCTGGACGCTGGGCTACGACACCATCTACGCCTTTCAGGACATGGAGGACGACGCGCTCGTTGGCGTGCGCTCCTCGGCCCGGCGGCTGGGCAGCCGCGGGCGGCTGGGCGTCGCCGTGTTCTATGTGCTCACCTCCGTGCTGCTGCTGGCCTGCCTTTACACCGCAGGCTCGCAGAAGACCTGGCTGCTGCTGCCGGCGCTCCTCCACATGGTCTGGCAGGTGCGGACGCTGCGGCCGGAAAACGCGCCGCTGTGCCTCCGCCTGTTCCGCTCCAACCGGGATTGCGGTCTGCTCATCTGGGGTGCCTGTCTCTTTGCCCTCTAGGAGTTAGCCCGATCGGCGCCGACATGCGTTGAGGGAAGAATGGGTTCGATATTCGACCTAATTTGTTATGGCCTCGTTCACGATCATTCACTAATCGGACTGCCATGCTGACGATTGATGCCGCGCTAGAGCGCCTGACCACTCTCATCGACCGTGCCCGCAAGGCGGGGGCGACCGCCGCCGATGCCATTTACGTGGAGGACGCCTCGGTTCATGCCCAGGTGCGCCTGGGCGAGCTGGAGGACGTCTCCCGCTCCGAAGGGGCGGAGATCGGCCTGCGCGTCTTCTCCGGCACTCAGGTGGCGAGCGTCTCTACCTCCGACTTCTCAAGCCAAGGCTTTGACGCGCTAGTGGAGCGCGCAGTGGCCATGGCCAAGACCGCGCCGCCCGACCCCTACGCGGGTCTCGCGCCCGAGGAGATGCTGCTGAAGGGTCCGCTGCCTGACCTTGACCTTTACGACGCTACTACGGTGGACGCGGATCTCCTGAAGATGGATGCGCTGGCTGCCGAAGAGGCAGGCCGCGCCGTGCCGGGCGTCACCAACAGCGAGGGCGCGTCCGCCAGCGCAGGTGAGGTGGTCATCGCCATCGCCACGTCCCACGGCGTTGCCCACGGCTACCGCACCACGTCCCACAGCGTCTCGGCCACCATGGTGGCGGCGGGCGAGAGCGGCATGGAGCGGGATTACGATTACGCCTCGGCCCGCCACCGCTCGGATCTGGAATCGGCGGAGGTCATCGGCCGCCGCGCCGGTGAGCGCACGGTCCAGCGCATCAACCCGATCAAGCTGGCGTCCGAGACCATGCCGGTGGTCTATGACCCGCGCCTCGCCTCCGGGCTGGTGGGCCATCTCATCGGCGCGATCACCGGCTCGTCCATCGCCCGCAAGTCCAGCTTCCTGCTGGATGCCCGCGGCAAGCCCGTGTTCGCGCCAGGCATCACCATCCGCGAGGAGCCGCGGCGCCAGCGCGGCCTACGCTCCCGCCCCATGGATGGAGAAGGACTGCCTACACAGGCGCTCGATATCGTCTCGGACGGCGTGCTCACCACCTGGCTGATGGAATCGGCCTCGGCCCGCCAGCTCGGCGAGCGGCCGACGGGTCATGCCTCGCGCGGCACCTCCGGCCCGCCGGGCACCAGCGTCGGCAACCTCATGCTGATGCCGGGGACTAGCTCCCGCTCTGATATGCTGAGGGACATCAAACGTGGCTTCTATGTGGTCGAGCTGATCGGCATGGGCGTCAACGGCATCACCGGCGATTACAGCCGGGGCGCCGCGGGCTTTCTCATCGAGAATGGTGAGCTGACCCGGCCGGTGGCGGAAGTCACCATCGCCAGCAACCTCAAGGACATGTTCGCCACGCTGGTGCCGGCCGATGATCTGGAGCTGCGCTACGGCATCGATGCGCCAACCGTGCTCATCCCGCGCATGACGGTGGCCGGCAACTGAGCCCCAACACGAAAGACGATCCCATGGAAGCCCTCTCTCCGTTGCAGTGCGATGCCGACCTGGTTCAGGATTTCCAGCTGATCCGGACGGTGGCGCGGGAGGCGGGCGAACTGGCGCGGCGTTACTTCCGCGAACCCTGCGAGGCGTGGGAGAAGTCCCCCGGCAACCCGGTGAGCGAGGCGGATCTGGCGGTCGATGCGCTCATCAAGGAACGGCTGCGCTCCGTACGCCCGCAGTATGGCTGGCTGTCGGAAGAGACCATGGATGCGCCCGCCCGGCTTGATTGCCGCCGGGTGTGGGTGGTGGACCCCATCGACGGTACCAAGGCATTCCTCGCCGGGGCGGATGGCTTTGCCGTCTCCATCGCATTGGTGGAGGACGGGCGGCCGATCCTCGCCTGCCTCTATGCGCCCCTGCGGAACCTGTTCTTCAGCGCCGCCAAGGGGGAGGGCGCGACGCTCAACGGCATGGCCATCCACGTCGCCCGGTCCGACCGGCTGGAGGGCTGCCGAATGCTGGCGGACAGAGAACTGTTCGCCTCGGATTTCTGGCCCAACCCCTGGCCGCTGATGAAGCTGGACAAGCCGAACTCCATCGCCCTGCGCCTCGGCTTGGTGGCGGCGGGCATGGCCGATGCCGCCGTGGCGCTGCGGCCCAAGTCAGAGTGGGATCTGGCCGCCGCCCTCCTCGTGCTGCAGGAGGCGGGCGGCGTCTGCACCGATCACCTCGGCGAGCATCCGCGCTTCAACCGCCCCACCCCGGTCTACCCCACCGTCATTGCCGCCAGCGCCGAGCTTTACCCGCAGGTGCTGGCCCGCGTCGCAGCCGGCGTCGCCTGCTGGCAAACCCGTACGGGACAGAAGACGATCCCTTGAAGGGGGGCTTCTCGCGCGGGAAGCTGGTGCATTAATTCATTGAAATTACAGTCTTTTTGTTGAGTTCCGCTTCGCTCTGGCGGCAAAATAAAATCGCCGGAGCGGACGGACCACTCCGGCGATTGGCGGGATTGCTCCCGTTGCTTCCAGAAGGAGAGGCAGGATATGGACATCCTCTTCCTTCTGGCCCTGATGGTACGCCGGATCGTGATCTCCATCAAGATCCGGCTGACCTTCTAAGACCATAGGCAACACCTATGGTCTAGGGCTGGGCCCGGAGAGTTCAAAGCTCTCCGGGCATGGCCCGTCAGGGAAAACCGGAGGTCGCAGGCGAAGCGGGGAGGACAGGCCGTAAGGCATCCTGCCCCGCTCGGGCGGAACGCAAGAACCGTCCGGCCCGTCTGGCGGCGTCCACAAGGCTCTAAGAATGGGGATGTCCAAAAAGAGGGCGGGGCGGTCCATCGGGGCGGCTCCGCCCTCCGCGCCTGATGGCTGCGGCTCTAGCGCAGAATTACATGGCCGCCAGGCCGTGGCCGCCCACCGGCTCGGTGGCGGCAACCATTTCCATGCCTGCGATGAGCGGGCGGCCCTTGGCGATGGCCTGCTGCACCGAAGGCAGGGAAAGGGAGGCGCGGTGGCTGTCCGCGTTGTCCCACACCTCCGTGATCCACAGCAGGTCGGGATCGACGGGATCGCGGGCAATCACGTAACTAAGGCAACCGGGCATGGTGCCCTTGGTCGCCAGCAGAATGTCGATGAGCGCATCGCGCTGGCCGGGCTGGGCCGTCATCTTGCCGATCAATCCGTACATGGGCGTCTTTTCCTCGCTGGCAGCAAATGCAGGCGGGCCCAAGGTCGCCATGGCCATGGCTCCTGCAACAACTGTGCGCCGTTTCAATCTCATGCGGCGAGACTAGACGGGACGGCGGAATGTGCAAGCAGGGTCATGCCCCGCCCTGAAGGGCCGGGAGGGCAGAGGGGCGCCCCCCCTCTGCAAAGAATATACCCGCCACGAAAACAGGGCCAGCCGGCCTCATCCCCGCGCGGCGGCGGCGTAGAGGGCGATGGCGGCGGCGTTGGAGACGTTGAGGCTTTCCACCCGGCCGCTGATGGGGAGCTTGGCCAGCTCGTCGCAGTGCTCGACCACGTTCGGACGCATTCCCTCGCCCTCGGCCCCCAGCACCAGGCAGGGGCGGCTGGTGCCCAGCACTTGGCTCAGGGATCGTTCGGCCCGGCCGTCCATGCCGATGCGCCAGAAACCGGCCTCCGCGATGTCATCGAGCGCGCGGGCAAGGTTCACCACCCGCACCCATGGCACCAGTTCCAGGCAGCCGGAGGCGGACTTGGCTAGCGCGCCGGTCTCGGGCGGAGCATGGCGGTCCTGTGTTACCACCGCCCGGGCATCGAACGCGGCGGCAGAGCGGAGAATCGCGCCGATGTTGTGGGGATCGGTCACCTGATCGAGCACCAGAATCGGGCGGCGATCCTCCGCTGGGATGTTCTGGAGAACATCGAACAGCGCCGGGCCGTCCAGAGGGTGGGTCTCCAGCACCAGGCCTTGCGTCGGCGCGCCCTCGGGCACGAGTCGCTTCAGCTCCTGCGAGTCCATCAACCGCACATCGAGCTTGGGCGGGGTTTCAACCTCGGCCAGCGCCTCGCGGGTGGCATAGAGGCGAACGAGCCGCCTCTCGGGGTTGGCGAGCGCCGCCGTCACCGGATGGCGGCCGTAAAGCCGCACCAGATTTGGCCGGTTCGTGCTGCGTCCGGCAGGGGAGGGGCGGCCGTTTTGACCGCTCCGATCGGGGGAATGTCTTTTTTGTTGTCGCATAGCGCATTATTTGGCGTCTCAGCCGTTGACATGAAAGCCTAAATCGCGCATCACGCGCCCCACGCTTCACCGCGGCACCGATCGTTGAGTTGGAGGGGTGGCCGAGCGGTCAATGGCAGCAGACTGTAAATCTGCCGACTTCACGTCTACGTTGGTTCGAATCCAACCCCTCCACCACCGCCGCCCTTCGGGGTTCACCCTGGAAGCGGACTTCTCCTCAAGACCCCGATATTCTGAAACGCCGTTGATTTTAACGGCCTTGGCCGGCTGTGCGCTGTGGCGCGCAGGGCTGTAACGCCTCAGGAACGTAAAGGGAACGGTGGACACCGAGGCGCGTTTGCTCCCCAGATCGCCCGAACCTGCCCTCAACATCGCCAAGGCAAGCAGGCCGGGTTTCCCCCTTGTGGATGGGAGAGACAACATGGTGTTCAAGCATTACGGCATGACCGCCCTCGCCGCAGTATTGGTGGCAGGCATGGCTGGCGGCGCATTGGCGCAAGACACCACCGTGCCTCCGGCGACAGGTACAGGTGCGACCGACCAAACCACGACGACCCCCAGCGGAACCATGGGCACGGGCGCTGCGGACACCACGGGCACGACCGGCACCGGAACCATGGGCGCGACCGGTACTACGCCTGCTGATACCGAGCCGGCCGCAGGCAGCACCTATCCAGGGTCGACCGGAACCACGACCACCGGGACGACCACGACCGGCACGACGAGCGCTGGCACAACGGGCACCGGCACGACCACATCCAACAGCGCGATCGATACCCCGCCGGAAACGGCGACGCCAACCGCCGTGCCGGAAGATGACGGCGGCATGGACCTGGGCTGGCTGGGGTTGATCGGCCTTGCCGGTCTGCTTGGTCTGCGTGGCCGGCATGATGAACATATCCGCAGCGATATGGGCCGCCCGACCGCGACCCGCTGATGGCAGACGTGTAAGCCGGGCCGGCGAGCGGGAAAGACGCCCGCTTGCCGGCCTGCCTCTATTGGGTGGTGCGCGCGTTTTCCTTCTGGCGAGGGGCGGTCTTCTGCGCGGGGCAGGGGCGCCGGCGCGCCTTCTCCTGCGGTCCCGGCTCATTCTGTTGGCAATGGTGTTGGCGGGAGCGGGGCCGGATGCCCGCGCTTTGACCCCCACAGGGCTGGGGCCGGTGCGAATGGGCATGACCGTTGATGAGGCGGCGGTGGCGCTGGGCGCGCCCTTGCGGCCACGCGCCGCTGACGAGCCGCCCGGCTGCTGGATCACCCGACGGGCGGACGGCCGCGATCCCGGCATTGCCTACATGGTGGTGGAGGGCCGCATCCGCCGTATCGATGTTCAGTCCCGAGACAGGCAACCGGCGGCCGGAGGGCGCCCAGACATCATCACGCCCGAGGGCATCGGTATCGGCATGCCCGAGGCAGTGGCGCTGCGGGTTTATGGCACGCGCGTGCACGTTGTTGCCCATCCATACACCGGCCGGGATGGCGGCCATTACCTGATTGTGGATGCGCCGAGGGGCCAAGGCGGGCTGATCTTCGAGACCTACAACAAGCGCATCACGGGTCTGCGCGCCGGATGGCAACCCGAAATCGGCTATGTGGAAGGCTGCTCCTGAGCCCCAGATGGAACGGTTAAAATATAATTCAGGTGTCGGAAAATTATACAAATTCAAAATCAGGCGCTTGTGGCCAATTTGATAAGCCTCTGAAACAAATAGCGAAACGATGCTTGGCATACATTCTGCATAACTTCTGCCGAACAACGAATTCGAGCTAAGGCTGTGAAGGCCGGCCGACACGGCAGGAGACTAAAGATGCAGAATGTTGCTTTGAAGCGGGTAGCGTTGGGTGCAGTGGCGGCTCTGGGCCTGACGGCAACCGCAACCGCGAACGCGGCAGTGATCGACGCCTGGCAGTTCACGGTGGGCAGCGACTGGAGCAACACCAGCTGGGCCTCGACGGGCCCGCAGTCCTATGACCCGAAGAATCCGAACATCGTGAGCGGTGCCCTGCCGAGCGGTGACGACCTGAACGGCGCGGGCAACTACGACATTCTGCGTTGGGGCACGCCGGCGACCTCCAAGGGCCAGAGCTTCCTTGGGGTGGATGATTCGATTACGAACATTGCCTACACCAACGATCTGGCCGGCGCGGCTGGCGCGAACGTGTTCCACGGCAATTTCGCCCAGAAGTCGTCGCAGGTCTATGCCTACGAGAAGATGCTGGACAAGACGACGCTGACCGCCAGCATCACCATCACGCCGGCCAGCATTCCGGGCGCGCCGGAGTTCGGGCCCTTCACCCGCGATTTCCAAATCGAGTTCCTGGAAACCAAGAACGAGCTGCCGGTTGGCGAGTGCGCTGGCGGTTTCGAGGACCCGGTTACGCCCTGCCCGGACTGGTTCAACATCTCGCTGGCCAACGCCTCCTTCGAGACCGGCGTGATCGACTTCACCATCTACACCTTCTCGCTGGTGTTCGACACGGAGAACTCCTCGTTCCTGCGGGCGGATTATGATGGCACCAACGCCACCATCTGGACCGCCGAGGACATGCTGACCCGGTTGGCGACCCGCGTGATCGTGACCGCCCGCGTGCCGGAGCCGGGTGCGATCGGCCTGCTCGGCACCGGCCTCCTTGGCCTGGGCCTGGCGGCTCGCCGCCGTCGCCGTGGCTGACACGGGTTTTCAGGATTGATCTTCTAAGGGGGGCAAGCGCCCCCCTCTTTTTGCCCGGCGCATATTTTCAGGCGCCGGATGCGCGTGCCGAATCGCAAGCTCGAGCGTTTGCTTCGGCATGAACAGGATCGAGACTGAACAGCAGCCGGGAACGCCTGCCGCCGAAACGGACGGCCAGTCGGCGCTTCCTTCCAACGCCTCGCTTTCCAGCCCTCAGGATACGGCAGCGACCGGCCTGGGGGCCGAGGCCCCGCCCGCGAGTTCATTGGAGGCGCCGGAAGGCCCGCCAGCGCCGACGCTGAGACCGCCGTTCCGCCCATGGCCGCGCCGCAGCGACCGGATCTATGGCTATGGAGGCCGAGGGCGCGGGGCGTGGTGAGGCGCGCCTGGCGCAGCCCTCCGGGCCCGTGAGGGCCGCAGGACTGCCGGCAGCCTGCCTGCTGCCTGCCTTAAAGACCTGGTGGGAAGAGTGGAGCGGGCGACGGGAATCGAACCCGCACAACCAGCTTGGAAGGCTGGGGCTCTACCATTGAGCTACGCCCGCAAAATTCCTAGGGGGAATGCTTAGGTTCTGAGGGGTTTCCCGGTCAAGGGGAAAACGACAATTCCCACCGTATTCAGCAGGTCCGCGCCCGGTGGCGATGGCGACGCGCGGGGCGGGCTTTCCTTCGGATGCGAAAACGCCCCCGGCATAGGGCCGGAGGGCGTGATCGGGAGCCATCAGTAAATGCGCCGGATGCCTTATTCGGCGGCCGGCACCTCCGCCGGATGGACCTGATGGGCCGGGTGGCCTGCCGGCGCGCCCACCCCGCGCTTGGGCCGGTGGTCGCCCGCAAGCAGGCTGTAGACCACGGGCACGATGAACAGGGTGAACAGGGTGCCGATGGTCATGCCGCTGGCGATGACGAGGCCAAGCGAGAAGCGGCTGACCGCGCCCGCGCCGGTGGCGATGAGCAGCGGGAACACGCCCGCCACCATGGCCGCCGTCGTCATCAGGATCGGCCGCAGGCGGATGGTCGCCGCCTTGATGACCGCCTCCGCCTTGCTCAGGTTCTCCTTCGCCTGAAGCTCGTTGGCGAACGACACCATGAGAATGCCGTGCTTGGAGATGAGCCCTGCGAGGGTTAAGAGGCCGATCTGGGTGTAGATGTTGATGGTGAAGCCGGGCGGCTGGGTGGGCCAGATGCTGCCCACGTTGAACACGAACAGCGCGCCGCACAGCGACATCGGCACCGACACCAGAATGATGAGCGGATCGCGGAAGCTCTCGTACTGCGCCGCCAGCACCAGGAAGATGATGATGAGAGCAAAGACGAAGGTCTGTGCCAGCGTCGAGCCCTCCTGCTTCAGCTGGCGGCTCTGGCCCTTGTAGTCGTAGGTGAAGCCCGCTGGCAGGATGCGGTCGGCGGTCTGCTCCAGGAACGCCAGCGCCTCGCCGGTGGTGCGGCCGGGGAAGGGCACGCCAGAGAGCGTGGCGCTGTTCTGTTGCTGGAAGGCGGTGAGCGAGTTGGGCTGCACCGAGTAGGTGACCGACACGAAGGTGGACAGCGGCACCAGATCGCCGCTTGCCGAGCGCACGTAGTAGCTGCCCAGCAGTTCGTCGTTCAGGCGGTAGCTGCGCGGCACCTGCGGAATGACGCGGTAGCTGCGCCCTTCCAGGTCGAACAGGTTGACATAGTTGCCGCCCAGCAGCGTGGCGAGGGTCGAGCCGATGTCGGCCATGCTCACGCCCATCTGTGTGGCCTTCTGCCGGTCGATCTTCACGTCGGCCTGCGGCTTGTCGAACGACAGCGACACGTCGGTGAAGATGAACATGCCGCTCTTGTCCGCTTCCTCCTTCAGCTGGGCCATGACCGGCGCGAGCGTCTTATGGTCGCCCAGTGTCTGGATGACGAACTCCACCGGCATGCCGCCGCCCGGCGTCGGCAGGGCAGGGACGTTGAACACCGAGGCCTGCAGGCCCGCATACTGGCTGAGCTTGCCCTGAAGCTGGGGCTGGATCTCGCGGGGGCCGCTCTCCCGCTGATCCCACGGCTTCATCAGGAAGCCGCCCATGCCCTGCGCGCCGCCAACGCCGTTGATGAGGAACGACGTCTGGTATTCGGGGAACGTCTTGAACATGGAGTGGAAGGTGTCGACGTAGGTATCCATGTAGTCGAGCGTCGCCGATTCCGGCGCGCGCCACTGCATGAACAGGAAGCCCTGGTCCTCCTCCGGCGCCAGCTCCTTGCGGGTGGCGTCGTAGAACATCACGCAGCCGGCGAGCACCAGCGCGCCTAGCGTCAGCATGGTCTTGCGGGCGGCGACCGCCTTGCCCAGCCGCGCCGCGTACCAGTGGTCCAGCGCCACGAAGTGCCGGTCCAGCCACTGGGCGAAGCGGTTCTGCTCATGGGGCTTGAGGATGCGCGAGGCCATCATCGGGGAGAGCGTCAGCGCGATGATGCCGGAAATGATGACCGCCGCCGCCAGGGTGAAGGCGAACTCACGGAACAGGATGCCGGTCAGGCCTGAGACGAAGCCGATGGGCGCATAGACCGCCGCCAGCGTGATGGTCATGCCGATGACGGGCAGTGCGATCTCGCGGGCGCCGATGAGGGCGGCATCGAGCGGTTTCTTGCCTTCCTCGATGTGACGGGTGACGTTCTCAACGACGACGATGGCATCGTCGACCACCAGGCCGATGGCCAGCACGAGCGCCAGCAGCGTCAAGAGGTTGATGGAGTAGCCCAGCACCTGCAGCAGGAACAAAACGCCGATCAGCGACAGCGGAATGGTGATGACCGGGATGAGGGTGGAGCGCACGTTGCCGAGGAACAGGAACACCACCAGCACCACGATAAGCGAGGCTTCCGCCACGGTCTTGACCACCTCGTGGATCGAGGCCGCGATGTACTCGGTGGCGTCATAGTCGACGGAGACGGTGAGGCCCGCCGGCAGGTCGGTCTTCAGGGCGTCCAGCTTCTCGCGCACCATGGGGATGACGGTGAGCACGTTGGCTGACGGCGCGGTGGAAACGCCGATGTAGACCGCCCGCTTGCCGGCCGCATAGGAGGTGGAGTCGTAAGACTCCGGCCCAAGCTCCAGGTCGGCGACGTCCGCCAGGCGCACCAGCGTGCCGCCGCGGCTGGCGACGGTCAGGTTGTTGAACTCCTCGACGCTGGAGAGGTCGGTCTTGGCATCGACCGTCGCCTTCACATAGAGGCCCTTCAGCTCGCCCGGTGCGGCGGTGAAGTTGTTGTTCCGCAGCGCCGTGCTCACGTCCGTCGCAGTGACGCCAAGGGCCGCCATGCGGTCCGGCTTCAGCCATACGCGCATGGCGAAGGTTTGCGCGCCCAGAATCTCGGCGGTGGATACGCCATCGACGGTCTGCAGCGCCGGCTGCACCACGCGCACCAGATAGTCCGTCACCTGCGACGAGGTGAGCACGTCGCTGGAGAAGGAGACGTACATCGAGGCGTTGCCCTCGCTGTTCTCGCGGGTGACGACGGGGTCGAACGCCTCGCGCGGCAGCTCGGAGCGGATCTTGTTCACCTTGGAGATGGCGTCCGCCACGGCACGGTCGGAGTCCGCATCCAGATGGAGCTGGAGCAGCACCTCGCTAAAGCCCTGGCCGCTGGTGGACGAGATGGTGTCAACGCCCTCCGTGCCCGAGACCGCTTGCTGGATCTTGGTGGTGATGAAGCTGCGGACCACCTCCGGGCTCGCGCCTGGGTAGGTGGTGCGAATGGTGATCTGCGAGTTCTCGAGGAACGGGAACTGGCGCACGGTAAGGTTGGCCAGCGCCTGCGCGCCGAGCAGCAGGATCAGGAGGCTGACGACCATCGACAGGACGGGTCGCCGGATGAAAATGTCGGTGAACTTCACACCAACCTCCAATTACGCGAGCGCCGGGGGAGCGCTCGTCATCTGTTGCAATTGCGCCGCGTGACGGCGGCGCGCCGTTCAGGCTCCGGCTCAGTTCCGCGGCAGCGGGCTGGCGGGGTCGAGGGCGATGGCATTGTTGATCAGCGCCTTGGCTCCGTCGTGCAGCTTCAGCTGGCCGGCGGTCACCACCGTCTCGCCCGGCTTCACGCCGCTGAGAATGGCCGCGTGGCCCTTGATGGTCTCGCCAGTCTTCACCGCGCGCCGTTCCGCCACGTAAACGGTCTGGTCGCCGGCGGCCTGGCCGCCCGCCGCCGGGGCGGGGGCCGCCTGGGCGCTGCCCGAGGACGCCTTGGTCGCGGGAGCCGGCTTCAGCACGTAGACGGAATCGCCGTAGAGCGAGTAGGCGACGGCCGTTGCCGGCACGGTCACCACATCCTCCTGTCGGCTGCCCTGCACGGTAATGTTGGCGAAGGCCCCAGGGGTCAGCAGCCCGTCCGGGTTGGGCAGGGTCGCCTGCACGGTGACGTTGCGGGTGCTTTCGTCCACCTTGGCGTCGATCGAGGTTATCTTGCCCTCAAAGCGCGTGCCGGGAGCGGCATCCACCTGAATGAAGACGGGCTGACCCAGCTGGATGCGGGCGATGTTCTGCTCGGGCACCGGGAAGGTGGCGTAGATGGGGTCGACCGCCTGCAGGGTGACGACCGGCGTGCCCCGGCTCAGGAACTGGCCGAGGTTGACCTGCCGGATGCCGATGCGGCCTGAAAAGGGCGCGCGGATCACCTTCTTGTCCAGGCTCGCCCGGGCGCGGGCCAGCTGGGCCTTGGCCTCGTCATGCGCCGCGACGGCGCGATCGAGGGCGGCGCGGGAGGCGGTCTGCGTCTCCACCAGCTTCTGGGTGCGCTCCAGGTCCTTGCGGGCGTTGGCGAGCGTTGCCTCATAAAGGGCGACGTCCGCCGCTTCCGTCTCGGTGTCCATGCGGACCAGCACCTGGCCCTTCTTCACCATCTGGCCGGACGTGAAGAGAATCTCCCGCACCACGCCATCCATCTCGGCGGCGATGTCGACGCCGTTGATGGCCTGGATGGAGCCGACGGCCCGGACGGAGTCCGTGCGCTGTTCCAGCCGCGCTTGCTCGGCGGCCACCACCACTGGCGGCGGCTCCGCGCCCAGAATGAACTTCTTCAGCAGCATGGGCTGGATGACATAGTTGTACAGCCCCAAGAGGCCGAAGACGATGGCAAGGGCGACGAGCCCGAAGGTCGATTTGCGGAGGCGCATAGAGTTAACCGGTTACGAGGACAGGGGAAGCGATGCCTGTTGCATCGCAGCGCGTGGCCCTCATAATGAAAACTGTCTAGCCTTTCAACGCTAAGCAACCCAAACGGGTAGGACCGGCGAAAATAGGGCCATTGACGCCTGCGGCATGATCGGCGTGCATCAGGGCGGATCGCGAGAGATTTCGCTTGCCCTCGCCTCGCAGCGATTCTATAGCACCGCACTCTGATGCGCCGTAGGCATAGAGCCTGTGGGGATAGGAGTGTAGCTCAGTTGGTAGAGCATCGGTCTCCAAAACCGAGGGCCGGGGGTTCGAGTCCCTCCACTCCTGCCACCGCTTCGGTGGTTCCTGCCCAGGCTTAGGCGGGCGCATTGGTGAGGTGGAAGCTGGGAACGGTCTGACCGCCACCGGGAATGGTGTGCTGTTGGACTGTTTTGTTTTGTCCGGATACGCTGCAGGCGATTCGGACTCGAGCGAACGGAGAGAAGAACGATGGCGAAGACCAGCCCAGGCGAGTTCGTCCGGCAGGTTCGCCAGGAGACGCGCAAGGTCACGTGGCCGACGCGACGGGAGACGATGATCACCACGGTCATGGTCTTCGTTTTGACGGGTATTCTTTCCGTCTTCTTCCTGGGCGTCGACTGGGTTCTTGGCTCCATCGTGCAACTTCTGCTGAACCTTGGCCAGTAAGGCCGGGTCGGGTTGGGAACGACGTCAGGACAACGCAGACCAAGGGCCGAAATGACAGCGCGCTGGTACATCATTCACGCCTACTCGGGCTTCGAGAACAAGGTTCGCGATCAGATCAAGGCGGAGGCCGAGCGCCTTGGCCTGGCTGATTTCATTCCCCAGGTCGAAGTGCCGACCGAGAAGGTGACCGAGGTTCGCCGCAACAAGAAGGTCGTTGTCGAGCGCACCTCCTTCCCCGGCTACGTGCTCGCCAAGATGCACATGAACGACGAGGTCTATCACCTGGTGCGGAACACGCCGAAGGTGACCGGTTTTCTCGGCGCGCAGGGTAAGCCGCAGCCCATCACCGAGGCTGAGGCCGGCCGCATCCTGAACATGCAGGGCGAGGCGGCGGCTCCCAAGGCCAAGGCCCGCGCCGAGTTCGAGATCGGCGATTCGGTGCGCGTGCTGGACGGCCCGTTCGCGTCGTTCAACGGCCTCGTCGAGGAGATCGACTACGACCGCGCCCGCGTGAAGGTGTCGGTATCCATCTTCGGCCGCGCAACGCCGGTCGAGCTGGACTTCGAGCAGGTCGAGCGCGTCAAGTAAGGCGCAACGGTTTCGCCGGACCCAGCCTGTCCTGGGGTCCGGTTCATCGCATTCGGCTCGTGCCGCAGGCGACTTTAGGGGCAGGGCCAGCTTCGGGCGCGGTTGACCGGGGCGGGCAGCGTGGGAGGCAGTGCCATCTGCCGGTCACCACGGCAACCGCAGCCACCGGCGGGGTATCCGCCGGATGCAAAAGAAGGTTGGAGCAATGGCCAAGAAAATTACCGGCTATATCAAGCTGCAAGTGCCGGCTGGTTCCGCCAACCCGAGCCCGCCGATTGGTCCGGCTCTGGGTCAGCGCGGCGTGAACATCATGGAATTCTGCAAGGCGTTCAACGCCAAGACGCAGGAAATGGAAAAGGGCATGCCGATTCCGGTGATTATCACCGTGTACGGCGACCGCTCGTTCACGTTCGTGATGAAGACGCCGCCGGCGACCTACCTGCTCGCCAAGGCCGCGAAGATCCAGAAGGGCGCCGCGACCACGGGCAAGGGCTACGTGGGCAAGGTGACCCGCGAGGACATCCGCAAGATCGCTGAGACCAAGATGCCGGATCTGAACACGACCGACATCGAAGCCGCGATGCGTTCCGTTGAAGGTTCGGCCCGTTCCATGGGCCTTCAGGTCGTGGAGGCCTAAGCCATGGCAAAGCTGAGCAAGCGCATGCAGAAGATCGCCCCGACGGTCGATCGTCAGAAGTTCTACGCTGTCGACGAGGCGATCGCCCTCGTGAAGCAGAACGCCGTTTCGAAGTTCGACGAGACCATCGAAATCGCGATCAACCTGAACGTCGATCCGCGTCACGCCGACCAGATGGTTCGCGGCGTCACCACCCTGCCGAAGGGCACGGGCAAGACCGTCCGCGTCGCCGTGTTCGCCAAGGAAGGCAAGGCTGAGGAAGCCAAGGCCGCCGGCGCGGACATCGTGGGCGCCGAGGACCTGATCGATGCCGTCTCCAAGGGCGAGATCAACTTCGACCGCTGCATCGCCACCCCGGACATGATGGGCCTCATCGGCCGCGTCGCCAAGATCCTGGGTCCGAAGGGCATGATGCCGAACCCGAAGCTGGGCACCGTGACCCCGAACGTGGCCGACGCCGTGAAGGCCGCCAAGGGTGGTCAGGTGGAGTTCCGCGTCGAGAAGGCCGGTATCATCCACGCCCGCCTCGGCAAGGCCTCGTTCGCGGCTGAGGATCTGCGCGCCAACTTCGACGCCTTCGTCGACGCCATCATCAAGGCGAAGCCGTCGGGCGCCAAGGGTAAGTACCTCACCAAGATCGCCCTCAGCTCCACCATGGGCCCGGGCGTGAAGGTGGATGTTGCCAACGTCAACGGCGCGATCTAACGCCAGACGTTGAATGGAATTCCCTGCCTGGCCATAAACCGGGCAGGGATTTGGCCGATGGCCTCCGGGCCATCTGCCAGCCGTCCGAGACTGCAGGCGCTTCCCCTCGGGAAGCTTAAACGCCAAGCCTGCACAGACGGGGAAACGAGACTTTATGGTGCTCGCGGTGCGATCGCGGGGCCAACCGCAAGGGAAAGCCATCAGGCTGAATGCCTCTGGGCTGACTGGCGCGGGTGTCGGGATGACCCCACGGACGGGCTATGAGGTCCGGTTTGCCGGACCTCGGCTCAACGGCCGGAAGGCGCAAGCCGACCGGCTAACAAGGAGAAGAGCATGGACAGAGTCCAGAAAAAGGAGATGGTCTCCTCGCTCAATGCTACCTTCTCTGAGACGTCAGTGGTCGTGGTCACCCGGAATCTGGGTCTGACCGTCGCCCAGGTGAACGATCTCCGGAGAAAGATGCAGGCAGCGGGTGCCACCTTCAAAGTGGCGAAGAACCGGCTCGCTCGCATTGCCGCCGAAGGCACGCCGTACACGTCGATCAGCCCGCTGCTGACCGGCCCGACGGCGCTGTCCACTTCCAAGGATCCCGTGGCTGCGGCCAAGGTGATCGTGGACTTCGCGAAGACCACCGACAAGATCGAGATCCTCGGTGGCGCGATGGGGACGACCGCCCTCGACGTCAATGGCGTGAAGGCGCTGGCTGAACTGCCGTCGCTCGACGAACTGCGCGCAACGCTCGTGGGCCTCATCAATGCCCCGGCGACCAAGATCGCGCGCGTCGTTGGCGCTCCGGCGACCAAGGTGGCTCGCGTCGTCTCGGCTTATGCCGAGAAAGAAGCCGCTTAACCCTAAGACAATTGATTTGGGCGCCTGAATGCGCCCTATTGGAGACTTAAAATGGCTGACCTTGCGAAACTGGTTGATGATCTGTCTGCCCTGACCGTCCTGGAAGCTGCTGAGCTGGCCAAGATGCTGGAAGAGAAGTGGGGCGTGTCGGCTGCTGCTGCCGTCGCCGTTGCTGCTCCGGCTGCTGGCGGCGCTGCTGCTCCGGCTGCTGAAGAGAAGACCGAGTTCGACGTCGTTCTCGTGTCGGACAACGGCAAGAAGATCAACGTGATTAAGGAAGTCCGCGCCATCACCGGCCTGGGCCTGACCGAGGCGAAGGCTCTCGTCGAGGGCGCCCCGAAGGCCGTGAAGGAAGGCGTCGCGAAGGACGAAGCCGAGAAGATCAAGAAGCAGCTTGAGGAAGCCGGCGCGACCGTCGAACTCAAGTAAGCCTTTTCGGCTTATGCGTCTAAGGGGTGCGCCGCTCCAGGGCCGGAGCGACGCACCCCGACGGCGTTTTCGGAAGTTGTATGCGTAAAGGGGCCCCAGCCGGTGCAACGCCGGCGCTATCGCCGCAAGCCGGCAATTGATCTGAACGAACGAGGACGAACACACCCATGGCCACCCAGGCGACGTCGTTCACGGGACGCAAGCGCATTCGCAAGACCTTCGGTCGTATCCGCGAGGTCGTGGAAATGCCGAACCTTATCGAAGTGCAGCGCGAAAGCTACGAGCAGTTCCTTCGCTCGCAGCCTGGCTACGTGTCCGGTCTGGAGAAAACGCTGCGGTCGGTCTTTCCGATCCGCGATTTCGCCGGCACCGCCGAGCTGGATTTCGTGCGTTACGAGCTTGAGGATCCCAAGTACGACGTGGACGAGTGCCGCCAGCGGGGCATGACCTTTGCCGCCCCGATGCGCGTGACCCTGCGTCTGATCGTTTTCGAAGTGGATCAGGACACCGGCGCCCGCTCCGTGCTCGATATCAAGGAGCAGGACGTGTACATGGGCGACATGCCGCTCATGACCGAGAACGGCACGTTCATCATCAACGGCACCGAGCGCGTCATCGTCTCCCAGATGCACCGTTCGCCGGGCGTGTTCTTCGACCACGACAAGGGCAAGACCCACTCGTCGGGCAAGTACCTGTTCGCCGCGCGCGTCATTCCGTACCGCGGCTCGTGGCTGGACTTCGAGTTCGACGCCAAGGACATCGTCAACGTCCGTATCGATCGCAAGCGCAAGCTGCCGGTGACGACGCTGCTCTATGCGCTGGGCCTGAACTCGGAAGAGATCCTGAACCAGTTCTACGGCCGGGTGACCTGGCTGCGTGCGTCCGATGGCTGGAAGGTGCCGTTCGTGCCCGAACAGTGGCGCGGCCAGAAGCCGATGTACGACGTCATCGACGCCTCCACCGGCGAAGTGGTGTTCCCGGCCAACCAGAAGATCACGCCGCGCGCCGCCCGCAAGGCCGCCAACGACGGCCTGACCGAGCTGCTGATCCCGTCGGAGGAGATCTTCGGCCGTTACGCCGCCTACGACATGATCAACGAGAAGACCGGCGAGATCTACATCGAGGCCGGCGACGAGGTGAACAAGGACAACCTTGCCAAGCTCGACGCTGCCGGGTTCGATCGCCTCGACGTGCTCGACATCGACCATGTGAACGTGGGCCCGTGGCTGCGGAACACGCTGATGGCGGACAAGGTCGAGGAGCGCGACCACGCGCTGTCCGAGATCTACCGCGTCATGCGCCCTGGCGAGCCGCCGACCCGCGAGACCGCCGAAGGCCTGTTCCACGGCCTGTTCTTCGATCCGGAGCGCTACGACCTCTCGGCCGTCGGCCGCGTGAAGATGAACATGCGTCTGGAGTTGGAGTGCCCGGACGATGTGACGGTGCTCCGCAAGGATGACATCCTGGCCGTTATCAAGACCCTGATCGACCTGAAGGACGGCCGGGGCGAGATCGACGACATCGACAATCTGGGCAACCGCCGCGTCCGCTCGGTGGGCGAGCTGCTGGAAAACCAGTACCGCGTCGGCCTGCTCCGCATGGAGCGCGCGGTGAAGGAGCGCATGTCCTCGGTCGATATCGACACGGTCATGCCGAACGACCTCATCAACGCCAAGCCCGCCGTGGCCGCGGTGCGCGAGTTCTTCGGTTCGTCGCAGCTGTCGCAGTTCATGGACCAGACCAACCCGCTGTCCGAAGTGACGCACAAGCGCCGCGTGTCGGCCCTTGGTCCGGGCGGTCTGACCCGCGAGCGCGCCGGCTTCGAGGTGCGCGACGTTCACCCGACCCACTATGGCCGTATCTGTCCGATTGAGACGCCGGAAGGCCCGAACATCGGTCTCATCAACTCGCTGGCCACCTACAGCCGCGTCAATAAGTACGGCTTCATCGAGACGCCGTACCGCCGCGTCGTCGATGGCAAGGTGACCGATGAGGTGGTGTACCTCTCGGCCATGGAAGAGCAGCGCCACACCATCGCGCAGGCCAACTCGGAAACCGACGCGAATGGCATGCTGGTGGAAGAGCTGGTCTCGGCCCGCGAAGCAGGCGAGTTCCTCGTCGCGCCGCGCGAGCAGATCACGCTGATGGACGTGTCGCCGAAGCAGCTGGTGTCGGTCGCCGCGTCGCTCATTCCGTTCCTGGAAAACGACGACGCGAACCGCGCGCTCATGGGCTCGAACATGCAGCGTCAGGCCGTGCCGCTGGTGCGCGCCGAGGCGCCGTTCGTCGGCACCGGCATGGAAGCCACGGTTGCCCGTGACTCCGGCGCTGCCATTGCGGCCCGCCGCGGCGGCATCATCGACCAGGTGGACGCCACCCGCATCGTGATCCGCGCCACGGAAGACGTGGAGCCGGGCAAGTCGGCGGTGGACATCTACACCCTGCTGAAGTTCCAGCGCTCCAACCAGAACACCTGCATCAACCAGCGCCCGCTGGTGAAGGTGGGTGACGTGGTGGCCAAGGGCGATATCATCGCCGACGGTCCGTCCACCGAACTGGGCGAGCTGGCGCTCGGCCGGAACGTGCTGGTCGCGTTCATGCCGTGGAACGGCTACAACTACGAGGACTCCATCCTCATCTCCGAGCGGATCGTGAAGGAAGACGTCTTCACCTCGATCCACATCGAGGAGTTTGAGGTCATGGCCCGCGATACGAAGCTGGGCCCGGAGGACATCACCCGCGACATCCCGAACGTCGGTGAAGAAGCGCTGCGGAACCTCGACGAGGCCGGCATCGTCTACATCGGCGCCGAGGTGCACCCGGGCGACATCCTCGTCGGCAAGATCACGCCGAAGGGCGAAAGCCCGATGACGCCGGAGGAAAAGCTTCTGCGCGCCATCTTCGGCGAGAAGGCCTCTGATGTCCGCGACACGTCGCTGCGTCTGCCGCCGGGCGTTGCCGGCACGGTGGTCGAGGTTCGCGTGTTCAACCGTCATGGCGTCGAGAAGGACGAGCGCGCCATGGCCATCGAGCGCGAGGAAATCGAGCGCCTGACCAAGGACCGCGAGGACGAGCGCGCCATTCTGGACCGCTCGACCTACGTCCGCCTGAAGGACATCCTGATCGGTCAGACGGCGACCTCCGGTCCGAAGGGCTTCAAGAAGGGCTCTGAGATCACCGAAGAGGCGCTGGCCGAGACGCCGCGTCACGAATGGTGGAAGTTCGCCATTGCAGATGACGAGCGCCAGACCCATATCGAGGCTCTCAAGGACCAGTGGGAACAGGCCCGCAAGAGCCTGGAGAAGCGGTTCGAGGAGAAGGTCGAGAAGCTGCAGCGCGGCGACGAGCTGCCGCCGGGCGTTCTCAAGATGGTCAAGGTCTTCGTTGCGGTGAAGCGTAAGCTGCAGCCGGGCGACAAGATGGCCGGCCGTCACGGGAACAAGGGTGTGATCTCGCGCATTCTGCCGATCGAGGACATGCCGTTCCTTGAGGACGGTACGCACGTCGACATCGTGCTGAACCCGCTGGGCGTGCCCAGCCGCATGAACGTCGGTCAGATCTTCGAGACGCACCTGGGCTGGGCCGCGCGCGGCCTCGGCGTCCAGATCAAGGCGATGCTGGATGGCTTCTACCAGGGTGGCCGTCAGGACACCGCGGCACTGCGCGAGCGTCTGAAGGCGATCTACGACTGGCAGTACGACACCGTTGCCGACATGGCGGACGAAGAGGTGGTGGAGCTGGCCTCCAACCTCACCTCGGGCGTGCCGATGGCAACGCCGGTGTTCGACGGCGCCCGCGAGCGGGACGTCGCCCGGATGCTGGAGATGGCGGGGCTGGATCCGTCGGGTCAGGTCGATCTCTACGACGGCCGTACCGGCGAGCGCTTCGACCGCAAGGTGACCGTGGGCTACATCTACATGCTGAAGCTCCACCACCTGGTCGATGACAAGATCCACGCCCGCTCGATCGGCCCGTACAGCCTGGTCACCCAGCAGCCGCTGGGCGGTAAGGCGCAGTTCGGTGGTCAGCGCTTCGGCGAAATGGAGGTCTGGGCCCTGCAGGCATACGGCGCGGCCTATACCCTCCAGGAAATGCTGACGGTGAAGTCGGACGACGTGGTTGGCCGTACCAAGGTGTACGAGGCGATCGTGAAGGGCGACGACACGTTCGAGGCCGGTATCCCCGAGTCCTTCAACGTGCTGGTCAAGGAAATGCGTTCGCTTGGCCTCAACGTCGAACTGCAGTCGGCCGACGAGGAATAGGAGACGGCGAAGCCGCCTGTCGCGCCCCGAAACGGGTTGCGCGGCGGGCGGCCGTCCGTGGTGTCGCGGCTCTTGCCACGGACGGCTTAGCATCGAGCCTTCGGTTCAGAGGATAAACGCATGAACCAGGAACTGGTGAATTTCTTCAATCCGGCCCAGAAGCCGGAGACCTTCGACAGGATCAAGATCTCGATCGCCTCGCCGGAGCGGATCAAGAGCTGGTCTTTCGGCGAGATCAAGAAGCCGGAGACCATCAACTACCGCACCTTCAAGCCGGAGCGCGATGGTCTGTTCTGCGCCCGCATCTTCGGCCCGATCAAGGACTACGAGTGCTTGTGCGGCAAGTACAAGCGCATGAAGTACAAGGGCATCACCTGCGAGAAGTGTGGCGTTGAAGTCACCGTCTCCAAGGTGCGCCGTGAGCGCATGGGCCATATCGAGCTGGCCGCGCCGGTCGCCCACATCTGGTTCCTGAAGTCGCTGCCGAGCCGCATCGGCCTGCTGCTCGACATGCCGCTGAAGGATCTGGAGCGGGTTCTCTACTTCGAGAACTTCGTGGTGATCGAGCCGGGCCTGACCCCGCTCAAGAAGTACCAGCTGCTCACCGAAGACCAGGTCTTCGAGGCGCAGGAAGAATATGGCGAGGACGCCTTCACCGCCGGCATCGGCGCCGAGGCGATCCGTGAGCTGCTCATCAGCCTCGACCTCGAGGCCGAGCGCGTGCGCCTGCGCGAGGAGCTGGAGCAGACCAAGTCCGAGCTCAAGCCGAAGAAGATCATCAAGCGGCTGAACGTCATCGACAGCTTCATCGATTCCGGCAACCGCCCGGAATGGATGATCCTGACCGTCGTGCCGGTGATCCCGCCCGAGCTGCGCCCGCTGGTGCCGCTGGATGGTGGCCGCTTCGCGACGTCGGACCTCAACGACCTGTACCGCCGCGTCATCAACCGTAACAACCGTCTGAAGCGTCTCATCGAGCTGCGTGCGCCGGACATCATCGTCCGCAACGAAAAGCGTATGCTTCAGGAAGCTGTGGACGCGCTGTTCGATAACGGCCGCCGCGGCCGCACCATCACTGGCGCGAACAAGCGTCCGCTGAAGTCCCTCAGCGACATGCTGAAGGGCAAGCAGGGCCGCTTCCGTCAGAACCTGCTCGGCAAGCGCGTCGACTACTCGGGCCGTTCGGTCATCGTGACCGGTCCGGAGCTGAAGCTGCACCAGTGCGGCCTGCCGAAGAAGATGGCGCTCGAGCTGTTCAAGCCGTTCATCTACTCGCGTCTCGACGCCAAGGGTCTCAGCATGACCCTGAAGCAGGCGAAGAAGTGGGTGGAAAAAGAGCGCAAGGAGGTGTGGGACATCCTCGATGAGGTGATCCGCGAGCACCCCGTCATGCTCAACCGCGCGCCGACGCTGCACCGCCTCGGCATCCAGGCGTTCGAGCCGGTGCTGATCGAGGGCAAGGCGATCCAGCTGCACCCGCTGGTCTGCGCCGCGTTCAACGCGGACTTCGACGGCGACCAGATGGCCGTGCACGTTCCGCTGAGCCTCGAGGCCCAGCTGGAAGCGCGCGTGCTGATGATGTCGACCAACAACATCCTGTCGCCCGCCAACGGCAAGCCGATCATCGTGCCGTCGCAGGACATGGTGCTGGGCATCTATTACCTCTCCATGGAACGCAAGGGCGAGCCGGGCGAGGGCATGTTGCTGGCCGACATGCAGGAAGTGCACCAGGCGCTCAACGCCAAGGCGGTGACGCTGCACTCCAAGGTCATCACCCGCATTCCGCAGACGGACGAGCAGGGCAACACCTACCTGAAGCGCGTGGAGACCACGCCGGGCCGCATGCTCATCGGCGAGACCCTGCCGAAGTCGCACAAGGTGCCGTTCGAGATCATCAACCGCCTCCTCACCAAGAAGGAAGTGGGCGATGTCATCGATACGGTCTACCGCCACTGCGGCCAGAAGGAGACGGTGCTGTTCGCCGATGCGATCATGGCGCTGGGCTTCCGTCATGCGTGCATGGCCGGCATTTCCTTCGGCATGGATGACATGGTCATCCCTGACGAGAAGGAACGGCTGGTCAACGAGACCAAGGCGCTCGTGAAGGAATACGAGCAGCAGTACCAGGATGGTCTCATCACCCAGGGCGAGAAGTACAACAAGGTCGTCGACGCCTGGGCGCAGTGCGGTGACAAGGTTGCCGACGCCATGATGAAGCGCATCTCCTCGACCCCGGTTGATCCGGAGTCGGGCCGGGAGCTGCCGATCAACTCGGTCTACATGATGGCTCACTCGGGCGCCCGTGGTTCGCAGGCCCAGATGAAGCAGCTTGCCGGTATGCGCGGCCTTATGGCCAAGCCGTCGGGCGAGATCATCGAAACGCCGATCATCTCGAACTTCAAGGAAGGCCTGACCGTGCTGGAGTACTTCAACTCCACCCACGGCGCCCGTAAGGGTCTGGCCGATACGGCGCTGAAGACGGCGAACTCGGGTTACCTGACCCGCCGTCTGGTGGACGTCTCTCAGGATTGCGTCATCGTCGAGGAGGATTGCGGCACCGAACGCGGCCTCGAAATGGCGGCTATCGTCGAGGGCGGCCAGGTGATCGTGTCGCTCGGCGAGCGTATCCTCGGCCGTACCGCGGCGCTGGACGTGCTCGATCCGAAGACTGGCGAGGTCATCGTCGAGGCCGGCACCCTGCTCAACGAGCCGGAGGTCGACCGCATCACCAAGGCGGGCGTGCAGTCGATGAAGATCCGCTCGGTGCTCACCTGCGACACCGAACTGGGCGTCTGCGGCAAGTGCTACGGCCGCGACCTCGCGCGCGGTACGCCGGTCAACATCGGTGAGGCTGTCGGCGTCATCGCCGCCCAGTCGATCGGTGAGCCGGGCACGCAGCTGACCATGCGGACGTTCCACATCGGTGGCGCGGCGCAGGTGTCGGAGCAGTCCTCGATCGAGGCATCGATCGATGGCCGTGTCGAGCTGCGGAACGCCCACACCGTCGAGGACAGCCGTGGCCGTCTCATCGCCATGAGCCGGAACATGGAACTGGTGCTCA
This sequence comes from Pedomonas mirosovicensis, assembly GCF_022569295.1. NCBI lineage: Bacteria > Pseudomonadati > Pseudomonadota > Alphaproteobacteria > Sphingomonadales > Pedomonadaceae > Pedomonas > Pedomonas mirosovicensis. The sequence goes on along the minus strand of NZ_JAKFIA010000001.1, from coordinate 2,562,253 downwards.
TCGATGCCGAGGGCCGCGAGCGCGCCTCGCACCGCATCGCCTACGGCGCCCGCCTCCTGAAGAAGGAAGGCGAGCAGGCCACCAAGGGCGAGCGTCTGGTGGAGTGGGACCCCTATACCCGTCCGATCATCACGGAAAAGGCGGGTGTGGTGAAGTATCAGGATCTCATCGAGGGCGTGTCCCTCGCCGAGAACACCGACGAAGCCACCGGCATCACCAGCAAGGTGGTCGTGGACTGGAAGGCGCAGCCGAAGAGCGGCGACCTGCGTCCGCGCATCACCCTGCTCGATGAGTCCGACGGCGCCGCCGAGGCTGCCCGCTACTTCCTGGCGGTGGACGCCATTCTCTCCGTCAACGACGGCGACAAGGTCCACGCGGGTGACGTGATCGCCCGTATTCCGCTGGAAGCCGCCAAGACCCGCGACATCACCGGCGGTCTGCCGCGCGTTGCCGAACTGTTCGAGGCCCGCAAGCCGAAGGACCACGGCATCATCGCCCAGGCCACCGGCCGCGTCGAATTCGGCAAGGACTACAAGACCAAGCGCCGCATCATCATCCGTCCGGAAGATGGCGCGGACCCGGTCGAGTATCTCATCCCGAAGGGCAAGCACATCTCGGTGCAGGAAGGCGACTTCATCCACAAGGGTGAGTACCTGCTGGACGGCAACCCGGATCCGCACGACATCCTGGACGTGCTCGGCGTCGAGGCGCTGGCCAACTACCTGGTCAACGAAATCCAGGAAGTCTACCGCTTGCAGGGCGTGAAGATTAACGACAAGCACATCGAGGTGATCGTTCGCCAGATGCTGCAGAAGGTGGAAATCACCAAGTCGGGCGACTCCACGCTGCTGCCGGGCGAGCAGATCGACCGCGAGGAAATGGACGAGATCAACGCCAAGCTGGTGGCGGAAGGTCGCGAGCCCGCCGAGGGCAAGCCGATCCTTCTCGGCATCACCAAGGCCTCGCTCCAGACCCGCTCGTTCATCTCGGCGGCGTCGTTCCAGGAAACCACCCGCGTCCTCACCGAAGCCTCGGTGCAGGGCAAGGTGGACCGCCTGAACGGCCTCAAGGAGAACGTCATCGTCGGCCGCCTCATCCCGGCGGGCACCGGCGCAGGCGTCAACCGCATCCGCGTGGCCGCCAATGCGCGCGACGCGGCGCTGCGGGCCGCCCAGGCTGCCAAGGGCCTGCCGGCTCCGGAAGAAGCCGCGTCGTAAGACCGGCTCTTTTGAGAACGCCAAAACGGACAAGGGCCGTCGGGGGAAACCCCGGCGGCCTTTTCCTTTGCTCTGGCTCCGTTTTTGGGCTTCGCCTTTGGTGAAAGGGGGTCTCGGACCCCCTTTCGATCCCCCATTCGTATTGCGGGACCCACCCGGTCGATCGGCTCTGCGCTCTGGAGTGGGGCAGGGGCGCGGCCCGAAAAACGAACAGGGGGTCGCAGGGGGAACGAGTTCCCCCTGCAAAACCGGGTAAAACCAGCTAAACGGACACGTCCCGATTCTTCACGCAAAGGTGCGCCTGTGTCCGTTCGTCCCGTTGTTGCCGTGCTTGTGTCCCGTGACATGCTGCCGTGGGCGGAAAACCGCCGTGTCGACGCCCACGAGGGCGACGCGCAGGTGGCGCTTATGCGTCAGGCATTCGCGCGCATCGGGCGGGACATGGAAATCGTGCAGTGGGACGGGGAGGGGATCGACTGGTCGCGCTTTGAGGCGGCGATCACCTCCATCACGTGGGACTATGCGGAGCGGCCCGAGGCGTTTCTGGCGCGCCTTGGCGAAATCGCGGGGCGGACGCGGCTTATCAACAGCTTGGAGGTGATCCGCTGGAACATGCGGAAGACCTACCTCAAGGATCTGGCCGAGCGCGGCGCGCAGCTGGTGCCGACGCACTGGGTGGAGCGGGCGACGCCGGAGGCTGCCGAGGCGGCGTTTGCGGCGTTCGGGGTGGACCGGATCGTCATCAAGCCGGTGGTGGGCGCGGGGGCGTGGCGGCAGGTGCTGCTGCGCCGGGGCGAGGCGTGGCCCGATGCCGAGGCGCTGCCGCCGCATGAGGCCATGATCCAGCCGTTCCTGCCCGCCATTCAGGACGAGGGCGAATACAGCTTCCTGTTCTTCAACGGCCAGTTCAGCCATGCGGTGGTGAAGACGCCGAAACAGGGGGGACTACCGTATCCAGATGAGCTTTGGCGGCTCGGCCGAGCCCTATCTGCCCTCGGCGGACGATCTGTCGGACGCCCGCGCCGTGCTCGATTCCGTGCCGGAGGAGCTGTTCCATGCCCGTGTCGACATGGTGCGCGCGGAGGACGGCTCCCTGCTGCTGATGGAGCTGGAGCTGATCGAGCCCTATTTGTTCATCGATGACGCGCCGGAGTTCGTCCACGCCTTCGCGGAAGGCTATGCGGCGCTGTTCGAGATGGCGTGAGGTTCGGGGGGGCTCCGCTGAACGCCTACACCCCCACCGGTAGGGCCGTGGTGTTCTTGATCTCGCTCAGCGCGATGGTGGATTTGATTTCCTGCACGCCGGGGAGCTTGGAGAGGGTTTCAAAGAAGAAACGCTCGTAGGCTTCGATGTCGGCGGCGACGATACGAAGGTTAAAGTCCGTCTCGCCCATCATGACGTAGCATTCCAGCACCTCGGGGATCTGGCGGATGGCGGCCGTGAACTCATCCAGGTGCTGCCGCCCGTGGGCGGAGAGTTTTACCTGCGCGAAAATCTGAGTGTTGAGGCCGAGCTTCTTGCGGTCAAGCAGGGCGACCTGCGCGCGGATGTAGCCTTCTTCCTTGAGGCGCTGGATGCGCCGCCAGCAGGGGGACTGGGAGAGGCCCACCTGCTCGGCGATCTCCGCCGCTGACAGGCTTGAGTCCTGCTGGAGCAGGGCGAGGATCTTGCGGTCCGTCCGGTCGAGAGGTGATTGCATGAATATGCCCCAATTTGATTCATTTATGCATTGGTAATGCTGGATTTTAGCTTTGCCGTGCGAGAAAGAAAAGAAAAACCGCAGGGGCTGCGCTATAACTCTCTCATCAAGGGCAGAAATTGCCTCAGGCCAGAATGCCGTTTTGGGAGATAAGGTGCGGTCATGGTGATGCCGAGCAATCAGGGTTATGCCTATCAGGTGGTAACCGAGCAGGATCCGGGTGCGCTGTCGCGCGTGCTGGAGTTCTTCGCCATGAACAACCATGTCCCTGAGAGCCTTGCCGCCCACCGCCTCGATGAGGAAGCCATGCAGGTGGACGTGACGGTGCCGGATCTGGACTACGCCTCTGCCCGCGTGATCGCTGCCAAGATGAAGCAGATGGTGGTGGTGCGGAACGTCCGGCTGTTTCAGGCCATGCGGAAGGCCCGCGCCAACGCGGCGGGTGGCGTGATGGAGTTTACCGAGGTGCTGATCTAGCCCTCGCAGCGAATAGCCCGGCGCGCCGGGCGACTGGTCTGCGGCCCGGATGTACGGCCGCGGAACCCCCGAGCACCGATCCGTCCGCCGGCGGGTCGGTGCTCTTTCGTTATGGTTTGGTCCGGATATTTCTGGGCTGGCAACTCAATCCAGGCCTTCAAATCCGGCGGGCTCTCCCCTATATTCGTTCTGCTGCCTCGCGCAGCTATGGCGATAAACGGTGTCGTGGAATAGACACAGCGGACCCGGGGGCGGTACCCGGCACCTCCACCAAAAGCCCCGTCGCGTATGCCACGGCGGAGTTTCTGATGGGGGTGAACTAGGATCGACGTGTGTTCAAAGACGACGACTTTCGCCCGGCCTGACTGAGCCGTTAAACTGGTCAAATCGACAAATGCCAACGATAACGAGGCATTCGCTCTGGCCGCGTAACCTAACCCGATAGGGTAAGGTTACTTCAACCAAAGCGCGGTCCGTGGTGCACCGGGCAACAGAAGCACTAACGCGGCACGGAGGGCGCCGGGCAACAGAAGTCCCTCCATTTTTTATCTATTTTTGGCTGTGGCCGCTTCGGCTGCTTGACGCCAACGGGACTGTGCCGCACGGTGACATGGTGACGACAGAATCGCTCATCCCTTACGAGGACTATGTCCAGGCTGCGCTTCGCAGCGTGGTGGCGCGGGTGCTCAAGTCGGTGGAGGCCGGTGGCCTGCCGGGCCAGCATCACTTCTACATTGCCTTTAAGACCCGGTATCCGGGCGTGATTCTGCCCAAGGCCCTGCTCGAGAAGTATCCGGACGAAATCACCATCGTGCTGCAGAACCGCTACTGGGACCTGCACGTGCATGAGGACCGGTTCGAGGTGAGCCTGTCGTTCAACCAGGTGCCTTCCCACATCGTGGTGCCCTATGCGGCCCTGGTGGGCTTCGTGGACCCTGCCGTGAACTTCGGCCTGCAATTCCAGCCGCCCGAGGCGGAGGCCATGCCGCAGGCGGTGCCGGACGAGGTTTCGCCCGTCGAGGTGGAAGCTCCCGCCGAGGCCGCGCCGCAGCCTGCCAGCGAGGCGCCGGGCGAGGGCGGCAGCAATGTCATCACGCTCGACCGGTTCCGCAAGAAATCCTGACGCTTCGCCTCCGGCCGCCAGATGCGGCCGGGCCGGAACCCCATCCCTCTCTTGATCCTTTTGTGATCGCGGTTAACCTTCGCGGGGAATAGTGCCTGCAGGTTAGGCGCAGTAAACGGTCAAGCAGGGAGCGGATGATGGCAGCGCGCACGGAAACCGATAGCTTTGGTCCCATCGGCGTTCCCGCCGATCACTATTGGGGCGCGCAGACTCAGCGATCCATCCTGAACTTTCCCATTGGCGGCGAGCACATGCCTCCGCCGCTCATCCACGCGCTGGGCTACATCAAGTGGGCGGCCGCGCGGGTGAATGCCCGTTTCGGCGACCTGGAAACCCGGCTGGCGCAGGCCATCGAAACGGCGGCGCGGGAAGTGGCGGAAGGCCGCTTTGATGCGGAGTTTCCGCTGGTCATCTGGCAGACCGGCTCCGGCACCCAGACCAACATGAACGCTAACGAGGTGATCGCGGGCCGCGCCAACGAGATCCTCACCGGCACGCGCGGCGGCAAGAGCCCGGTTCACCCCAACGACCATGTGAACAAGGCGCAGTCCTCCAACGATACATTCCCCACCGCCATGCATGTGGCCAGCGCCCGCGAGGTGGTGGAGCGCTTGATTCCGTCCCTCATGCACCTGCAGGAAGCGCTGGAGGCCAAGGCGGAAGCGTGGGGCGACATCATCAAGATCGGCCGCACCCACCTTCAGGACGCAACGCCCGTCACGCTGGGGCAGGAGTTCTCCGGCTATGCTCACATGGTGGCGATGGGCATCGAGCGGCTGAAGGCGGCGTTGCCGCGCGTCTACGAGCTGGCGCAGGGCGGCACCGCCGTCGGCACCGGGCTCAACACCCGGGCGGGCTGGGCGGAGGGCATCGCGCTGGAGCTGCGGGAGCTGACCGGCCTGCCGTTCGTCACCGCCCCCAACAAGTTCGAGGCGCTGGCCACTCACGACACGATGGTGGAGCTTTCCGGCGCGCTTAACACCATCGCCGTCAGCCTCAACAAGATCGCCAACGACATCCGCCTGCTCGGCAGCGGGCCGCGCTGCGGCCTTGGCGAGCTGATGCTGCCCGAGAACGAGCCGGGCTCGTCCATCATGCCGGGCAAGGTGAACCCGACGCAGGCCGAGAGCCTCACCATGGTGGCGGCGCAGGTGATGGGCAACCACACCACGGTCACGGTGGCAGGCGCGCAAGGCCACTTCGAACTCAACGTGTTCAAGCCGGTGATCGCCTACAACGTGCTGCAATCCATCCGCCTGCTGGCGGATGGCGCGCGCTCCTTCACCGACCGCTGCGTTGTCGGCATCGAGCCGAACGTGGGGCGGCTCAATGCCATCATCAACGAAAGCCTGATGCTGGTAACGGCGCTTGCGCCCGAGATCGGCTACGATAACGCCGCCAAGATCGCCAAGCACGCCCACCACAACGGCACCACGCTGTTGCAGGCGGGGCTGGAGCTGGGCCTCATCACCGAGGAACGTTTCCGCGAGGTGGTGCGGCCGGAGAAGATGCTGGGCCCCTCCGGCGGCACCGAATAACGCTGGGTCAGGCCCGCTCCGTCCCATTCAGCTCTGCCCATGCCTGCTCGTTCCGCCGCAGGATGCGGTAGATGGCCGGGGAGAGGAGGTAGGATGGCGTCGCGGTGATCCACAGGAGGCCAAACGCGAGCAGGAACTTGATGCCGCCCGCAAGGCTGTTGGCCGGTGTTGCGTCTGTGGACAGGCCGCCGAACGGGAGGCTGATCAGCAGAATAACCAGTATCCAGACAAGAGCGGCAACGAGCGCCATCATCGTCATGGCAATTGCCGTTGCGAAGATGCGCCCGGCCTGGCCCTTGCTCATCTGCCAGGAGCGCTTGATCGCCGCAATGAAGCCAATTTCCTCAAATGCGATCACGGGCACGACGCAGGTCAACCGCAGGCTGATATAGATAAGCGGCCCGGCAAAGATCAGCGTGGCGGCAAGCATCGCAAAGGTCGTGCCGGGCATCGGGCCGTGCGCTGACCATAGAACATTGATGGCCAGGAGTATAATCAGCGCTCCCACCAGGCCACAGAGCAGGAAGATCCCGACGAGCGGCAGCAGCAAGCGGCGCAGGAAACCGCTTACGATGAAGGCGCGCGTGGGCTCTTCATTGCGATCATACGCGGCGATCAGCCGGTTGAGGCCATAGGTAAGGAGCAAGCCAATGAAGGGGATCAGGATGTGGCCGATGCTTCCGGCCACGGACGGCGCTGCGCCTGCTTCGGAAGTCTGCGTGCCATAGATGACCTCGATCGCGGCATAGGCGGCGCAATAGATCGCAATCGCCGTCAGCATCTGTTTCCAGATCGGCGTTGGCAAAGCACGCAGATTCGCCCATGCGCTGCTTGGCGAGAGTATCGTGTATTCCATGTATTGGTCCCCCGGATTCCCCCAATTGGCCTGGCAGGATAGTCGATCTTTATTACATGCAAAGAACGAAATTCTTGGCAGCGGCCGGCGCGGGCGTTGCGTCCTGCGCTGCAGGCTGGCACACACGGAGGCATGGAAATTTCATTGCACAGCATGACGGGCTTTGCCCGGACAAACGGCGAGGCCGAGGGGTGGTCCTGGGTCTGGGAGCTGAAATCTGTCAATGGCCGCAGCCTTGAGTTGCGTCTGCGCCTGCCCAACGGGTTCGAGGCGCTGGAGCCGCTGGCGCGCGGGGCGTTGCAGGCGCGGCTGGCGCGCGGGTCGGTGAATGTCGCGCTGACGGTGACGCCTGCTGCGGGCGCGAACGGGGGGCTAGCGCTCAACCGGGCGCTGCTGGACAGTTATGCCGCCGCGGCGCTGGAGCTGGCGGAGCGCTATGGCCTGCCCAAGCCGGGCCCGGCCGAACTCCTTGGCCTCAAGGGTGTGGTCGAGGGCGAGCCGCCGCTGAGCGAGGAGGCGCGGGACGCGCTGCACGCCGCGATTCTTGCCGATCTGGAGCGGGCGGTGGCCCAGCTGGCGGCCCACCGGGCACTGGAGGGCGACAAGATTGCCGAACTGCTCGCCGGCCTCTTGGATCGGGTGGCGCTGCTGCACGGCGCGGCGGAAAGCGCGGCGCGGGAGCAGCCCGCCATGATCCGCCAGCGGCTGGAGGCGCAGATCGAGAGCCTGCTGGCGGGCGACAGGCGGGTGGACCCGGATCGGGTGGCGCAGGAAGTGGCGCTGATCGCCGTCAAAGCCGATGTGCGGGAGGAGCTGGACCGGCTCAAGGCTCACGTGGAGCAGGCGCAGGCGCTGCTGCGGGCAGGCGGGCCGGTGGGCCGCAAGTTCGATTTCCTGGCGCAGGAGCTGAACCGGGAGGCGACGACCCTGTGCAACAAGTCCGCGACCGTGGAGCTGAACCGGGTCGGCCTTGACCTCAAGGCGACGATCGATCAACTCCGCGAGCAGGTTCAGAATATCGAATAGTTTTGGAAGGCTTGAGTTTTATGCCCTCGGTGGTTTCCTCCGGCGTGCGCCGTGGTTTGATGTTCGTGCTGTCGTCTCCCTCGGGGGCGGGCAAGTCCACGCTGTCGCGGTTGCTGCTGCAGGACGACAGCAACATCGTCATGTCCGTTTCGGCCACCACCCGCCCGCCGCGCCCCGGCGAGGTGGACGGCAAGGACTATTACTTCGTCGACCAGCCCCGGTTCGAGGAAATGGTGCGGGAAGAGGCCTTTCTCGAGTGGGCGCACGTGTTCTCCAACCGCTACGGCACGCCGCGTGGCCCGGTGGAGGCGGCGCTGGCGCTCGGCCGGGATGTGCTGTTCGATATCGACTGGCAGGGCACCCAGCAGATTGCCCAGAAGGCGCAGGGCGATCTGGTGCGGGTGTTCATCCTGCCGCCCTCCATGCAGGCGCTGGAGCACCGGCTGCGGAGCCGGGCGCAGGACTCGGACGAGGTCATTCAGGGGCGCATGGCTCGCGCGGCGGATGAGATCAGCCATTGGGCTGAATATGATTACGTGCTGGTAAACGATGACCTGGAACGCTGCTTGTCGCAGGTTAAAACCATTCTGGCCGCCGAACGCCTGAAACGGGCTCGACAAATTGGCTTGGCGGAGTTTGTGAAAGAACTGCTCATTCCTAAATAGGCAGAGATGTCATAACCATAAGGGGCAGCTAGATGCGATCACTGATGTGGCTAAGCACTGGGCTGGTCGCGGGCCTTGGGCTCGCGTGGGGTGTAACCACCGGCCCGAACGGAACCAGCAACGGGTCAACGGCAGAGGCACAGACGACCCCGTCCGCCCAGACCGAGACCCGGCGCGTAACCCCCACATCAACAGCGCAGGTGCAGCTCTCCTACGCGCCCGTAGTGCAGCGCGTCTCCCCCAGCGTCGTCAACATCTACACGCAGACGGTCATCCAGCGGCAGCCGATGATGGAAGACCCCTTCTTCCGCTTCTTCTTCGGCGGACGGGCCGAGCCGCGGGTGCAGAACTCGCTCGGCAGCGGCGTCATCGTGCGCTCGGATGGTCTCATCGTCACCAACCGCCACGTGGTGGGTGATGCGGATGAGATCCGGGTGGTGCTGGCGGATCGGCGCGAGTTCGAGGGCAAGGTGCTTCTGCAGGACGAGCGCTCCGATCTGGCACTGGTGAAGGTCGACACCAAGGGCAAGGACCTGCCCGTGATGAAGCTGGGCGACAGCGACAAGCTTCAAGTGGGCGATATCACGCTGGCCATCGGCAACCCGTTCGGCGTGGGCCAAACCGTAACGCAAGGCATCGTCTCGGCGGTGCGCTCGGGCGGCGGCCCGACCGGCTACCAGTATTATATCCAGACGGACGCGGCCATTAACCCCGGCAACTCGGGCGGTGCGCTCGTCAACCTGGCGGGTGAGCTGATCGGCCTCAACACCTTCATCGCCTCGCCCACGGGCGGTTCGGTGGGCGTGGGCTTTGCCGTGCCGGTCAACATGATCAAGTCGATCATCGGCGCGGCCGGCACCGGCAAGATCATCCGCCCGTGGGTCGGCATCGAAGGCCAGGCGGTCGACTCGGACATCGCCTCAGGCCTCGGCCTTGAGCGGCCGCGCGGCGTGCTCATCAACCGGCTTTCCTCCAAATCCCCGGCCGCAAGTGCAGGGCTGAAGGTTGGCGACATCATCACCGCCATCGACGGCAAGGAGGTGTCGGACATCAATGAGCTGCAGTTCCGCGTGGCGACCAGGAACATCGGCTCCACCGCCATCTTCACCGTGCTGCGGAATGGCAAGGCGCAGAATATCAAGGTCAAGCTGTCCGCTCCGCCGGAAATCCCGCCGCGCGACCTGACCGTGCTGCGGGGCAACAGCCTGTTCGCGGGCGTGAAGGTGGGCAACCTGTCGCCTGCCCTCTCCATGGAATTGGGTGGCGGCCTGCCGGATCATGGCGTGGTCATCATGGAGATGGCTGCCAATTCCCCGGCGGCGCGGCTGGGCGTCCTCCAGCCCGGAGACATCATCGAGGCGATCAACGGCAAGGCCGTCTCTACCGTCGATCAGCTGGAAGCCCAGCTGGCCAGAAGCGGCTCGGGCGCCGTGTCCTTCCGCTTCTCGCGCGGCGGTCAGCAGGGTGAATGCTCGGTACGTCCGCCCGCCTATATCAGCTGCCGCCAGTAGGGGCGGGCTGCGGTCGCTTTCGACAGGCTCTAAGGGGTCTCGGGCCCCCTTAAGATCCCCCTTTCGTTTATCGGGCCGTGCTCGGGATGGCGGGCGCGGCCCTTTCATTGTGACCACGTGCTTCCAGACGGCGCGGAAACACGGCCGGTCAAACGAAGGGGAGTGCAGAGGGACTGAGTCCCTCTGCAAAAATAAACACAGCCGGGAAATCAAACCGTTGGTTTCTGCACGAAGCCCTTGGGCGTGATGCCGGGGGTGGGCTCGGTCGTCACGCTGGTCACTTCGGCGTGTTCCGGCCCCTGCCAGCAGCGGCGGATCATTTCATCCACTTGTGTCGCGGGGCCGACGAACAGGGCCTCGACCGTGCCGTCCTCCCGGTTGCGGACCCAGCCGTCCAGCTCCAGTTCGGTGGCGTTCTGGCTGGTCCATTTGCGATACCACACGCCCTGCACCCGGCCCGAGATGCGGGCGCGGACGGCCTTATGGCCTGCGGGAAGGGGAGTGTCCTCGGTCATGACGCGTCCTGTCAGCCTTCGTGTCTGCCAAGCCCTATGCCGGGTTGCGTCCCGGCCCGATGTATAGGGCGGCAACAGGAGTCAGGCTGCCGCGAGCCGGGACGCTAGGGGATTTCTCATGCAGGTCAGTAGCGCATGGGCGGCCGAGAAGTCACCCGTTTTTATGCGCCTATTTGGCCGCACCCGCGGTTGCCGGCGGCGGGGCGAGCGCAGCGGCGATCTCCTGCCGAACGTCGCAGGACTTAGCCGTGGCAAGCTCCAGAAGGCGCTGGTTGCGTGCCGCGATCGCCTCTGCTTCCTTCCGCTCGGACTGGCTGAGGTCGAGGAACAGCGGCGAGAACAGGAGGAGGCCCACGTTATCGCGATTTCGCTCAGACCGCTCGCCCGCCAACTCGGCAACGCGCTTCTGATTGTTCCCAAACTCGGCGGCAATGTGCGCGCAGGTCAGCAGCGGATCGACAGACTGGGTCGTTGCTACGGGGTGCGCTTCTCGTCCGCCGCAACCGGCCAAAACCAGTGCGCCCAATGCCCAAAGTTTCAATCTCACGATCCTTGCCCCAGAAGCCATGATTTCTTGCTGGTAACATTAGAACGGCATAGTAATAATTTAAAAGGACTAATCTGCCTGGCGCGCTTTGGGCCGGGCTTTTTCGTGAGGGGGGCAAATGCAGAAGATCTTGATGCTCATGCTGGCGGGATTGGCGCTGGCGGGGTGCGCTTCCGGCGCAAAACCGGGGGCAATGGTGGTGCCGGTGAACGAGGCGCGGCTGGTGACCGAGCAATCGCCGCTGTTTCAGTCCATGCAGGTGCAGGAGGTGTCGGGCGGGCAGAAGACCAACCCGATGTGGACATCGGAAGTTTCCAACGAGGCCTTTGCCGAGGCGCTGCGGCAGACCCTTTCCGCCCACGCCCTTCTGGCGGCGGAAGACGGCAAGTATGTGCTGAAGGCCCAGCTCGTGGAGCTGAAGCAGCCCGTTTTTGGCTTCACCTTCACGGTGAAGGCGCGGGTGCGCTACACGCTGGCCAAGGCGGATGGCAGCGAGACGCTGCTGGACGAGGAAGTGGCCTCGGAATTCTCCGCCACGACGGGGGATGCTTTCCTTGGTGTGGAGCGGCTGCGCCTGGCGAACGAGGGGGCGATCCGCACCAGCATCGAGAACTTTCTGAACCTGCTGCTGGAGCGCGCGAAGACGGACCCGCGTTTCCAGCCAGTGGCGCAGTCGATTGCCATGCAGATCCGGGAGCAGCTGTTGGGATGAGCCATCAGCGCGCCTGAACGCAAAAGCCCGGCGGCAATGCCGGGCTTTCTTTTTAGGGGAAGCTTCCCGCGCAGCTCAGCCGGCGCGGAGCAACTCGAGAAAGCGGGCGGCGGAGAGGAGGTCGACGCGGCGGGCCTCGTGGGCCTTCACCGCTAATTCATCCTCGCCCCATTTTTCGGCCTGGAACAGCTCGTCCAGCTGCCCGGCTTCCCACGCCTGCTCAGGCGATACCTCGCCTTCGAGCAGCGCCAGCCCGATCACCAGCGAGCCGGTGATGGTGGTGAGGGTATGCAGGGGGGCAAGCTGCCAGTCGGACAGGCTTTCAACCGAGCGGGTGAGGCGCTCAAGGGTTTCATCCCCCTGCGGCTGGTGCATGATGCCGCTGACGGTCGTGAGGCTGACGTCGTAGCGGCGGCGCGCCCAGTCCACCAGCGGGTCCCAGGTGCGGCACTGGCGTTCCGCAAGCTCGGTGGGCCATTCGGCGCGGTAGCAGATGAGGTCGGTCTCGCCGTAGCGGGCGATTTCTTCCACCACCGCGTCGCGGTGCAGCGCCACCCGGTCCAGCACCGTGTTGGCGTGGCGGGTGAGCGGCATGGCGGCGGGCTCGATGGTTTCCACCTGCGCGTCCCACTCCTGCGCCACGGCTTCGGCCAGCGCCTTGCCCGGCACCACCAGCACCGCCTTCGATGGGGTGCGGACCGGCCGCCCGTCGAGGTGGATCTGGTAGCCGCCCTCCGTGGGGGCGATGGAGACCTGCTTGTAGAAGCGTTTCATTGCGTCATCGAGTCCTTCAGCATGAGCCGCAAGCCCCACAGGCTGAGGGCAAACATGAGCGCCACGGAGGCGAGCAGCATCTTGATCCCCAGGCGCTTCGTCTCGGGCGCGCCATAGCCGATGAGCGCGCCCAGCTCCAGCTTGGCCAGCACCACGATGCTGAGCGCCAGGAACAGAACGCAGGCGATGCCGCCGAGGGTGAGGAGGATCTTGTGCGCGCGGGTCATAGATTCCGCTCCAGCACGTCGTGCAGGTCTTCGTACCGCTCAAGGACGGCAACGGCCCCGGCGGCGCGCAGTTCATCGGGCTCGTGGTAGCCCCAGGCGACGCCGATGGGCAGCACGCCTGCGGCGCGGGCCATGTGAATGTCGTACACCGTGTCGCCCACCATGGCGGTGCGTTCGGGCGCGCTGGCGGTTTCCGCCATCGCCGCGTGCAGCATGGAGGGGTGGGGCTTGGAGGGGTGCCGGTCCGCCGTTTGCAGCGTCACGAAATGGTGGGCGAGGTTGTGGTGCTCAAGGCACAAGGCCAAGCCGCGATCCGATTTGCCGGTGGCGACGCCGAGCATGGAGCCGCGCGCCTCCAGCGCTTCCAGCACCTCGCGGGTGCCGTCGAACAGGGGCTCGTGCGCCAGCGTGCCGGCGGCGCGCAGCTTCTGGAAGGCGCGCTTGTAGTCCTGCGCCAGCGCGACGTGCAGGTCCGGCTCCGCCTCCGGCAGCATGGCCTGCATGGCCTCCACCAGCGACAGGCCGACGATGCGCCGGGCGGCCTGCGCGCACGGCGCGTCCAGCCCGTGCTTGTCGAAGCACAGGCCGAGCGCCTGGATGATGTTGGCCTGACTGTCGACCAGCGTGCCGTCGCAATCGAAAACGACGAGGAGGGGATCGCGGCTCATACGGGGCTACTGCTTTACTCGTCCGGCCTTATGCGGGCCGCCCTCTGGGCTTCTTCACGCGGCGCGCGCCCCGGCGGCTGTTGCGTCGGGCGAAGCTGCGGGCCTTCACATAGTCCTCCCCGGTGCGCTCCTGCTTGGGGCCGCGCGGGCCGCCCCGGCGCTTGCCCTTGCCGACGGAGGGCGCGCCGCCTTCCGCCGCCCAGGTGGCCGCCAGCGGATCGAACAGTTCGTCTTCCTCGCGCGCCGGGGCGTCGTCGGCGAAGCCGAACATGTCCCAGCTGTCCCGCATGTGCTGGGCCATGGGGGCGGTGATGGAGAGCGTCTTGCCCGACGGATGCTCGATGGTGAGGGAGCGGGCGTGCAGGTGCAGCTTGCGGCTGACGCCGCCGGTGAGGAACGCATCCGCCCCGCCGTACTTGGCGTCGCCCACGATCGGGCAGCCCAGCGCCTCGGCGGCGTGCACGCGGATCTGGTGGGTGCGGCCCGTCAGCGGCTCGAACTCCACCCACGCGGCGCGGGTGCCCGCGCGCTCGATGACGCGGTAGCGCGTCTTGGCGGGCAGGCCGTCCTTCTCGTCGATGGTCATTTTCTCGCCGCCCGTGCCCGGCATCTTGGCGAGCGGGGCGACGATCATGCCGGAGTCCGGCTGCGGGTCGCCCACCACCAGCGCCCAGTAGATCTTGTGCGCGGTCCGGCCGGAGAAGGCCTTGGAGAAGAACCCGGCCGCATTGGCGGTGCGGGCGAGCAGCAGTACGCCGGAGGTGTCCTTGTCCAGCCGGTGGACGAGGCGCGGCCGGTCCGGGCGACCGAACTTGAGGGCATCCAGCAGCCGGTCGACGTGGGTTTTCGTCTTGGTGCCGCCCTGCGTTGCCAGCCCCGGCGGCTTGTTGATGACGATGGCGTAGTCGTCCCGGTGGATGACGAGGCTTTGCGCGTACTCCACCTCTTCCGGCGTCAGCTCCACCGGCGTGCGTGTCCAGACGGCGGGGCGCTCCTCCACCTCCTCGACGGGGGAATGCGGAGCACCTGGCCCGCCGCCAGCCGGTCGCCTGGGGAGACCTTCTGACCATCCACCCGCAGCGCGCCGGTGCGCGCCCAGCGGGCCACCAGCGTGAAGGAGACATCGGGGCGGTTCCGCTTGAACCAGCGGTCCACGCGGATGCCGTCGTCGTCGTCCGAAACGACCGCCTCGGTTACGTTACTCATGCCAAAACCGTCCTCATCAGCCACAGCCCACAGAAGAGCGCCAAAACGGAGGCAAGCACCGAGCCTGCCGCGTAAAGCGCCGCTGTGGAAAGTTGGCCCTTTTCCAACATCAGAACGACCTCAAGGCTGTAGCTTGAAAAGGTCGTAAATCCGCCGAGCACGCCCACGGCCAGAAACAACCGCAGGGCTTCGCTGCCGCCCCGCAGGGCCAGCACCTCGGTCAGGATGCCCATGAGCAGCCCTCCTAGCACATTTGCAGCGAGCGTGCCCCATGGAAAAGCGCCGCCGACGAGCGCAAACGCCGCCTTGCCGAGCAGATAGCGGCCGGTTGCGCCGATGCTGCCGCCCAGGGCGACGAGGGCAATGGCCTGAGGGGGAGAAACCAGTGTCATGTCCTGCCTTTAGCCTCAAGCCACGCCAAACGTCCACCCTTCGGTAAGGGCCAGCTCCGGCGTGAGGAAGGACGGCTGCCAGACGTGCGGGCTCGCCGCAATATGCCGCAGCCCGGCGCTGCTGACCAGCACGTCGGTCAGGTGATCCGGCAGCGGGCCGGTAAGCCCGGCGGGGCGGGAGCCAAGAGAGGCGAGGGCAGCATCGAGGCTCGGCCCGTCCCGCAGCTTGAGGCCACGCCCACCTGCCAGGCGGAGGAACGCGCGACAGTAGATTTCAACCACCACCGGGCCGGCGGCGGGCAGGGGATCGAACGGCCAGATGGCAACGCCCTGCTCGCGCAGGTGGTGGAGCAGGCGCATGCCCGCAAAGCTGGCCTTGGCCACCTGCGCGGCCCCGACGCAATCGAAAATGGAAGACGGCTTGCCGCCGCCCTGAGCATTGAACGCGGCCTCGCAGGCGCGCAGGCGCAGGAACCGGGCCTTGGGGCCGCAATTGCTGCCGAAATAGAAATGCGGGCGCAGCAAGCCCTCGATGAGACTGGCCGCGCCAAGGTCTTCATCGTGCGAATTTTCCTCGACGAAAGCCCAGAAATCCGGCCCGGTTGCGGGTGCGGAAAAACCGGGCAGGTAGCAGCCCGCATCCGCAAACGGCGGGGCGAAGGAAAAATCAAAGCCGATGAGGGCGCGGGACTTCTCGCGCGCCAGATCTTGCACGAACGCCAGCACGGCCTGGCGAGACCAGTATTTGCCGGGCGGGGGCACGCGCACCGGGGCGGCATCGCCGGGGGCGCAGTCCGCGACTTCGATGGCCTTGTGGCGGCTGCCCTTCGCCCCGGTCCAGTCGATGGTGATGAAGCGCTCGAACGACCTCAATCCCCGCCGCCCTGTCGCTTCTTCCGCAAGGCGTCCCAGTAGTCGAGGCGCTTGCGGATGTCCCGCTCGAAGCCGCGCTCGTTGGGCTGGTAGAAATCGGGGCGGTTGGGGCCGGCCAGCGGCTCGGGGAAGAATTCCTGCCCCGAGAAGGCGTCCGGGTAGTCGTGATCGTACTTGTAGCCCTCGTGGTAGCCCAGATCCTTCATCAGCTTCGTGGGCGCGTTCAGGATATGCTTGGGCGGGGCGAGCGAGCCGGTCTGCTTCGCCAGCGCCAAGGCCTCGTTGAATGCGCTGTAGGCGGCGTTGGACTTGGGCGCGGTCGCCACGTAGGCGATGGCTTGGGCGAGGAACAGCCGCCCCTCCGGCCAGCCCACGCGCTCGAACGCCTGCCACGCGGTGATGACCTGCACCATCGCCTGCGGGTCGGCCATGCCCACGTCTTCGGACGCCGCACAGGCGAGGCGGCGGAAAATCGTCGTCGGCTCCTCGCCGCCCGCAATCATCCGCGCCGCCCAATACATGGCCGCGTTCACATCGCTGCCGCGCAAGCTTTTGTGGAAGCAGCTGAGCAGGTTGTAATGCCCCTCCCGGTCCTTGTCGTAGACCGGCAGGCGGCGGGCCAGCACTTCGGAGAGGGCCGCCGTATCCATCGGCCCATCGACCGGCAGGCCGAGCAGCATTTCAGCGCTGTTGAGGAGGAAGCGGCCGTCCCCGTCCGCCATGCCGACGAGCGCGGCGCGGGCCTCTTCCGTCAGCGGCAGGGTCTTGCCCGTCACCGCCTCCGCGCGGGTGAGCAGCGCGCCCAGCGCCGCCTCGTCCAGCCGGTTCAGCACCAGCACCTGCGTGCGCGACAGCAGCGCCGCGTTCAGCTCGAACGAGGGGTTCTCGGTGGTCGCGCCCACGAGCGTGACGGTGCCATCCTCCACATAGGGCAGAAACCCGTCCTGCTGGCTGCGGTTGAAACGGTGAATCTCATCGACGAACAGCAGCGTGCCCTCGCCCATGCGCGCGCGCATGCGGGCCTGCTCGAACGCCTTCTTCAGGTCGGCAACGCCCGAGAACACGGCGGAGATCTGCACGAAATGCAAATTCACCCGGTCCGCCAGCAGGCGGGCGATGGTGGTCTTGCCGGTGCCGGGCGGGCCCCACAGAATGAGGCTGGGCAGCTTGCCGCCCGCCAGCATGCGGGTGAGCGCGCCGTTAGGGCCGGTCAGATGCTCCTGCCCCACCACATCCTCCAGCGCACGCGGGCGCAACCGCTCAGGCAACGGCTGACGCTCGGCCTTCACGGCGGGCTCGGGGGCGGTGCTTCCAAACAGGTCGGACATGTCCCTGTTCTATCGCGCCCTGCGTTGGGGCGTCAAAAGTAAAGAAATGAAAGGGGGTCTCGGACCCCCTTTCGATCCCCCATTTATTTAAAGGGGCCGAGTTTCCGGCTCCCTCTGGAAACATGGCCCAATCACTGGGCTGCACCCGTTGTCACACGCACGTCCCTTTTGATCGGATGGGAGGTTGCCAAGAGGGGATTGATAGTTTGTGCGCCTCCGCGCACAGGAATTAATAGTTTGTGCGCCTCCGCGCACAGGGACCTCCTGCGTAAAAAAATCAAACCCTCAGGACGCCGTGGGTGCGGGTGCGGGCGTGTCCGCCGGCAGGGTGGAGGGCGGTTCCTCGCCAGCGTCCGCGTCCTCCGGGTGCTGGGCGTAAATCTCGGCCAACAGCTGGTCGATGAGCCCGGTGACGCGGCGCAGGCGCGGGCGCTCGGCCTGGAGGATTTCAAGGAACGCCTGACGCTTGTAGCGGGCGACCTCCAGCGCGGGGAGATGAACGGCGGGCGCGGCGCTGGAGAGCAGAATGTCGATCATCCGCTCTGCCGCATGCAGGCGGCCCCAGAGGTAATCATTTTCCCGGTAGGCGCGGGAGAGGAACGCGCCGAAGGTGGCGAACTGGATGCCCTTCAGCGTGGTTTCGGCCCCGCCGTCTCGCAATGAGGTGGCATCGAGCGGCGACAGGCGATCGACCTTGATGCCCTCCAGCTCCTCGGTGCCGTGCTCGAGCATGGGGAGGGTGACGAGATCGAAAAACGGAAAGCCGAGGAAGGCGAGCAGCACCTGCCGGCCCACTTCCGCATCCGGCATGGCGGCAACGCATTCTGACATGCGGCGGTCCACCTCCTCGTCCAGTTCCACCAGCTTGAGGGCATCGCCGAGCGCCGTAATGGCGCCTGAGGGATCAAGATGCAGGCGGGCAAGGCCGGGCAGGTCCTTAAGTTCGGCGGCAGTGCCGGTTTGCCGCTGGAGCATGGGCGCAAGGGCGGCGTAGAGGTGGCTTTTGGCCACGTCCAGCGCTTCGTGGCTGGTCACGCCGAGAGTGCCGTAGAGGTCGTTGACGCGGCGAATGACGAAGCGCAGGCGCCGAATGCGGAAGCCCAGGTCGAACCGGCGCAGGAATTGCAGCCAGGGCAGGTGCTCGCCCAGATGCTCGCTGAAATGCTGGGCGCTGCCGAATGCGCCGAGCGGGAGGATTTTCGCCTCCTCCGCCCAGTGGCGAACCAGCTGGAGCATGTCATGGTGGGCGGTGCTGCTGTGGCGGCGGCTGAGGATGCAGAACAGGCTGGCCATTTCCTCCAGCACCCGTGCCGTCTTCAGCTCGGCATAGCCCTTGTAGGTAAAGCCGGAGCGATCGGCCAGCCGCTGCTGGGCAAGAATGCGCCACTGGGCGATGGCCTGCGGCGTGGCGCGGTTGACGTGCAGCCGCTCGCCAAAGGCATCCTCAATGGCCGTCTCGATATCGGGCGTCAGGCTGTCGATAATGCTGCGGATGCTGCCCAGCTTCGCGGTGAGGTTCTGCAACCGCTCCAGATCGTCGCGGATCGGCTGCTGGCGCGGAATGGTGGAGAGCGCGCCCACAATGGCCCCGAAGAAGCTGGCGTCGTCGCGGCGGGTTTCCAGATCCTTCGGGTAGGGCTCGATGTAGACGACGCGCCGGTCCACCTCGCGGTGGGCGGGCCGGTCCCGCAGCGCGCGGATGGCGGCATCGAACGGCTTGTTGTTGAGCACGCTGCCGTCCATCAGCGGAATGTTTGCGGGGTCGCGGCCATCGAGCGTCCAGGTGGGAAACAGCTGCTCGATGAAGGCGGAGCGTTCGCGCCATACCTGCCCGCGCTCGGCGAGAAGCTTGTCGACCTCGGAAATCGAGGCGGGCGGAAATGCGCCGGGGAACGAGGCGGTGGCGCGGGCGGCAAAGGCCAGGCTCGCATTCTCCCCCAGCTTGCGCCGGCCCTGCGGGTGGGTGCCGGGATCATGGAACGAGATGATGAGCCGGTGCTCGCGCTCGTTGATACGCGGCGGGGAATTCAGCCGCAGCGTCTGGTTGTGGCCGTGGTAATCGGTGACGGTGACGACCAGATCGAGCGGGTGGCCGACCGGCAACAGCGAGCCGGCGCGCACACCCGTGCGCTGCATGGCCTCCAATCCTTCATAGAGCAGCCGTGCAAAACCTTCGCCGGAGAAGGGCGGCTCGAACCAGCGGGAGCGCACGAGGGCCGAGAATTTGGCGCGCACCTCGTCGCTGGCCTCCTCGCCAAGAACGTCTTCCTCGTCCACGCGGCGGGCGCGCCAGCGCTGGTACAGCCAGAGGAGCGGGCGCATGTAGGCCTTGCTCCAGGGCGTGGCCGCCTGCCGGGGGTCGAGCAGCTTCTCCACGTCCGCGTTTCGCATCCACAGGTCGGTCAGCGGCTCCAGCGACAGGTCCTCGGCAATGGCCTTGGCGAGAAACACGCCATTGATGCCGCCAGCCGATGCGCCGGCAATCACGTCCACCAGCACGCGCAGATCCACCGTCTCGGCAAGACGGGCGAGCAGGTCGAAATAAACCTTCTCGGTATCGAGGGAATGGCCGGTCCGGCGAAGCGCCGCTTCGCGCTCGTCCTCGGGCAACTCCTTGATGTCGCGCCAGGTTTTGGAAGCGCGCTGCAGCTTCCAGATTTCCTTGGTGATGCCGTGCATGTAAACGGCGAGCGACACGCCGCCGTAGCAAACCAGCGCCAGCCGGAGTTCCTTTTCCTTCATGCCCTTGCCCTGCCCTTGGGTTGGCAGCCTACCCAAGGTGCGGGGCTTGCGCCAAGCGCGAAAGCGGAAAAGGTTCATATTTCTCCGTTCAGTGCGGAAAATATCCGCGGTTTGTCCTCATGCGGTTGGGGGCTGAATGGAAAAATCCCTGCCCTCCGGCGAGGAACCGGAAGGCAGGGCTTTATCCGGGCGCGTTGCTCTCACAGCGGATGCTGCGAGAAAAACGCGTCGGGAGGCAGGGTTATGAATTAGCGGTTCTCGTCGCGGAACTTGCTGCTCTGGCCCGACTGACCGGATTGACCCGACTGGCCGGACTGGCCGGATTGACCAGATTGGCTCGACTGGCCGGTGCGGCCCGACTGACCGCCGACGCCGCCCTGACCGGACTGGCCGCTCTGGCCGCCCTGCTGGCCGAACTGGCCGCCTTGCTGACCGAAGCCGGACTGCCCGCCGTAACCGCCCTGACTGCCCTGGCCGGATTGGCTGGACTGGCCGGATTGGCTGAACTGACGGGACTGGCCCTGCTGACCGAACTGACCCTGCTGGCCCTGCTGCTGGCTGCGCTGGTTCTGCTGGCCCTGCTGCTGGCCGCGTTGGCTTTGCTGGCCCTGCTGCTGGCCGCGCTGGCTTTGTTGGCCTTGCTGGCGTTGATTTTGGTCCTTGCGATCCTGAGTCATCGTCATCTCCCCATTGGGCATGGTGGGCATTGCGAAACGGCGGTTTTCCGCCGTGTTCAAGCCAACGGATGGGGAAAGGGGCGGTTCCTGTGAACGGGGTCAGCCCGTGCTGTCGCTCGATAGTCCGAGATCGATGCCGGGCTAGGGCTGTCGCTTGGTGGAAGACTGGCTCTTGGCGCGCGCCTGCTGGCC
Organism: Pedomonas mirosovicensis; assembly: GCF_022569295.1. NCBI lineage: Bacteria > Pseudomonadati > Pseudomonadota > Alphaproteobacteria > Sphingomonadales > Pedomonadaceae > Pedomonas > Pedomonas mirosovicensis. Next base: position 2,541,287 of record NZ_JAKFIA010000001.1, on the reverse strand, counting down.
TTGATGGCCCTTTCCCTGAGCGGTGCCCTGGCCCATCTGGCCGGGCTGGTTCTTCTCGAACATCTGCTGCCCGTGCTGGGTCGCGCGTGGCGTGCCCCGGCCAAGGTCTGGCTCGCCCTTGGCGCCGCCTCTTGCGTCCGAGGATTTCATGCTCGTCCCGAAATCCTGCAGCGCCGGGTTGTCGCTGGCTCCGCGCGGGCCCGTTTGGGCGGGCTGCTGGCATTCCTGGGCGGTGGGCTCGTCGGATTGCCGCTGTTGGCCCATTTGCGAGGCCGGCCCGCCTCGTTGACCCAGGGGCGCTGACCCGGCCCGCGCGATGATTGGCCGGTTGGGTTTTTACGCTGCGCCATAAACGCCTCCTTCGGGAGATAAGGAAAAGCCTCTTCTGCAGGCCAACGGGCAGCGGCACCCACGGTTCCGCGAACGGCCGAACCGTCAGGAAAGAGCCAAGGCAAAATGGAGGCGAAGGGCCTACTGCCGCGCCTTCTTGCCGCCAGCGGAGCGGGACGTGCCCGCGTTCGGCCGTTGCGGGCTGCCCTGCTCCGGGCTCTGGCTCTGCTGCGCGCCGCCCTTGCCGAGCTGCTTCTTGCTGGAGGACTGACCCTGCTTGTTCTTGGACTTGTTGGCTTTGGACATGGGGGCATCTCCCGTGAGGAACCGGTCTCCTCCCGCAACGGGGGATCGATGGCGCGGTTCCGGCGCCTGGGAAAAATCGAAAAAGCCGAAGCCGCGCGGACCGTAAAAATGGACCGTACCCGAACGAAGCGCCATCTCGGGTGTTGTAATTCGATGCGGGAGGCTGCGCGCATTCGCGCGGCGCATTTTTTCGGGTTTTCTTACCTGGTGATTTTACGCGCGGGAAGGATGCGAGCATGGCAAGGATTCTGGTGCTTTATTACAGCGGCTACGGGCACATCGAAAAAATGGCCCATGCAGTGGCCGAGGGCGCGCGGGAAGCGGGCGCGGAGGTAACGGTCAAGCGCGTGCCGGAGCTGGTGCCGGAGGAGATAGCGCGCAAGTCCGGCATGAAGTTGGAACAGGATGCGCCCATTGCCGAGCCGAAAGAGCTGGAAAATTACGATGCCATCATTCTTGGCGCGCCCACCCGCTATGGCGTGGCCGCAAGTCAGATGCGGAATTTCATCGACCAGACCGGCGGCCTGTGGGCGCGCGGCGCGCTGAACGGCAAGGTGGGCAGCGTTTTCACCTCCACCAACACCCAGCACGGCGGGCAGGAAAGCACCATTCTTTCCATGCATACGACGCTATTGCATCTGGGCATGGTGATCGTCGGTCTGCCCTATTCCTTCGAGGGGCAGAGCCGCATGGACGAGATCACCGGCTGCTCGCCCTATGGGGCCTCGACCCTTGCAGGAAGCGACGGCAAGCGCCAGCCGAGCGAGAACGAACTGGCCGGCGCGCGCTTCCAGGGAAGGCATGTGGCGGATATTGCCGCGCGTCTGTTCCCAGGCTGAGGGTTGCCGCCTGATGCCAGTTGAGAAGCTGAGCTTTTCCGGCTCGCGCGGGTTTCGTCTTGCTGCCCGGCTGGAACGCCCGGAAGGGGAGGTTCGCGCTTTTGCGCTCTTTGCCCACTGCTTTGCCTGCACCAAGAACAGCCTGGCGGCGGTGCGGATATCGCGGGGGCTGGCGGCGCGGGGCATTGCGACGCTGCGCTTTGATTTTACCGGCCTTGGCGAGAGCGAAGGCGCGTTTGGACAGCACCCCTTCAGCGCGGATGTCGCGGATCTGACAGCGGCGGCGGCGTTCATGGCGGGGGAGGGCATGGCGCCCCAGCTGCTCATCGGTCACAGCCTGGGCGGAACGGCGGCGCTGGCGGCAGCGGCGCAGATGCCGGAGATGCGGGCAGTGGCGGTAATCGGCTCCCCGTTCGAGGCCTCGCATGTTACGCACCTGTTCGCCGCGGAACTGGAGGAAATTCTGAAGCAGGGCGAAGCGCCGGTAACGCTTGGCCAGCGGCAGTTCCTGCTGAGCCGGGGGTTCGTGGAGGATCTGGTACGCCAGTCGCCCGTGGCGCGCATTCGGGATCTGGGCCGGGCGCTGCTGGTGTTGCACTCGCCGGTGGATCAGGTGGTTGGCATCGAGAACGCCGCCGCCATTTTCGAGGCGGCGCTGCATCCCAAAAGCTTCGTCTCGTTGGGTACGGCGGATCACATGCTGGAGGAGGCGGGGGACGCGGATTATACCGCCGGGGTCATTGCCGCCTGGGCGTCGCGATATCTGGACCGCGACGCCTCAGGGTAGGCTTTTCGAGTGGTGGCTTAGTTTTGCGAAGTTCAAAGGCGAGGGTTGGGGAGGCCTGAACATTCGCTCAGGGGGAAAAGCGCCATGGCGTCATGCTCGCTGGCGTCGGCGTTGCGGCCGGGATGTCTGCTGTCGTCCCCCTTCTTCTTCCGGCGCGGTTTCTTCCTGCCCCATCTGGAGGAGGGGCTCTTCGAGCGGCAGGTTTTCCATATCGGCAAGCTCATCGATATTCACCCCGGAGGGCTGCACGACGCTTGGGATCTGGCGCGAGCCAATGGCGCCAAGCGCGCGCTTGCGCCCCTTGCCGCGAGCATTCTCGCTCATGTCACATTCTCCCGTTTTCAGCTTGAGCATACTATGACGGAGCGCAAATAAACGGCGCTCTCTCAAGTCCAACGGGAAATGCAGAGGTGGGTTCCCTGCCCCTCCGCCCACCGGTTATTGGGCGGGTTGGGGCGTGGCGAGGCTGTCCGTTACAGGGCCGTCAGTCGTGTTGGAAGCCGCCGCTTCCAGCACCTCCTGCTGCTGCGCGGCCCACATGGCGGCATAGCGCCCGTTCATCGCCAGCAGCTCGGTGTGGGTGCCGCGCTCAACGATGCGGCCCTGCTCCAGAACGATGATCTGGTCCGCCTTCACCACGGTCGAGAGGCGGTGGGCGATGATGAGCGTGGTGCGGTTGGCCGCCGCCGCGTCCAGCGCGGCCTGGATGTCCCGCTCGGTGCGGGTGTCGAGCGCGGAGGTGGCTTCGTCCAGAATGAGAATGGGCGGGTTTTTCAAAAGCGTGCGGGCGATGGCCACGCGCTGCTTCTCCCCGCCCGAAAGCTTGAGGCCGCGCTCGCCGACGATCGTGTCGTAGCCGTCCGGCAGGCTCAGGATGAAATCGTGGATCTGCGCGCGGCGGGCAGCATCCTCCACTTCTTCGGCGGTCGCGCCGGGGCGGCCATAGGCGATGTTGTAGCGGATGGTGTCGTTGAACAGCACCGTATCCTGCGGCACGATGCCGATGGCCCGGCGCAGGCTGGTTTGCGTCACGTCGCGAATGTCCTGCCCGTCCACCGTCACGCTGCCGGAGGCGATGTCATAGAAGCGGAACAGGATGCGCGAGATGGTGGACTTGCCCGCGCCCGAGGGGCCGACGATGGCGAGCGTGTGCCCGGCCGGCACCTCGAACGAGATGCCGTGCAAAATGGTGCGGCGCGCCTCGTAGGCGAAGATCACATTGTCGAAACGGATGCGCGCGCCGCTGATCCTGATGTCGGGCGCGCCAGGCTTATCGAGAACTTCTTGCGGCTGGTCGAGCAGGCCGAACATGAATTCCATGTCGACGAGGCCCTGTTTGATCTCGCGGTAGATCCAGCCCAGGATGTCGAGCGGGCGGAATACCTGCAGTAGCATGGTGTTGACCAGCACCACGTCGCCGATGGTCGCCGTGCCGTTGCCCAGCCGCGCCGCCACCAGCGCCATGCAGCCGAACAGGCACAGGCTCGTGAGGAAGCCCTGACCGATGTTGAGGAAGGCAAGCGAGGAATCCGACTTGGTGGCGGCGTCCTCATAGCGGCGCAGCGCCCCGTCGTACTGGCGGAACTCGTGCTCCTCGTTGTTGAAGTATTTCACCGTCTCGAAGTTCAGGAGGCTGTCGATGGCCCGCGCGTTGGCCTTGGTGTCCCGGTCCACCATTTCGCGGCGCAGCTTTGCCCGCCATTCGGTGACGACCGCCGTGAACACGATGTACGAGCCGATGGAGCCGGCGGTGATGGCCACCACCTCCCAGCCGAAATTGACGCCGAAAATCACGCAGACGGCGATGAGTTCGATGATCGTCGGGCCGATGTTGAAGACGAGGAAATAAAGCATCTCGTCAATGCTCTTGGTGCCCCGCTCGATGGCCTTGGAGAGGCCGCCGGTGCGCCGCTCCAGATGGAAGCGAAGCGAGAGCGCGTGCAGATGCCGGAAAACATCGAGCGCCAGGCCGCGAATGGCGCGCTGGCCAACGCGCACATAAACCGCATCGCGGCTGAACTGGAACACACTGGAGGCAAAGCGCACGCCCGCGTAGCCGCCAATGAGGCCAACGGCCAGTGAAATGGCCGGGCCGCCGGTGCCGGTGAGGGCATCCGTCGCCCACTTGAAGAAGAACGGCACCACCAGCACCGTCGCCTTGGCCAATACCATGAGGATGGCCGCGATGATGATGCGGATTTTCAGCGCCCGGTCATGCTTCGGCCACAGGTAGGGGGCGAACCGGCGAATGGTGGACCAGGCGCTTTTGGCGGGCGGCGTGCCGGTCATGGGGCGATATCCTTAACGTAACAGCATTAAAAGTCCGGCAGGCCGGCGTTATAACGCCTTCCAGATAGGCACTTGCCGGCGCTTGCGCCAGAGGCGTGAGCCGGAAGGATCAGCCACGCGCCGGAAACGGCCCCGCCTTGGCGAGCATGGAGGCGGAGGGCTTGCCGCGTACGCCTTCGAACCACTGGGCGGTAGCGATGGTATCCTCCAGGCTGAGGCCGGTCGATACGTCCGAGCGCTCCAGCAGGTAGAGCAGGTCTTCCGTGGCGATGTTGCCGGTGGCGCGCGGCGCGAACGGGCAGCCGCCCAAGCCGCCGACGCTGCTGTCCAGCACCTCAGCCCCCGCCTGATACGCCGCCCAGGCGTTGGCGATGCCGGTGTTGCGGGTGTTGTGGAAGTGAGCGCGCAAACGGATGCCTTCGGGCAGCTTCTCGCGCGCGGGGCCGAACAGGTCGCTCACCTGTTGGGGCACGGCCGCGCCGATGGTATCGGCCAGCGCGATCTCCGCCGGTTCGTTTTCGGCCAGGCGCTGGATGATCTCGAGCACGCGCGCCTGCGGCACCTCCCCCTCGAACGGGCAGCCGAAGGCGACCGACACCGTCACTTGCGGCACCAACCCCTCGGCCTTGGCGAGACGGAGCATCTCGGAGGTCTCGCGAATGCTGTCCTCGATGCTCTGGCCCTGGTTGCGCTGGCCGAAGCTGTCGGTGGCAACGGCGACGCACCCGGCCTCATCGACGCCGCGCCTGTCGCCCTCGCGGGTGGCGAGCGCGCGCAACAGTCCCCGCTTGTTGAGCACGAGGCCGATGTAGCTCACGTCCTTGCGGTCGGGCAGGCTTGCCACCACGGCTTCGGCATCGGCCATCTGGGGCACCAGCTTGGGGTGGACGAAACTGGCGACTTCCAGACGGCGCGCGCCCGCATCCATCATGCGGGTGAGCAGCTCCACCTTGGTTTCGGTGGAGAACACCTCCGGCTCGTTCTGGAGGCCGTCGCGCGCGCCAACCTCAACGATGGATACGGTGCCGTTGTTCATCTCGCTCATGATCCGTGCCGTCAGATGTTCCGTGAATGCTTGGGTTCTCTATAGCGGTTTTGAGGCCGCAGGCCCAAAAAATCCCTTGACCCTTACGCAGCGTGAGGCCCGATGAAGCGTCTCCGTGAGACGGAAAGGGCAATGCCGTGCGGCGAACGGTCAAGCAAGTGGCAAGGGCATCGGGCGTCAGCGTGCGCGCGTTGCACTACTACGATGAGATCGGCCTCTTAAAGCCGGCCGAGGTAGGCGCCAACGGTTACCGCTACTACGGCCGCGCGGAAATGCTGCGGTTGCAGCAGATCCTGTTCTACCGCGAGCTGGGCCTGCCGCTGGAAGAAATACGGCGCACGCTGGACGACCCGCGCTTCGACCGGAAGGCGGCGCTGCTCCAGCACCGGGCAAGGCTGGAAGCGGAAGGCCAGCGCCTGAGCCGTCTCATCCAAACCATCGACCAGACGGTCGAAACACTGGAACAAGGGATGGAGGCTGCAATGCAGGACAAGGAACTGTTCGCCGGCTTCTCGGCGGAAAAACAGGCGCAGTGGGAGCAGGAGATCGAAACCCGCTACGGCGACTGCGCCAGGGATGCAATGGCGGACTCAAAGGCGCGCATGGCGGCCATGGCTGTGGTGACATTTTAATTATTTGAGCCAGAGCATGATGCTGACAAGCTTTACGAATCCGAGGAAGGTGGCGGCGAGCTTGTCGTAGCGGGTGGCGATGCGCCGCCATTGCTTGAGCTTGGCGAAGAAGCCCTCGATGCCCCATCGCTGTTTGTAGGCAAAGCGGTCATAGCCATGCTGGCATCTGCGGTGCCGGCGCGGCGGGATGACCGGACTGCCGCCCTGTTCGCGGACGAGGTCATAGACGCAGTCGGCATCATAGGCGCGGTCGCCCAGAACCAGCAGCGCGTGCAGGCCGTACAGCAGCTCGCAGGCCGGGGTCATGTCGCTCTGCTGACCCGGACCAAGGGCGAAGCGGACCGGCAGGCCCAGCGCGTCAACTACGGCATGGATCTTGGTCCCGAAACCGCTACAGGAGCGGCCAAGAGCCTGGGCTTGCGGTCCCCCCCTTTTTTGGCGCCCGCCCGCCGCCTGAGCTTGAGCGCGGACCACCGTGGCGTCGATCGCCAGCCACTCCATGTCCGGGTCCGAGGCCACCGCCTCGAAGATGCGATCAAATACGCCCTGCTCGATCCAGCGGTAATAGCGCCTCTTGACCGTCTGGTAGGGGCCAAAACGATCCTCCGGCAGATCGCGCCAGCGTGCCCCCGAGCGCGCCAGCCACAGCAGCGCATCGAAGAACCGCCGCCCGTCGCTGCGCGGACCGCGTTTGCCCTTGCGGCCGCCGGGCGCAAACGCGCGCAGCCGCTCCCACTGATCGTCCCGAAGAACCTCGCCTTCCACACCAGCCTCCATCAGCCAGCCGTGAACCACGCCTCCCGAAACGCATCACCTCCTAAAATGTCACCGCAGCCTGACCCCGGCGGATCAGGCGGACTTCCTGGCGGAGATAAACCGGCTGCACGCGGCCTTCGCCGAGAAGTTGGCGAACGGCCAGGCGGCGGATTCGGCGGAAACCCAGGCGCTGGCGGCCCGGCATTATGCGTGGGTCTGCCGCTCCTGGACGCCGGATGCCACCGCCTATGCGGGCCTCGGCCGCCTTTATGTCGAGCATGAGGATTTTCACGCCATGTACGACAACATCAGGCCCGGCCTTGCCGCCTACTTGGCCGAGGCCATGGCGGTTTATGCGGCGCGGGCGCTGGCTTAGGCCGGTTGCGAACGGGCGGTGAGGCATTCCGCCTCGGCCAGCAGCCACGTGCGGAAGGATGCAACGTGCGGCCGGTCGAGCGCGCCGGCCGGATAAACCAGATAATAGGCGAGGTCGCTGGTAATCCGTTGCGGGAAGGGGGCGATCAGGCTCCCTTCGGCCAGTTCCCGCTCAACGAACGACAGCCTTGCCAAAGCCACGCCGTGCCCGGCCTTGGCGGCCTCGATCGCGCCATTGCTGTCCACAAAAACGGGACCGCGCGAGCCATCAACACAGGCGGCCCCGGCGGCTTTCAGCCAGAGTTGCCAGTCGCGCCGGCTGGCATCGTGCAGAAGGGCCGTGCGCGCCAGGTCATCAGGCGATGCCAGATCGCCGATCCGCCCCAGCAGTGCCGGGCTGCACACGGGAGTGAGATCATCATTCAGCAACCGCTCGCTGGCGAGGCCGTCGTACTGGCCGAAGCCATGGCGAACGGCAATATCGATCCCATCACGGCTGAAATCGGCGATCCGGTTGGTCGCGCTGATTCGAACGTCAACCTCCGGCGCCTGCGTTTCGAACCGGGCAAGCCGGGGCATGAGCCACTGGGCGGCGAAGGTGGGCGTGCACCCTACCGTGAGGACGGGCGCGCGGGCGCTGGCGATGATCTCCGCCGTGGACTCACGGATCAACCGGAAGGCGGGGCGAAGGGCCGTGAAATATGTCGAGCCCTGCGGCGTCAGCGCAAGGCTGCGCGTGCGCCGGATGAAGAGCGGCACGCCGAGCGTTGCTTCCAGTTCCTTGATCTGGAGGCTGACGGCTCCCGGCGTGACGCGCAGCTCCTCCGCCGCCTGCTTCATGCTGAGGTGGCGTGCGGCGGCTTCAAAGGCCCGCAAGGCTCCAAGGGGCGGCAGGTTCATGGTTTAGTGAAACTCAATTATAGGCCTGAAAACTAATCGTTTGTCAGGGCATCTTCCCGCACGCAATTTTAGCAGAACTATAGCGTCCAGCTACAAGGAAAAAATTGGACGCTGCCGCAAGCAGCCCGGAACGGGCGCAGAGGAAAAGGAAGGCTGAATGGCAAGTCAGAAGGTGATGGGTCCGGCGGACTGGGGCAGGCTGGTCGTGCTGTCGATCCTGTGGGGCGGGTCGTTTCTGTTCAACGGCATCGCCGTGAAGGAGCTGCCGCCCTTTACAATCGTGGCGCTGCGTGTCGGGCTCGCTGCCCTGGTCCTGCTCACTCTCGTGCGCCTCATGGGTCAGGCCATGCCGAAGGACCGGCGCGTCTGGGCCGCCTTTTTCGGCATGGGGCTGCTCAACAACCTCATCCCCTTCAGCCTGATCGTGTGGGGGCAAACGCAGATCGCCAGTGGCCTTGCGTCCATTCTCAATGCAACGACGCCGTTGTGGGCGGTTATCGTCGCCCATGTTTTGACGGCGGATGAAAAACTCACCGGCAACAGGCTGATCGGCGTGATCGCCGGTTTCCTTGGCGTTGTGGTCATGATCGGCCCGGAGGCGCTCTCCGGCTTCGGCACGGGCACCTGGGCGCAGCTGGCCGTGCTTGCGGCGGCGCTCTCCTATTCCTTTGCGGGTATTTTCGGGCGCCGCTTCAAGGCCATGGGCGTCTCGCCGCTGGCGACGGCTGCGGGGCAGGTCACTGCTTCGGCCATCATGCTGGCCCCGGTTACGCTCGTCATCGACCAGCCGTGGACGCTGCCTGCCCCCAGCCCGGCGACCTGGGCCGCCATTGCCGGTATCGCGCTTCTGTCCACCGCCCTGGCCTATGTGTTGTTTTTCCGCATTCTCTCGACCGCCGGGGCCACCAATCTGATGCTGGTGACCTTCCTCATTCCGGTCAGCGCCATTGTGCTGGGCTCGCTGGTGCTTGGCGAGCGGTTGGAGGCCAAGCACCTGTTCGGGATGGCGATGATCGCGGCGGGCCTGGCGGCGATCGATGGGCGGCTGTTCGCCCTGTTGAGGCCAAAGGCGGAAGGCAAAAGGGTTCAGAGGCGGCAAGCCTAGACCTGCGCTGGGCCCAGGCAAAAAGAAACGGCACCCGCGCCGCCTGGCACGGGTGCCGTTTTTCGGTCAGCGCTTGCGCGCGAGCCTTAGTCGAACAGGCTCGACACCGAGGTCTCCTCGGCGATGCGGTGCACGGCCTCGGCGATCAGCGGGGCGATGGTGAGGCGGCGGATGCGCTGGGAAACGCGCACGGCCTCGGTCGCCATGATGCTGTCGGTGATGACCAGCTCGGCCAGCTGCGAGGAGCCGACGCGAGCCACAGCGCCGCCCGAGAGCACGCCGTGGCTCACATAGGCCACCACTTCCTTCGCACCCTTGGCCTTCAGCGCGGCGGCGGCGTTGCAGAGCGTGCCGGCGGAATCGACGATATCATCGACGAGGATGCAGAAGCGGTCCGTCACGTCGCCGATAATGTTCATCACCTCGGACTCGCCGGGGCGCTCGCGGCGCTTGTCGACGATGGCGAGCGGGGCGTTGTTGAGGCGCTTGGCCAGCGCACGGGCGCGAACGACGCCGCCCACGTCCGGCGAGACCACCATCAGGTTTTCCTTGCCGAAGCGCTGGGTGATGTCGGCGCTCATCACCGGCGCGCCGAACAGGTTGTCGGTCGGGATATCGAAGAAGCCCTGAATCTGGCCGGCGTGCAGGTCGATGGTCAGCACGCGGTGGGCGCCGGCGGTGGTGATGAGGTTGGCCACCAGCTTGGCGGAAATCGGCGTGCGCGGGCCGGGCTTGCGGTCCTGGCGGGCGTAGCCGAAGTAGGGGATCACGGCGGTGATGCGGCGGGCAGAGGCGCGGCGCAGCGCATCAATGGTAATCAGCAGCTCCATGAGGTTGTCGTTGGCCGGAGCCGAGGTGGACTGGATGACGAACACGTCCTCGCCGCGCACATTCTCGTGAATCTCAACGAACACTTCCTCGTCGGAGAAGCGGCGGATGCTCGCTTTGGTGAGCGGCATGTTGAGATAGGCCGCCACGGCCTCGGCCAGGGGTGGGTTGGAATTACCTGCAACAAGCTTCATGGGAGCCCTCTGGAAGGGAATATATGGGAATCGGCACGCTCTTAACGCCGGGGGGCGCGCTGGCAATGCACGGCTCAGCTGTTGGGTGCTGTTTGTAAGCCTCAACAGGGGCGTAAGCGGCGGTATATCAGGCAAACATGCGGCAATTGCCCAATTGTTCCCGCTGCCCGTTCGAATGGGCCGAACAGGCGGGCCGCAGCCTGCGTTCTGCCCGAATCACCTGCTCCGCAGCGTTCCGCCACCCCCTGATCTGGGGATGGGACAAGGCCCGGCATACGACCCCGACCCTGTTGATCTGACGTCAACTCGCCCGAACAATGTTCCTCATAAGCAACGACCCGGCTTGAAGGTCGATTGAAAAAGATCATGAGGGCTGCCGATGAAATCCGCGAAGCTGGCGCTGGTTCTAACCGGCGCGCTTGTTCTGCCCGCCTGCACATCCACAAAGCAAATGGCCGATGTGGGCTTCACGCCGCCCGAGGGAAATTACAGGTTGCTGGTCATGCGGCCCGACGTTTCCGTTGGCCTGCTGACGGCGGGCGGCTCGGTTGAGCCGCGCGAGGACTGGACGGACCAGGCCCGCGCAAACATCATCACGGCCCTGCGGAAACAGCAGGCGGGCCGGGGCGGGGCGGTCAAGGTTGCCTCAGCCCGTGAGGAGGTCGGCGGCGATCCGGCGATGGTCGCCGACCTTGAGCGCCTGCACAAGGCCGTCGGCGCATCGATCGCCCGGCACAAATATCTGGGCCAGAAGCTGCCGACGAAGAAGGACCGGTTCGACTGGACGCTGGGCAGGCAAGCCGTTGCCTTTGGCGCGGCCAGCGGCTTCGATTACGCCCTGTTTCTTCACGCGGAGGACAGCTTTTCCAGTACCGGCCGGGTGGCCTTGCAGGCGGTCAGTTTCCTCGGCTGCATGGTTGGTGTCTGTATCATGCCCAAGGGCGGTCAACGCTCGGCCTATGCCTCGCTGGTGGATTTGAAGACCGGGCAGGTGGTGTGGTTCAACACCCTCAGCTCCACCGCTGGCGACATTCGCACGCCCGAGGGCGCCGAGGATCTCGTCGATGATCTTCTCGGCAGGATGGAGCCGGGCGCGATGGCAAAGAGCGCCGAGACCTCCACGCAGAAAAAGGCGTGAGGGGGCGGCGATGGAGATATCGCGTCGCCGTTTCATCGCGGCGGGCCTGTGCGGCTGTGCGCTCTGCGGGAGCGGACGGGCGCTCGCCCGCATCGCCCCGAACACGCTTCAGCCGCTTGTGGAGCCTGGCTACCAGCCGCTCGATGCGGACGAGAAGGGGCTGTGGCAGCTGTGCGAGCGGCTTGAGGAGGAGATATCCACCTCCAATCTCTTGATGAAAACGCCGGACCTGCGCCACTACGCCCTTGGCGTGCTGGAGCGGCTGATGGGCGAGCAGGCGCGGGATGTACGCGTCTACCTGGTGCATGACGCCAGCTTCAACGCTTCCATGGCGCCCAATGGCATGATGCTGGTGCACAGCGGGTTTCTGGCGCGGGTTCGCAATGAGGCCCAGTTTGCCGCCGTGCTCGGCCACGAAGGCGGGCACTATGCGCGCAAGCACTCCGTCGAGGGATGGCGGGACCAAAGAACCAAGACCGGGTTCATGGCGTTCGTTTCAGCCGGAACGGCCGTAGCGGTGGGTGCGACCGCTTCCGCGGGCGGCACTTCCGACAGCTGGGTCGATCTGGCCCGGTCCCTCAACACGGCGCTGTTCCTCTCCATCTTCTCCTTCAGCCGAAGGCAGGAGAGCGAGGCGGACCTGTATGGCCTCAAGCTGCTCGAGACTGCCGGATACGCGCCGGAAGCTGCCTCTCAAGTGTGGCGGCAGCTGATCGAGGAGCGCAAGGCTTCCGCTCGTCAGCGCGGGAAGCGCTACCGGGATGACGCCCGCTCGGCCTTTTCCACCCACCCGCCGTCCGGCGAACGTATGGGCGCCCTGCGCGCGGCGGCGGGCGATATCCGGCAGGCATCGGCGGGCCGCCAGTTCGATGACGGGCGGGAGGCGTGGGCAAAGGCCATCGCGCCGCACCGGGCCATGCTGCTGGCGGAGCAGGTGAAGCTGAACGACCCCGGCGCCAGCCTCTACCTGCTCAATTCGCTGGGTGAGGACGGGTGGACCGGCACGCTGCGGTATTACGAAGGTGAGGTCTACCGCCTGCGGGACGAAGCCGGGGACGCGGAGCGGGCAGCAAACGCCTATGCCGCCGCCGTTCAGCATGGCGATGCGCCCGCCGAGGCGTGGCGCGCCCACGGCTATGCCTTGCTGAAGGCTGGTCGCGGCGAGGAAGGCCGCGCCGCCCTTGTCCGCTATCTGGGCCTCGCGCCGGACGCCAGGGATGCGGCCATGGTCCGCTTTTCCATCGCACAGTAGAACCGGGGGACAATTTTCGTGAAAACGCTTCCTATTCTGGCAATCGCCGTGGGGCTGGGCCTCGCCGCCTGCGCCCCAACCTACACGCTGGTCTCGCCCGCGCCGACGCTTGCTGCCAAAGGCGCCATCAAGGTCAGCCCCTCGCTGGCCTGGAACCGGGTGCCCAAGGGGGCTTCCAATACCAAGTGGGAGGAGAACTGGACCCGGAACGGCCCGGTCCTCGACACCCTCAGCTTCATCGGCGGCCTGCCGGATGGCGAGGCCATTACCCGGCAGCGCAGGAAGGACGACCAGAAGGTTCCGGTCTTTCGCGCCACCATGTCGCCGCCGGACCTGGTCTCGATGATCGAGAGCTTCTACCGCATCAGGGCCGGAGCCTCGATTTTCGAAACCACGGTGGTGGAGCCCGCCACGTTCCTCGGCAAGTCGGGGCTGCGCTTCGATTTTTCTTACGTTGGCGGCGATGAGGTGAAGCGCAAGGGGAGCTGCCTCATGGCCATTATCGATGGCAAGCTCTACCTCATGGCGCTCGACGGCACGGCCCTCCATTATTTCGGTGCCGCGCTGCCGGAGTTCGAAGCCATGGCGGCCACCGCCACGCTGGGGTGAGGGGGATTTTCAGGGAGAGTTTTTTTTAGAAGGGATTTTTTGCAGAGGGTCTCGGACCCTCTGCACTCCCGTTCCTTTATCGGACTCGCCCTTCATTAAGCGCGCGTCCCGATGAAAAAATCAGAAAAGGGCCGCGCTCGCTATCCACGCGCACGGCCTGAAAAACGAGTGGGAGGTGCAGGAGGGGCAAGCCCCTCCTGCAAAATAATTCCCAAATCTCGCAGTCCCCTCAGCCCGGCAGGGCGATGAGGGAGATCTGGCGTCCGTAGTCGGGTTCGTCTGCGTGGGTGGTGCGGCGGTAGCTGAAGAAGCGGTCGGACTGGCTGTAGGTATCGATGCCCAGCGCCTCGATATCGCGCACGCCCGACTGGGAGAGGCGCAGGGCGATGAAGCCTTCCAGATCGAACTGGTAATGGCCGTCGCGCTGGCCGCTGGAGAAGAAGTGCTCGGCCTCCTCGCTGCTTTCCGCGAAGCGGCGCAGGAAGGCTTCGTCCACCTCGTAGGAACGGCGGCCGATGCAAGGGCCGATGGCGGCGCTGATGCGCTCCCGCTGCGCGCCGAGGGATTCCATGGCCGCGATGGCGGCTTCCAGCACGCCGGTGAGCGCGCCTTTCCAGCCCGCGTGGGCCGCGCCGATGACGCCGGCTTGCCCATCCGCCAGCAGCACGGGGCCGCAATCGGCGGTGAGGATGCCCAGCAGCAGCCCCGGCCGGTTGGTGACGAGGGCGTCGGCCTCCGGGCGGGCATCATCCGCCCATGCGTCGGCGACGACGGCGCGGTTGCTGTGGACTTGGTGCAGGGTGACGAGTTGCGCGCCCGGCGCGACTGCCTCCACCGCGCGGCGGCGGTTCTCGCACACGGCCTGTTTGTCGTCCGATGAGCCGAGGCCCACGTTGAGGCTGGCAAACATGCCGGTGGAGACGCCGCCCGTGCGCCCCAGGAAGCCGTGGGGCAGGCCGTCCAGCGCGCGGGAGGTGAGGCGGAGGATGGGAGCGTCGGTCATGCCGGGTCCTTGTGGGTGGCGGTGGTATCGGCGGCATCGCCAAGGGTGTGGTGGATCATCAGGTGCATGATGAGCTCATCATCCGCTTGGCTGCCCACCATGAACTTGTATTCGCCGATCACCTTGAAGCCGTGGCGCTGATAGAATTTCTGGGCGCGGAAATTCTCGGCATAGACGCTAAGGTAGATATTCTCGCAATTGCGGGCGTGCGCGCGGTCGAGCGCCCAGGCCATCAGCGTGGCGGCAACGCCGCTGCCGTGAAAATCGTGGTCCACGTAGATCTGGCGCAGCTCCATCGATTTCGGCGGGATCTTGCCGATGGGCACCGTCACCGCGCCGATCTTGCAGAAGCCGATGATCCGGCCGCCGTGCTCCGCGATGCGGAATTCGGTGCCGGGGGTCGCCATGTCTGCCAGCATGGCGGCGGGAGTGTAGACGCGGTTGAGATAGGTGCTCAGGTCTTCCGGCTTGTAGAGATGGGCGAAGGTGGCGCAGAAGGTCTGCCGCCCGAAGTGGGACAGGTTCGCCGCATCGCCGCGCTCGGGCGCACGGTAGGTGATCTGGTTCATGGGCAACGTCATGTGTCGAATCCTGCAGGAGCCGGCCAATCAGGGTTGCTGAGCGACAGCGCCTTGAACAAGGTGCCCATCTGGTCGGCGTCGGCAAGCCGGCGCGAGGCAGAGACGAGATGTTCCGCACGCGGCGGATTGGCCTTGGCCAGCATGGCGGTGCGAATATCGAGCCCCAGCGCGCGCAGGAACCGCCCCTGGCCGACGGGCCCGAGCACGCGTAAGGCCTCGCCCGCGCGGGCCGTAACTTGTGCGAAGTCCACGTGCACGGTCAGGTCCGCATCGCCCGGCGTCTCGAACGGGTCGGCATATTCATGCGCGTGCATGGCCTGAAGCGTATCGCCAAGGCCGTGGCGATCGTGGCCGTAATCGATGATGAGCGCCGCGCCGCCATCGGCACGCAAGCGACGGTTGATGAGCGTGGCTTCCTCCGCTCCGCCGAGAATTTCAAAAATGCTGCCTTGCGGGGCCCCGCGCAGTTCCGCGGGCACCAGCATGTCGAGGCGCGGCGCATCCTCGGGCACCATGGGCACGAAGCGATCGCCCTGCCAGTCCACGTGCCGCTCCTGCCAGCCATGCGCGGTCTTCACCAGCTGCCGGGCGGGCAGGGCATCGAAAAATTCGTTGGCGACGAGGAGGAGGGGCGCGCCTTCCGGCACGTCCGCCAGCCGGTCCGCCCATGCGGCATTGGGCACGCGGGATTTCTGCTCGGCGCGGAGCACCGGGCTCATCTCGACGAACGTGATGTGAAGCGCGTCGTGAAAGCCGGGCACGCGGGCGGTGGCGCGCAGCAAATCGGCCATCAGCGTGCCGCGCCCCGGCCCCAGCTCCACCAGTTGCACGACAGCAGGGCTGCCGGCGCGCATCCACAGCTCGGCGAGGTGCAGGCCGATCAGCTCCCCGAACACCTGGGAGATTTCGGGCGCGGTGGTGAAATCTCCCTCGCGGCCGAAGGGCACCTTCTTCATGTAATAGCCGTGTTCCGGGTGGCCGAGGCACAGCCCCATGAAATCGGCCACCGGCATCGGCCCGTTCGCGCGGATCTGCGCGGCTAGAATGTCCTTAAGGCCGCTCATGCCGTCTGCCGCTTTGGCGCGCTGAAGAACAGGTAGAGGCCGCCGAGGATCATCGGCACGCACAGCCATTGGCCCATGTGCAGGCCGGTCATGGCGGTGAACTCCGCCAGCTGGCTGTCCGGCTCGCGCACGAATTCAACGGCAAAGCGGAAAATGCCGTAGAACAGCAGGAATGCGCCGGAGAGACGGCCCGGCATCAGGCGGGCGTTCGTGCGGTAGAACAGCACCAGCAGAATGGCAAGCAGCACCAGCCCTTCGAGGAAGGCTTCGTAAAGCTGGCTCGGGTGACGGGGCAGCGGGCCGCCGGTGTGGAAAATGATGCCGACGGGCGAGGTGGTAACGCGGCCCCACAGCTCGCCGTTGATGAAGTTGGCGATGCGACCGAGCCCGAGCCCGATGGGGACGACGCAGGCCACATAATCCGCCACGCGCAGCCAGTTCAGCTTGTATTTTTTGCAGAACCAGAGAATGGCGACGCCGACGCCGATGACCCCGCCGTGGAAGGACATGCCGCCATCCCACAGACGGATGATGGCGCCCGGATTTTCGATATAGTAGGGCAGGTTGTAGAAGATCACGTAGGCGAGCCGCCCGCCGATGATAATGCCGAGCGTCACCCAGGTGATGAAATCGTCGATGTGGCGGCGGGTCCAGGGCGAGCCCGGCTTGTCCGCCATGCGGGTGGCGAGCCACCAGCCGCCGAGGATTCCGGCGATGTAGGCCAGGGCATACCAGCGCACCACCAGAGGTCCGATCTCAAACGCGACGGGATCGATGTTGCCGAGTTCCATGAGCCTGCTACCCCCCAAAATAGATCGGACGCCCTCCCGGCGGTGCCGTTGCCGGGCCTTCCCCCTTGCCGCATATTATTTCTTAAAACAACGCATAATGAGCCGCGCTGGCAGCGAGCCGGGGCCGGTGGAGGCGGTGGCCGGGCGATGCGCCATCCTGCCGGGGCAGTAGAGCCAGAATGCAAAGGGGAAAGACCGGATGCTGACGGACTCGGACAAGCTCTATGACCAGATCTGCGCCGCGCTTACGGCCCCTGGCGGCCGGCTGGAAGTCGTGCAGGAGAGCATCCGGGGACAGATGTTGCCCGTCTTCAAGGTCGCCCCGCCCAGCCTGCGGGATTATTTCTTCCTGCTTGGCGCAGGGCACGGCGACCTGCCGTTCATCGTCTATGGCGAGGAGCGGCTGAGCTTCAACGAGGCGCTTGTGCTGGCCCGCCGTTACGGCGCGGCGTTTCAGGCCCGCTATCGCATCGCCAAGGGCGACCGGGTGGCGCTGGCCATGCGGAACTACCCCGAATGGTGCCTCGCCTTCATGGGGCTTGTGACCATCGGCGCGATCGTGGTGCCACTCAATGCATGGTGGACCGGCGAGGAGCTGGCCTTCGCCATTCAAGACAGCGGCGCGCGGCTGGTGGTGGCCGATGGCCCGCGCGCGGAGCGCGTGGCCGGGGCCATGGGCGCTGCCGTGCCGGTGGTTGTTGCCCGCAGCCGCGACGCTGTCGCCGATCATCAGCTGGCGACGCACGGCTGGGACCGGCTGGAGGACGTGCTGGACGCCGCCCCTGCCGAGCCCTTCACCCTGCCGCCGCTCTATCCGGAGGACGACGCCACCATCCTTTACACCTCCGGCTCCACCGGCAACCCGAAGGGGGTGGTCTCCACCCATCGCGCGGTGATTGCGGCGCTGTTCGGCCTTGCCCTTTATGGCCTTGCCATGAACCTGATGGACGAGAGGGAAGGGCGGCCCTACGGCCACCAGTCGGCCACGTTGCTGGCAGTGCCGCTGTTCCACACCACCGGCTGCTTTGCCGTGTGGATGACCTGCTTCATCGTCGGCCGCAAGCTGGTGATGATGCACAAGTGGGATGCGGGCGCGGCGCTGCGGCTGATCGAGGCGGAGAAGGTGACGCACCTTGTTGGCGTGCCCACCATGACCCTGGAAGTGATGGAGCACCCGGACCGGGACAAGTACGATATCAGCAGCTTGCGCGACATGGGCGCGGGCGGCGCGGCCCGCCCGACCGAGCACGTGCGGCGGCTGAAGGAGACCTTCCCTCAAAAGCGCCCCACCATCGGCTATGGCCTCACCGAGACCAACGCCTTCAGCACCGTCGGCAACCGGGAGGGGTATGTTGCCAAGCCCGCCTCGGCGGGGCGGCCCATTCCCTTCGTCACCCAGATGAAGATTGCCGTTGACGATAGCGGCGCAGAGGCCGCCTGCGGCGAGGTGGGGGAAATCTGGTGGCGCACGGCGGCTCTGGCGCGCGGTTACTGGATGAACCCGGAGGCGACCAATGCCGCCTTCACGCCGGATGGCTGGTTCAAGTCCGGCGACCTCGGCTATTTTGACGAGGACGGCTACCTGTTCATCGTTGATCGCAAGAAGGACATCATCATCCGCGGCGGCGAGAACGTCTCGTGCCTGGAGGTGGAGGCGGCGCTGCACGGTTGCCCGGACGTGCTGGACGCCTGCGTTTTCGGCCTGCCGGATAAGCGGCTGGGCGAGATCGTGGGGGCGGTGGTCTATGCCCGCCCGGAGGCGGGCTTGACGGCGGAGAAACTGCTGGAGCATGCGGCCAAGTCATTGGCGGCGTTCAAGGTCCCGGCTTACCTGTGGCTTATCGGCAACCCTCTGCCACGTTTGGGTTCGGGCAAGATCGACAAAGCCAAATTGCGTCGTTATTATCTCGAACTGTTCAAGGCGGAACACGCCGCGGCATAAGACCGCAACCGTCTTGAGGGCCCACACCGGGTCTTGGGGAGAATCGCCGGTCGCTTTTGTGGAGGCTCCGCCTTGGCAGAACGCTGGCACTGCGGCCGGGGGAGACGCGCGATGATGCGAAGAGCCCGGCCGCTGCGGCCCAAATCCCCGTCGTTTCACGCTCCGCCTTCCCAGCCCCCGCCTTTCCGCCAGGAAGACCATCCGTTCCCGCTGCGACTCGGCTGAAATCCTTGTCATTCGGTGCGGATTTGCGTCGCGGGCAGGGAAAAACCCCTTTTCCTCCCCCGGCAGGGCCATTAACGTTCTGCACAACCAAACGGCGGAGCGTCGGCATCCGCGCCGCATCTTGTAAAGTGCCCGCGTCGCGGCTCAGGGACGGGCCGGACCAACAGGTAAGTTCTGCATGGCTGACGGAAACCCGGATCTCACCACCACTCACAACATTCCGCTTCCGCAGCCGAAAACCACGCGCCGGCGTTTCCTTATCGGCGGTGCGGCGGGCGTGGGGCTGCTCATCGGCTATCTGGCCCTGCCGCGCACGCCGCAGCTAGTAATGATGACCCAGAAGGACGAGACGGTCATCAACGCCTGGCTGAAGGTGGGAGCGGACGGGCGCGTCGTCGTTCTCGTGCCGCAGGCGGAAATGGGCCAGGGCGTCTACACCGCCCTGCCGCAGATCCTTGCCGAGGAACTGGGCGCGGCGTGGGAGTCCATCTCGGTCGAGCCGGCCCCGGTGCACCCCATCTATGCCAACACGCTGGTGATGCAGGAAGGCACGGAAGTGCTGCCGGGCTTCGCACAAGGCATCGCCCGCTGGGCCATGGCGGAACTGGCCGAGCGGCTGGCGCTCCAGATCACGGGGGGCAGCACGTCGGTGCGGGCCTTTTATGATACGCTGCGGCTGGCGGGCGCGACCGCGCGCACCATGCTGTGCATGGCGGCGGGCCGCCGCTGGGGCGTGGACTGGACCGAATGCGTTGCCCAGAACAGCATGGTCGTCAGCGGCAACCGCCGGGCCAGCTTCGCCGAACTGGCGGCGGATGCGGCGAAGGAACAGGCGCCGGATACCCCGCAGCTGCACAAGGCCCAGGAGTTCAAGCTGATCGGCCATTCGGTGCCGCGCATCGATATTCCCTCCAAGGTGGATGGCACGGCCCGCTTCGGCGCGGACGTGCGCTTGGCGGGCATGGCCTATGCCGCCGTGATGGCCGGGCCGCAGGGCACCGCGCCGCTCATTGAACTGAGCGAGGAGCCGCTCGCCGACGCCAAGGGCTTCATCAAGCTGGTGCGGCAGGAAACCTGGGTGGCGGTGGTGGCCGACAGCTGGTGGCGCGCCAACACGCTGCTCGCCAGCCTTGAGCCGCAGTTCGACGTATCGGACGCCGGCGGCGTGGCAACCGTGGACATCGACGCGGCGATCGAGACCGCGCTCAAGCAGGGCGATGCCCACGTCTATGCCGAAAGCGGCGATGTGGAGGATGCGCTGTCGGATGGCGGCGTGGTGGAGCGCAGCTACAGCGTGCCCTATCTCGCCCACGCCTGCATGGAGCCGATGACGGCGACCGCCCGCGTGAGCGAGGACCGGGTCGAGGTGTGGGCGCCCACCCAATCGGTCACCTGGACCATGATGGCGGTGGCGAAGGCGCTGGGCGTCTCCCGCGAGTCCGTCACTGTCTACCCGACGCTGCTTGGCGGCGGCTTCGGCCGCAAGATCGAGGCGGATGCCGCCGTGCAGGCGGCCATCATCGCGCGGGAGGCCGGGCGGCCGGTCCAGCTGGTGTGGAGCCGCGAGGAAGATATCCGGCAGGACAAGTATCGCCCGGCGGCCAAGGCCACCTTGCGCGGCCGGGTGGAGAAGGGCGGCCGCATTGCGGCCTGGTACTTCCGGTCAAGCAGCCAGTCGGTGCAGGGCAGCGTCATGGGGCGCATCATGCCGCTGGCGGCGCGGTCGGAGCCGGATTTCTCCTCCATCCAGGGCGCGATCGATCTGCCCTACAAGCTGGGGGACACCCGCATCGAGCATGTGGCGGTGGAAGCGCCGGTGCCGGTCGGCTACTGGCGCTCGGTCGGCCACAGCATCAACGCGTTCTTCGTCGAGAGCTTCATCGACGAGCTGGCCGAGGCGGCCGGCATGGACCCGCTCGCCTTCCGCCTCAAGGCACTGGAGGACAGCCCCCGCCATGCGGCGGTGCTGAAGCGGGTCGCCGCCATGGCGGATTTCGGGACGAAGCTGCCGCAGGGGCAGGGGCGGGGCATCGCCCTGCATGAGAGCTTCGGCTCCATCGTCGCGCAGGTCGCCCACGTGGCGGTGGAGCCGGACGACACGGTGCGGGTGCTGAAGGTTTTCTGCGTCATCGACTGCGGGCGGGTCATCAATCCGGACGTGGTGCGGGCGCAGATGGAGAGCGGCATCCTCTTCGGCCTGACGGCGACGCTGTTCGGCGAGGTGACCTTTGCCGACGGCCTGACGGAGCAGACCAATTTCGACGGCTACCCGCTGCTCACCCTCGCGGATGCCCCGGAAATCGAGGTGGACATCCTCAACCCCAACGCCAAGGAGCCCGGCGGCGTCGGCGAGCCGGGCGTGCCGCCCATCGCCCCGGCGGTGGTCAATGCCATTGCAAGGGCAACCGGCACGCGGGTTCGCAACCTGCCCGTCGGCGCCCAGCAGCTCTGGCCGCCCGAGGTGGCCGAGAAGCTGCGCGCGCAAGCCGAGGCGCGGGAAAAGGCGCAGGCCGAGCAGGAGAAGGCCGCGCGCGAGGCGGAGCAGAAGAAGGCAGCCGAGAAGAAGGCGACAGGGCCGAAGAAGCGGCGTTAACCTCCCAAGGCCGACATTGTACCCCCGTTGCGGATAGAAGAAGAGACACGCCATGGCCCAGCCCGCTCCTGCCCGGTTTCCTGCAGGCCACTCTCCGGTGGCGCATGGCCGCATCGGCGTGCTGCTGGTGAACCTGGGCACGCCCGACGGCACCGATTACGGATCGATCCGCCGCTATCTCTCCGAGTTCCTGTCGGACCCGCGGGTGGTCGAGATCCCGCAGATCCTCTGGCAGCCGATCCTGCAAGGCATCATTCTCACCCTTCGCCCCTCCAAGACGGGCGAAGCCTACAGGCGCATTTGGGACAGGAAGCGCAACCAGTCCCCCCTGCGGGTGATTACGGAAGCGCAGGCGGCGGGCCTCCAGCGTTCCTTCGGCGATCAGGTGATGGTCCGCTGGGCCATGCGCTACGGCACGCCGAGCATTGGCGATGAACTCAACCGTTTGAAGGCGGAAGGGTGCGACCGGGTGCTGGTTGCCCCGCTCTACCCGCAATATTCGGCGGCGACGACGGCAACGGCGGTCGACAAGGCCAATGACGCCCTGCGGGGAATGCGCTGGCAGCCGACGGTGCGCTACCTCCCGCCCTATCATGACGACCCGGCGTACATTCAGGCGCTGGCCCAGTCGGTGCGCGAGCACCTGGACGGGCTTGGCTATATGCCGGAGCGGCTGGTGGCCTCCTTCCACGGTATGCCCCGCCGCACGCTCGATCTGGGCGACCCCTACCACTGCCATTGCCAGAAGACCGCCCGCCTGCTGCGGGAAGCCCTTGGCTGGCCGGAGGAGCAGTTCCTCATCACCTTCCAGTCCCGCTTCGGCAGGGCGGAATGGCTGAAGCCCTATACGGCCGAGGTGATGGCGGCCCTGCCGTCTCGGGGCGTGAAGAGCGTGGCGGTGATCGCGCCCGCCTTCTCGGCCGACTGCATCGAGACGCTGGACGAGCTGGCCAACGAGAATCGGGAGCTGTTCCTGGAAGCGGGCGGGGAGGCGTTCAGCTACATCCCCTGCCTCAACGACAGCCCGGCGGGGCTGGCGCTTCTCTCCCGCCTCGTCGAGCGGGAACTGGCGGGCTGGCTGTAGCGCCAATCATCCGGACAAAAGGCCATATGCCCCTAGATCGGCTTTAAACGCTCGTACAGAGGTTTTTGCCTATTATGGCTAGGGTGGTAGCGGGCAGGCCTGGAATCGCGCTGTAAAGTGCCTCTACGGGCCTTCACGGGGTATTCCCAAGGTGGGTTTCGCCTTCTTTGCCGGCCTGGCGGAAAAGGGCGTGCGGATGGCCGCGCACAAGATGAGTAATTAACCTGTATTAAAAACAAGCTGATCTGCTGGAAAAAAGGCTGCGGCGTCTGAAAACAGAATCGCCGCAGCCCAGTCTTGCACCAGGTTCCATGGGGAGGAGATGCCGGTGCGAAAGAAACCGCTGGCTCATCTGCCATCAAGGGCAGGCGCGCAAGCGCGCCGCCTCACTTGGGCGGATGAGGATGTCCCGTCCTTCTGCCAGCTTTTCCGGGCGATGCAACCCTAAAAACGCAGAATCGTATAATTTATCTGATTTAAAGGCTGCCGTGGTTAAGGGCGGGCGCCGGCCGGGGCGCTTGCCTCCATCGCCACCCGCTCCACCTTCAGGCCCTTGCGCTCCAGCAGGCGGATGAGCCCGTCGCGGCCCGCCAGATGCCCCGCGCCGACGGCCAGGAACACGCGGCCGGGCTCGTCCATGCGCTGGTCAATCCATGCGGCCCAGCGCTGGTTCCGCTCGGTCAGGAGTATCTTGGCAAGATGCGGCGACTCCTTGAGGGATTCGTTCATCAGCTTGCCCACGGTCTCGATGTCGCCGCGCATCCAGCTGGTCATCAGGGTGGAGGCTTCGGTCCGCAGCGTCTCCAGGTCCTCGATGGAGGACCTGAGCAGCGCCAGCTGATCCTCTTCCGGCAGGGAGGCGAGGAAGCCGAACTGCTGTTCGGCGGTCTCCAGTCCCGTAATCCGCTTGCCGCTCGACCGGGCGTAGCTGGTCAGCACGTGCTCGACGCCGTGGCTCGGGTCCAGCCCCAATCCCTGAAGCCCCGCAACCGCGATGGTGGTGGCGGCAAGCCACGGCCTCATCGGCTCCAGCGCGGCGGCGGGCAGGCCCACCTGCGTGGCGGCCTGCGTGATCTGGGCGCGCAGCTTCTCCGGCAACTGGCTGGAGAGGGTGGTGCCCTGCGGGTTGAGGCCAAGGCGCATAATCAAGGGGCGCAGCACCGCCGGGTTTTCCGGCTGCACCATTTCGAGCACCAGCGTATCCGCCTGCGCGAACGCTTGCCGCACCGGGCCGCGCAGCCACTCAACGCCTTGTGGCAGCATGTGGGAGGTGCCGAAGATGTAAAGGGTGGTGTCTTCGTCGCGCACCACCCACAGAGCGGGGGTGGCGATGCCGGAGGCCGGGACGCTGGCAGAGGCCGCCCCTGCGCCTGCCGGCCTCTGCCCCGCATCCGCATGGGCAACGGTAGGTGCCTGGAAGCAGAGGAGGGCAGCGGTCAGCAGGAAGCGTAAGCGGCGAATCAAGGCATCAAACCTTCTTGGGCAGGCTGAGACGGCGTTTGGTCTCGAAGTCTTCCACCAAAAGGTTAAGCAGGGCTTGCGCCACCACGTCCGGGCCCTTGAGGCTTTCCGGGTCTTCGCTGGGGAAGGCGCTCTTCCGCATGGCGGTGCGGGTGCCGCCCGGATTGACCACGGCGACGCGCACGTTGGTGATGTTGGCCACTTCCTCGGCGTAGGAATCGAGCAGCGCCTCCAGCCCCGCCTTGGAGGCGGCGTAGGGCCCCCAGTAGGCGCGCGGATCGGTGGCGGCGCCCGAGGAAATGCCGATCACCCGGCCCTTGTCGCTCTGGCGCAGCAAGGCATCGAAGCCGCGGATCAGGCGGTAGGGCGCGGTGAGGTTGACCCCGATCACCTTCTCCCAGTCCTTCGGCGGGATGTGGGAGAGGGGCGAGAGCGGCCCCAGCTGGCCCGCGTTCAGCACCAGGATATCGAGCTTGCCCCAGCGGTTGGCGATGTGCTGGGCCAGCTGGTCGATGTGCTCGCCGTTCATCAGGTCGAGCGGCGCGATGGTCGCGGTGCCGCCTGCCTGATGGATTTTCTCCTCAACCTCGGAGAGGCCACCTTCGGTGCGGGCGGTGAGGATGACGTGCGCGCCGGCCCCGGCCAGGGCCAGGGCCGTGTGCGCGCCGATGCCGCGGCTGGCGCCGGTGACTAGCGCCAGCCTGTTTTCCAGAGGCTTCGTCAAATCACGCGCTCCGCCAGAAGGGCCAGCTGATCCGGGCGCTCAACCTCCTCGCGGTCGACGAGGCGGGTCGGGTAGTCGCCGGTGAAGCAGGCGTCGCAGTACTGCGGCGCGTCGTCCACCCGCATGTCCTCGCCCACCGCCTTGTAGAGGCCGTCGATGGAAAGGAACGCGAGGCTGTCCACCTTGATGTACTGGGCCATGCGCTCCACGTCCATTTGGGCGGCGAGCAGCTTGGAGCGCTCCGGCGTGTCGACGCCGTAGAAGCAGCTGTGGCGGGTCGGCGGGCTGGCGATCCGCATGTGCACCTCGGCGGCGCCCGCTTCCTTCAGCATCTGCACGATCTTGACCGATGTGGTGCCGCGCACGATCGAGTCGTCGATGAGCACGATGCGCTTGCCCTGGATCTGGGCACGGTTGGCGTTGTGCTTCAGCTTCACGCCCAGGTGGCGGATGTGGTCGCCCGGCTGGATGAAGGTGCGGCCGATGTAGTGGCTGCGGATGATGCCGAGCTCGAACGGCAGGCCTGATTCCTGCGAGTAGCCGATGGCGGCCGGGGTGCCGCTGTCGGGCACCGGCACCACGATGTCGGCATCGACCGCGCTTTCGATGGCCAGCTGCGCGCCGATGCGCTTGCGGATTTCATAGACGCTGCGGCCGTCGGTGATGGAGTCGGGCCGGGCGAAGTAGACATGCTCGAAGATGCACGGGCGCGGCCGGGTGGCGTTGAACGGCTTGTGGGTCTGGAGGCCGCGCTCCGAGATCACCACCAGCTCGCCCGGCTCCAGCGAGCGCAGGAAGGTGGCGCCGACGATATCGAGCGCGCAGGTCTCGCTGGCGACGATGTAGCTGTCGTTGAGGCGGCCCAGCACCAGGGGCCGGATGCCCAGCGGATCGCGCACCGCGATCATGCCCTCGGAGGTGAGGCAGACCAGGCTGTAGGCGCCCTGGATCTTGCGGAGCGCATCGATGAAGCGGTCGAGCAGGGTGCGGTAGCTGGAGGTGGCGACCAGGTGGATGATGACTTCCGTGTCGGAGGTGGACTGGAAGATCGAGCCCTGGCGGACCAGCTGGCGGCGCAGGGTTGCCGCGTTGGTGAGGTTGCCGTTGTGGGCGACGGCGAAGCCGCCGCTGGCCAGTTCGGCGAAGAGGGGCTGGACGTTGCGAAGCGACACCTCGCCGGTGGTGGAGTAGCGCACGTGGCCGATGGCGGTGTTGCCGGGCAGGCGCTCGATCACCTCTTGCCGGTCGAAGTTGCCGGCAACGTGGCCCATGGCGCGGTGGGTGTGGAACCCGTCGCCATCAAAGGACGTAATACCCGCGGCCTCCTGGCCGCGATGCTGGAGGGCATGAAGCCCCAGCGCGCAAATTGCTGCGGCGCCTTCCGCGCCGTAAACGCCACAAACGCCGCACTCCTCACGGAGTTTGTCGTCATCGAACGGATTCGTCGAATAATTGGCGAGAGACTGGCTCATCGCAGATCCCTTACAATTGGCCCGGAGGTTCGCTCAGGGCAACGCAGTGGGGCGGGGCGCATTCGCGCTCCGCAAGCTTTAGCGGGTCTATAGCGGCCTTGAGGCTCTTTGTCCTGTGTGAATTGCCGCCCAGCTGGGCTTGTAGCGCGCATAGCTGCCATACGGCGACACTCCCGATATAAGGGCGCACCCCCGCGTTACAACATCACAGGGGTGATAAAAGGGTTTGTTTTATCGCTGGAAACAGCGTTTCCGGCGTTTGGGGGTTGCCGCGGCGCAGCGATTCCTTATCTTCAAGGTATCCGCCCAAGCGGGGCGGAGCGCCGGTATCGGTTAAACTGAAGAGAGACTTCTGACATTTCGGGCGAACTTATGGGACGGGCTTGCGTAGCCGAACCCCATCCACCTGTGGTTAAGTCGGCCCGTGGCGAGAAAGGATTTGCAGATGGATGTGCGCCTTGAGAAAGCCGACCTGGAGCGGCTGTTTGAAGCAGGCGACAACATCAATCGCCGTCCCTCCCGCGAGGAGGCCGAGGCCGCGGTGCGGACCCTGCTGCTCTGGGCGGGGGACAATCCCGACCGCGAGGGCCTGGTCGATACGCCCAAGCGCGTGGTGAAGGCCTACGAGGAGTTCTTCTGCGGTTACGACGAAGACCCGATGGCCGTGCTGAACCGCACCTTCGAGGAGGTGGAGGGGTACGACGACATCGTCATGCTGCGCGACATCGCCCTCGAATCGCACTGCGAGCACCATATGGTGCCGATTCTGGGCAAGGCGCACATCGCCTACCTGCCGAACAAGCGGGTCGTCGGCATCTCCAAGATCGCCCGCGTGGTCGAGATCTTCGCCAAGCGCCTGCAGACGCAGGAGACCATGACCGCCCAGATCGCCAACGCGCTGGAAGAGGGGCTGCAGCCGCGCGGCGTTGCCGTGCTCATCGATGCCAAGCACCAGTGCATGACCACCCGCGGCGTTCACAAGCCGGACGTGGCGACCATCACCACCCGGTTCACCGGCGTGTTCAAGGAAGAGCGCTACGAGCGCCGCTTCATGGACCTGATCCGGGGCTACTAGGATTTTCGGGCGCATCTGCGCCTGACGGCATCAAGGCCCGCCTCCGGCGAACCGGGGGCGGGCCTTTTGCTTGGGCGGGGCTTGTTATCGAGGGCGGCGGGCCGGTTACGCGGCAAGCACGGCGGGGGCGGGGGCTTTCAGTTTCTCGGCGACCGTCAGGAAGGTGTCCATGTAGGCCTGGAGGAAATCGCGCGTGCTCTCGTTGGTGAAGTCGCCGTTCTCGTCGATGAGGTCGGGCTTGAACGAGATGTAGGCTTCGCCGCCCATCACCAGGCTGCCGAGGACGCCCAGGA
Organism: Pedomonas mirosovicensis; assembly: GCF_022569295.1. Lineage (NCBI taxonomy): Bacteria > Pseudomonadati > Pseudomonadota > Alphaproteobacteria > Sphingomonadales > Pedomonadaceae > Pedomonas > Pedomonas mirosovicensis. Next base: position 2,513,594 of record NZ_JAKFIA010000001.1, on the reverse strand, counting down.
TCTGGCGCAGATGCTGCTGGGCAACCGCCGTGCCGATGGCGCCCGGCGACGTGCCGGTGATGGCGGCCACCTTGCCCCGCCAGACGCTCTGGGGCTTGGCGCGCGAACCCCAGTCGATGGCGTTCTTGAGGACGGCCGGGAGGGAGCGGTTGAACTCGGGCGTCACCACCAGAACGGCGTCGGCCCCGGCAATCTCCTGATCGAAACGGAGCACAGCTTCGGGGTGCTCCTGCTCTAGGTCGATGCTGTACATCGGCAGGTCGTCAATGCGGACGAACTGCGCCGAGACACGATCGCCGCCCAGGCGGACGAGCGCTTCAGCGAGCTTGCGGTTGATGGACTCGCGGCGGGTGCTGCCAACGACAACGGCGACCTTCAGCGTGCTCATGGCGGTTTTCCTTCCCTACATCATCGAAATCGTGGGTTGGGCTGCCCCCGCTGAGCCGGTTCCAGTGCTGCAACGGCCTGCTGCCCTTGTCTCGGAATTACAAATAGATCTGGGACAAATCCGCCGGAAGATGGCAAAACTAGGCTTGAGTGTTCTATCAATGGGACAATGAGGCGGGCCGGATGCAGGATCTGAACGATCTTTATTTCTTCGCGCAGGTTGTGGAGCACGAGGGCTTCGCTGCCGCGAGCCGCGCCACCGGCGTTCCGAAATCAAAGCTCAGCCGCCGCATTGCGCTGCTTGAGGAGCGGCTTGGCGTGCGGCTGTTGCATCGCTCCACCCGCCGGTTTTCGGTGACGGAGATCGGCCGGCTCTACTACCGCCACTGCCTGGCGATGGTGTCGGAGGCGCAGGCGGCGCAGGAGGCCGTTGACCGCGTCCAGACCGAACCGCGCGGGACGGTGCGGCTGAGCTGTCCGGTAATGCTGGCCAGGGGCGCGCTGGCAACCATGGTGTCGCGCTTCATGGCGGATCACCCGCGCGTGCGCGTCCATGTGGAGGTGACCAACCGGCGGGTCGATGTGATTGAGGAAGGGCTCGACCTGGCGATACGGGTGCGCCAGCCGCCGATCGAGGAAAGCGAGCTCATCATCAAGAAGCTGGCCCCGGCGAAATCGCTGCTGGTGGCCAGCCCCGCACTTCTCGACCGGCTGGGGCGGCCCGAGCGGCCGGAGGACCTGGCGCGATTCGACAGCCTGGACATGGTCCGCTCAACCGGGGAGCACGCCTGGCTCATGACCGGGCAAGACAGCCGGGTCTGCAAGACGCCGTTTCAGCCCCGGCTCGTCAGCGATGAAATGATGATGCTGCGTCAAGCGGCCCTGGATGGCCTCGGCGTCGTCCTGCTGCCGGACTGGATGATCGGCGACGATGTGGCCCGAGGGGACCTTGAGCCGATTCTGCCGGACTGGAAGCATCCGGAAGGGCTGGTTCATGCCGTCTTCCCCACCCGGCGCGGCCTTGTGCCGGCCGTGCGGCTGTTCCTGGATGCGCTGGGTACGGCCTTCGAGGCGCAGCACCTGGCGGAGATTGCGCCGCAGCAAGGCTAGCGCCCGCGGTGCCCGGCCCTGAATGCCCGCCTTTCACGGCGGGCGTTTTGCTGGTAGGGCGGGCGCACGCAACCGACGGAGGCCGCCCCATGTTCGCAACCAATCTGCCGACCCACGAGCAGGAGGAAGGCGCGACGCTCGCGCCGCGTTTCGATGAGAAGGGCCTGATTACCGCGGTTGCCACCGATGCCGGGACCGGCGAGGTGCTGATGGTTGCCCACATGAACGCCGAGGCGCTTCAGAAGACCATCGAGACCGGTCAGGCGCACTACTGGTCCCGCTCCCGCCAGTCGCTGTGGCTGAAGGGCGGCACTTCGGGCCATGTGCAGCATGTGGTCGAGCTGCGCGTCGACTGCGACCAGGACGCGGTGTGGATGAAGGTAGACGTTCACGGGCAGGGCCAGTGCCACGTGGGTTATCCCGGCTGCTTCTACCGCGCCGTGCCGGTGGGGACCGGGCCGCTCGGCGACGAGGCCCCCGCGTTGCAGGCCGTGGCCGAGAAGGCCTACGATCCCAAGGCGGTTTACGGGAAGTAAAGGCCCGGAAGCCGGGCTGGCCCGCGCCTTATCGCCGCCGGGCGCGCGTCTGCTGCGGCGGCAGGGCCAGAAGCAGGGCCATGGTGCTGGGAGTGAGCGGGTCGAGATCCAGCTCCGCCCCCAGGATGGCCAGCGATTTCTCGATTTTCTGGCGCAGCCCCGCGTCGTCCACAATGGCCTTGGTCGCGGCGGACTTCACCTGAATCCGCAGCCGGTCGCCCGAAATGGTCGCCTGCACGGTGAGCGGCTTTTCCGTTTTGAAATGCAACGCGGCGGTTCGCAGCACATGGGCCAGCGCCTGGCCGTCCACCGCCAGGATCAGCTCGGGCGGAAGACTGGGCTTCAACCCCTTGTGCCCGGTGTCGCCGGTCATCGCCTGCACGATCAGCTTGTACAGCGCGCGCGCGTTATACGGCTGTGGATCGGGGAAACCGCGCCCAGGTCCAGCCCGCGCTCGTAGATCAGCAAATCCATCAGCGCAGCCGCACGGCGGCTGCGTGGCGCGGCCACGGCCAGCAAGTTCTCTTCACTGGGATCGCTCTCTGCCATCACCGCCCTCAGGAAAAACGCCGGGGAAACACGCCTCCCGCGCTGCCTTCCGTCAATAGACCGAACCACCGTAAAGTGAAATGGCTTTTGTGGCCTTTCGCCGAAAGCAGAACGCCAAGATGAAACAGTGCAGCGTATTTAGTTGAGAAGTCTTAATGATCTTTGGTCAATTTGAGAAAATCGGCTGAGGTTAATCACGCATTAAGCATGAATTCCGTTCCTTGAGCGTAACACTTGGCTAGCCGCGCTCGTGCACCGGCTTTGCCAGTTGCAGGAAGGGCTGGGCCAGGCCGTGGTAGAGCCGGGTGGGGCAGATCATCGCGCTAACCCAATCCGCGATGAGGGCCGTTGCGAACAGGGGCAGGATCAGGCCGCGGGCGTTGGTGGCCTCCATGACGATGATGACGGCGGTCAGCGGCGCGCGCACGACGCCGGTGAAGTAGCCGATCATGCCGAGGAGCACGATGGCCCCGGCCGGCTGGCTGGGGAACAGGCCGGCCAGCATGTTGCCGACGCCCGCGCCCACCGACAGCGACGGCGCGAAGATGCCGCCTGGAATGCCGCTGATGGCGGTGGCGAAGGAGGCGATCCACTTGGCGATGGCGTACCAGAAGGGCGCGCCTTCCCCTTCCACCATGGTGCGGGCGGCTTCGTAGCCGGTGCCCCAAGTCATTCCGTTCGTTGCAAGGCCGGTCAGCGCCACGACGAGGCCGCACCCGGCGGCGAACAGCACCGGGCGCGACCGCAGCCGGGCGATCCATGCGCTCCGGGGCGCGGCCATGTACAGCATGGAGCGGGTGAACAGCCCGCCGATGATGCCGCCGGCGACGCCGGCCACCATCGCGCCATAGATGGCGGCGCTGAAGGTCAGCCGCTCGTGCATGGCGCCGAGGTAGATGTAGTCTCCCGCGATGCCGAGGCTGACGAGACCCGACACCATCACCGCGCCCATCACCAGCACGGCGAGGCGCTGCTCGTAGGCGGAGGCCAGCTCCTCGATGGCGAAGGCAACGCCGGCCAGGGGCGTGTTGAATGCGGCCGCCACGCCCGCCGCGCCGCCGGCGATCAGCACGCCCGGCGTTGCGGGCACGCGCAGCCACCGGTGGACCGTCATCATCAGCGCCGCGCCGACCTGCACGGTCGGTCCCTCGCGCCCGACCGACGCGCCGCCCAGCAGAGCCGCGACCGTCAGCCAGAATTTGGCGAACGCCGTCCGCAGGGAGACGAGCGCCTGCATCCGGCTGTTCTCCGGATGGCGGGCCACGGCAATGACCTGCGGGATGCCCGAGCCGCGCGCATCCGGCACCCAGCGCAGGGTGATCCAGGCGAGCAGGGCGAACAGGAGCGGGGAGATGAGGCCCGCGACAACGGGCATGTCATTCCAGAGGCCGCCGAATTTCTCCTGTGTGGCATCGGCGAGCCAGGCGAAGGCGAGGGCGACAAGTCCAACCAGAATGGCGCCGATGAGGGTGGCCGCGCGTCGTCTCCACCCGTCCACCTGGCCGGTCATGTCCATCTGCCGCTGCCCCTTTTTACAATGACGATCAGGAGATGCCCGCAGCCCGGGCGCGGATCGGTGCGATCCGGCACAGGCGGGACATAGCCCTTTCAGACATAGACTGAAACAGGGTTGTGGAAATTGCGAGGATTAACCAGGGAAACGTCCGGGCACGGCACGCAAAGAAAAGGCGCGGGAAGAAGATCTCCCCGCGCCGATGTGTTTCCTAATTTGGGTCTGGCCTATGCCTCGACCTTGGGCTTGCGCGCCTTGCCCTTGGCATTGCCGGAGGGCGGCGCGGCGGGCACGATCTCGAAGCCCAGCTTGCCGTCCTTCAGGCGCACGCGCACCTCGCCGCCCTTGGCCAGCTTGCCGAAGAGGAGTTCGTCGGCCAGCGGCTTCTTGATCTCCTCTTGGATGAGGCGCGACATGGGCCGCGCGCCATACAGCTTGTCGTAGCCGCGCGCCGTCAGCCAGGCCTTGGCCTCGTCGGTGAGCGAGATGTGGACGTTGCGCTCCGCCAGCTGCATTTCCAGCTGGAGAATGAACTTCTCGACCACGCGGGCGACCACTTCCGGCGGCAGGTAGTCGAACGGAATGATCGCATCCAGGCGGTTGCGGAACTCGGGCGCGAACAGCTTCTTGATTGCTTCCTCGTCCTCGCCCTCGCGGGTGCCGCGGCCGAAGCCGATCGATTCCTTGGCCATTTCCGACGCGCCCGCGTTGGTGGTCATGATGAGGACCACGTTGCGGAAATCGACGGTCTTGCCGTGGTGATCGGTCAGCTTGCCGTTGTCCATCACCTGCAGGAGGATGTTGAACAGGTCCGGGTGCGCCTTCTCGATCTCGTCGAGCAGCAGCACGCAGTGCGGATGCTGGTCGACGGCGTCGGTGAGCTGGCCGCCCTGGTCGAAGCCCACGTAGCCCGGAGGCGCGCCGATGAGGCGGCTGACCGAGTGGCGCTCCATGTACTCCGACATGTCGAACCGGATCAGCTCGATCCCCATGAGGTTGGCGAGCTGGCGGGCGACTTCCGTCTTGCCGACGCCGGTCGGGCCGGAGAACAGGTAGGAGCCGATCGGCTTGGTCGGCTCGCGCAGGCCTGCGCGGGCCAGCTTGATCGCCGTCGCCAGCGCCTCGATGGCCTTGTCCTGCCCGAAGACCACGCGCTTCAGGTCGCCCTGAAGGTTGGCGAGGGTCTTCTTGTCATCCGTCGAGACGGACTTGGGCGGGATGCGGGCGATCTTGGCGACCACCGCCTCGATCTCCTTGATGCCCACCACCTTCTTGCGCTTGGGCGCAGGCACCAGCATCTGCGAGGCGCCGGCCTCGTCGATCACGTCGATGGCCTTGTCCGGCAGCTTGCGGTCGGTGATGTAGCGGGCCGAGAGGTCCACCGCCGCCTTGATGGCCTCGGCGGTGTACTTCACCTTGTGGTGGCTCTCGAAGTAGGGCTTGAGGCCCGTCATGATCTTGACCGTATCTTCCAGCGACGGCTCGTTGACGTCGATCTTCTGGAAGCGGCGCAAGAGCGCCCGGTCCTTCTCGAAGTGGCTGCGGAACTCCTTGTAGGTGGTGGAGCCGATGCAGCGGATCGTGCCCGAGGACAGGGCGGGCTTCAGCAGGTTGGAGGCGTCCATCGCCCCGCCCGAGGTCGCGCCCGCGCCGATGACGGTGTGGATCTCATCGATGAACAGGATGGCGTGCGGCATGGCCTCCAGCTCGGCGACCACCGCCTTCAGCCGCTCCTCGAAGTCGCCGCGATAGCGGGTGCCGGCCAGCAGCGCGCCCATGTCGAGCGCGTAGATGATGGCGCCCTGCAGCACGTCGGGCACATCACCCTCGACAATCTTGCGGGCCAGCCCTTCGGCGATCGCGGTCTTGCCGACGCCGGGGTCGCCCACGTAGAGCGGGTTGTTCTTGGAGCGGCGGCAGAGAATCTGGATGGTACGCTCAACCTCGGCGGCGCGGCCGATGAGCGGGTCGATCTTGCCCGTGCGCGCCTTGTCGTTGAGGTTGACGCAGAACTGCTTCAGCGCGGAATCCGACGCCTTCTGCTGCTTCTGGCCCTTGGCGGCCTTCTGCTCTTCCGACTGGGGCTCCTCCTGCGCGCCGCGCACCCGGCGCGGCTCGGTCATGCCCTGCACCTTGGCAATGCCATGGGAGATGAAGGAGACGGCATCCAGCCGGGTCATGTCCTGCTGTTGGAGGAAGTAGACGGCATGGCTTTCCCGTTCCGAGAACAGGGCGACGAGCACGTTGGCGCCCGTGACCTCTTCCCGGCCGGAGGACTGCACATGCAAGATCGCCCGCTGCACCACCCGCTGGAAACCGGCGGTCGGCGTCGGGTCGAGCGCGTCCTCGGAGCGCAGCGAGTCCAGCTCGGTGTCGAGATAATGCGTCACCTGCTGGCTCAGGTCGTCGAGATCGACCCCGCAGGCGCGCATCACGGAGGCGGCATCGCGGTCATCGACCAGCGCCATGAGCAGGTGCTCGAGCGTCGCATATTCGTGACGGCGGCTGCCGGCTTCCGCCAGCGCCTTGTGCAGGGTCTGTTCAAGCTGTTTTGAGAACGACGGCATTCATTCACTCCCGCTGGATCACCGCGGGTAACGCGCCGATCCGCTTCTGTTCAAAAAGATCGGTCGAGATCGGCCTGCAATCAAGAGGTGCGATGTGCAACGGCCGGAAAACCGCGATGAAACCAGCCTGGACAGGGGATCAACCGAGCCCTGCTCGCGGCCCGGAATAGCAGGCTGGCCCGGCGGGCAGAAAGGATACCTCCTCTCTGCCGTCACCGTTTCGCGTCCGCCCGCCTGTACAGTGCAGGCGATTCGACGCATGGCGCGGGCCGCCGCCAAAGCCCCTCGGCGAGGCGCGGCAGTTTCCCGCAAAGGGAGAAAAGCGCCCGAGAAAAGTGCTCGGGCCGATCAGGCCTTCTCCAGCGTGCACTGGAGCGGATGCTGGTGCTTGCGGGCGAAATCCACCACCTGGTTCACCTTGGTTTCGGCAACCTCGTAGGTGAAGATGCCGCACACGCCGACGCCGCGCTGATGCACATGCATCATGATGCGGGTGGCATCCTCCGCAGACATGCGGAAGAACCGCTGCAGAACATGAACGACAAACTCCATCGGGGTGTAATCGTCGTTCAGCATCAAGACCTTGTACATCGACGGCTTACGGGTCCGCGTCTTCGTCTGCGCGATGACGCCGGTCCCGGCGTGGCCATCATCCTCGTGGTCCCGGTCGGAGTCAGGCCCCATGCGGATCAATCCGTCCCTGGTCCAGTCTGCTACCATCATGACTCCCACGTCGCGCATTCGCTTCCATCTGGGCGCTCTTGCCCTGGCGTCCGGTTGGCCTGAGGCCGAAAGTTCCGACGCCGTGTCTCTTCTTGTTCTTAAGATAATAAACCGAAGGCGGCATCGGAAGGGGGTCCCACCCGAACGCCCGCCCCCGGCGCGGCCAGCCCTAAAGTGCCGCCCTGGCGCGGCCAGCCCAAACGACGCCAGCAACGTCAGGCGCGCCGGTTCGGTTCCCTTGCCGCCCGAAGCGCGCCGGGCCGGAAAGGCAACGCGGACAGCGCGATGGCGACAGGAGGGCTGGGTTCCCGATCATTAAATGGCGATGGTCCGGCCGTGTTTCCAGAGCCAGGGGTCGAACGATCATCCCCTCACATTCACGGGGCGCATTCAGGGGCGCGAAGAACGCGGGGGAAGACGCGCATAAGCCGGGCGGCCTTGGATATCCGCCCGGCGCGGCAGCGCTGCGCCTTTAGGGGTGCCGGCCCTTCATTAAGGCCGGAGGGTTTGTCAGGCGGCGCGGCCGGTCTGCTGGAACATCACCGACCAGCGGTTGGCGAGCGGCTCGGAGACGTCGCTGGCGATCTTGAGGCCCAGTTCGGTCGCCTTGGAGGCCTCGGCCACCATCGTATCGAACTGCTCCTTGAACGCGGCCTGCTGGCGGATGGCGAAGGTTTGCGGGTCCTTGGCGTCTGCCAGGCGGCGGGCGGTCTCGGCGGTTTTGGTCACGGCGCGCTCGGAGGCGCTGGCCGCCGCCTTCGACAGGTCGCCAAAGCCGCGCGCCGCGGCGCGGGAGGAGGCGAGGAAGGCGTCCGCTGTTTCCTTCGACATCAGGGTCATGGCGGCGAACTGCTGGAAGGCGTCTTCCATGTGCGGCTGCCACTGTTCCGCCATTGCCTCGAAGCTCGATGCAAAGGCCTCGCCGAAACTGGGGCCGAAGGTGGGTTTCGTCGTCTCGCTCATGCTGCCTGCTCCTGAAGGGGCGGCCAGCCTCCGGAAGAGGCTGGCCATACGGGGGGTCAATTGGGCTTGTTCGGGAAACGCGACTACCGCAACGTGACGGGTTGTAAGATCATGCTGCACCGCAGCATCGAGGTGACAGATAAGCCAACAGGCAGCCTAAATCAAGAATATTGTGCGGTGCAGCAAAAGCGATGCCGGAGAGTGTGCAGGGGTTTGATCGCAGGGGGGCTCAGGCCCCTGCGTCCCTGAGTTTCAGCGGCCGTGTTTTCGTGCGCGCCCGCCCCGGCCAAAGGAAAGGGCCGCGCCCTTTGTACAGGACACGGCCCTTATCTAACGAATGGGAGGTGTAGGAGGGGCGAACCCCTCCCGCGAACTGCAACCAATCCGCCTCAGTGGTTGGCCTCGACCGGCTCGATGCCGCTGGCCGCCAGCTGGGCGTTGATGGTCTCCTTCAACCGCTCCAGCGCTTCCGGCGAATCCGCCTCGGCGCGGGCCACGAGCACGGCCTGCGTGTTGGAGGCGCGCAGCAGCCACCAGCCGTCCGGCGTCGTCACGCGCGCGCCGTCGGTCTCGTCCACGTTCGCCCCTTCGGCGCGCAGGCGGGCCAGCACTTCGGCGACGACGGCGAACTTGCGCTCCTCCGGGCAGCCGAAGCGCATCTCGGGGGTGTTGATCATCTCCGGCATGGCGCTCTTGAGCGCGGTCAGGCTGCCGCCCAGATGGTGCACCGCCTGGATGAGCCGGATGGCGGCGTAGAGGGCATCATCAAAGCCGTAGTAGTCGTGGGCGAAGAATACGTGGCCGCTCATCTCACCCGCGAGGGGGCTGCCCACTTCCTTCATCTTGGCCTTGATGAGCGAGTGGCCGGTCTTCCACATCAAGGGCTTGCCGCCGAGTTCCGCCACGCGGTCGAACAGCGCCTTGCTGGCCTTGACGTCGGCGATGATGGTGGCGCCGGGTTCGGCGCGCAGCAGGTCCTCCGCCAGCACGGCCAGCAGCTGGTCGCCCCAGACGATTCGCCCTTCGCCGTCGATCGCGCCGATGCGGTCGCCGTCGCCGTCGAAGGCGAGGCCGAAGTCCAGGCTCTCGGTGGCCACCGCCTCGCGCAGCTGGGCGAGGTTGGCCTCGACGGTGGGGTCAGGGTGGTGGGCCGGGAAGGTGCCGTCCACCTTGGTGTTGAGGAGTACGTGGCGGCCTGGCAGGCGCTGGGCCAGCTTCTCGACCACCGGGCCCGCCGCGCCGTTGCCGGGGTCCCAGGCGATGGCGTAGGGCCCGCCGGAGAAGTTCTTCAGCAGCCGGTCCACATACTCGTCCATGATCTCGACCTGCTCGGACGTGCCCGCGCCGGTCTCCCAGTCCTCGGCCTCGGCCATGCGGCCCAGGTCCTGGATGTCTGGCCCGAAGAAGGGCGCGTGGCCCAGCATCATCTTGAAGCCGTTGTAGTTGGGCGGGTTGTGCGAGCCGGTCACCTGAATGCCGCCGTCCGCCTTCAGCGCGTGGACGGCGTAGTAGAGCATGGGGGGTGGGGCCGAGGCCGATGCGGACCACCTTCACGCCCGCCGAGGTAAGGCCGCCCACCAGCGCCGCCTCCAGCACGGGGGAGGAGAGGCGGCCATCGTAGCCCACCGCCACGCAGCTGCCCCCCGCGCGGCGCACCCGCGTGCCGAAGCCCCGGCCGAGCGCGCGGGCGTCGTCTTCCGTCAGGGTTTCGCCGACGATGCCGCGCACATCGTATTCGCGCAGGGTGGTGGGGTGAAAGCGGTGAGCCATGAACCAGACCTCCGGGAAAAATCAGGAAAGCGAATTACGAATGGTCAGACTTGCGGAGCAGGATGTCCCGCGCCTGATTGATCTTGGCGGCCAGGTAATCGGTGCCGCCATGATCGGGATGGACTATTCGCATAAGCCGCCGGTGCGCCGCAAGGATGGCGTCCCGGCTCGCGCCCGGCTTAAGTCCAAGAATTGCATAGGCCTCCTCGTCCGTTGCCACCGTGGTCTGGCCGGTGGTTCTGCCTCGGGGAGGCTCGCCCGCCCGGCCGCCAGCCGCTGCGATCCGGTCGATTATTCCTTTGATCCAACGGTAGCGTCCATATAGGGCCAACGCGCCCGTTGCAAAGGCCGAAGCAAAGGCAAGCTGGCCCCGCGCGGCCATCCACAGCGCGGCGAGCAGGCAGACGAGGGCCAGCAGCCCCAGCCCGGTCCAGCGCAGGTTGCGCGGCGAGGTGTTCAGCCCCCAGCGGCCGACCGCCCAGAAAAAGGCGAGAACGAGAAGGCCCAGCAGCAGCCAGGGCATGGGCTGGCTCTCAGACCAGCGCGGGCGCAGGTTCGGCCGTGTCGGCCGTGCCGCCGGAAGCATTCCCGGCGGCGGGCGTTTCCGCCCTGGCGATGACCTTGCCGGCCTCGTCCAGCATGGGCAGCTTCAGCTCGACCAGCAGGTCGCGCACTTCCTGGCGGGCGGCGACCTGGCTCATGGTCATGCTGCCCTCGGTCTTGGCCACGTTGCGCAGGTCGAGCAGCGTCAGGCCCTTGGGGAACAGCTCGCGGAAGATCACGCGCTCGGACAGGCCCGGCACCACGCGGAAGCCGATGCGCTTGGCCAGTTCGGCCAGCGCGCTGGCGACGCGGCGCATGTTGCGCGCTTCCAGGTGCGACATACGGGTCCGCAGCACCACCCAGTCGATGGAGCCGCCGTCGCGCTTGGCGCGGGCCTTACGGGACTGCCACACCAGTTCGCTGTAGAAGCTGGGGCGGGTCACCTTGTGGGTGTCCGCGTCCACCTGGCCGAGCAGGTCGAAATCGATGAAGCTGTCGTTCATCGGGGTGATGAGCGTATCGGCGAACGAGTGGGCGTGGCGCGAGAGCACGCTGTCGCGGCCCGGACAGTCGATGACAATGACGTCCTTGGTCTCGGCCCACGCGGCCAGCTGGGCTTCGAGCTTGGCGCGGTCTTCCTCCTCCGTTCCGTCCTGCAGGGTGACGGTTTCCGGCTCCACCAGCTTGAGGCCGTGCTTCTTGTTGTAGTTGGCGCGGTTCTCGAGATAACGGGCAAAGCTGCGCTGCCGGCCGTCGAGATCGATGGCGCCGACGCTAAGACCGGCGTAAAGCAGGGCAACGGCAATGTGGACGCCGGTCGTGGACTTGCCCGACCCGCCCTTTTCATTGCCCAGTACGATGATGTGAGCGCGCGTTGCCATGAATTCCTGTCCTGATACGAACCTACTTGATTTGCCCGCTGTTAATGCCGACACAGCGGACGGTGTCAATGTGAGGCCGGGAGTAGAACCAGCCATGCAAGGGTTGACGATCGTCCGCACCGTGGCGGACCTGCGCGAGATGGTTGGCGCCTGGCGCAAGGCCGGGCTGCGTGTTGCGCTGGTGCCGACAATGGGAGCGCTTCATCAGGGTCATCTTTCTCTCATTGAGGCGGCCAAGGCCCATGCCGATCGCGTTGTAGCAAGTATTTTCGTCAATCCGAAGCAATTCGGGGTTAACGAAGACTTAAGCCGCTATCCGCGGCAGGAGGCGAGGGACGCCGAGCTGCTGAAAAGCGCGGGTTGCGACCTGCTTTTCGCGCCCACGGTCGAGGAAATGTATCCGGCCGGTTTTGCCACGTCCGTCAGCGTTGCGGGCGTGTCGGAGGGGCTGTGCGGTGCGGCGCGGCCCGGCCATTTCGACGGCGTGGCGCTCATCGTCACCAAGCTGCTGAACATGGTGCGGCCCGATGTCGCCATCTTCGGCGAGAAGGATTATCAGCAGTTGCAGGTGATCCGCCGGTTCGCCGAGGACCTGAACATCGGCGTTGAAATCCTGGGCGCGCCCATCGTGCGCGAGGCGGACGGCCTCGCCATGTCCTCCCGCAACGCCTACCTCAGCGCCGAGGAGCGCGGCATCGCCGGCGCCCTGCCACGGGTGCTGGGGCGGGTGGCGGAGCAGCTGGAAGGCGGGGCGGAGATGGCCGCCGCGCTCGCCCAGGGCACGCGCGATCTGCTGGCCGCCGGCTTCAAACAGGTGGACTATCTCGAGGTGCGCGACGCCCGCACGCTGGAGCCGCTGCAGGCGCTCGATCGGGAGGCGCGGCTGTTCGTCGCGGCGCGGGTGGGCACCACCCGTCTCATCGACAATCTGCCGGTGCGGCCGCGCTGAGGCGCTTCGTATTCATAAAATACGCGCATCTCTTACCCAAAATTAACCTGGCGCGGCGGACACTCCTGCCTTGAAGGCATAAGCCGCGCCTGCCCCCGTCGCGCGGCCCGAGGAAATGGCGGTGCCAGCCATGCGCGTAACGGTCAGACAGCTGATGGAACCCCTGGGTCCGGGCAAGCACAGGCTTCCCGAGGGGGAGGCCGTGGTTGATGCCGGCCTGGCGGTCGAGAGCCTGCTGGACGACCCGGCGCTCGAGGCGGCTTTGGCGCAGGGCCTGTGGGTGCGCGAGGGCGAGGCCATCGTCGGCCGGCTGAGCGCCGCCCATCTCGCGCGCGGCGCCGTTGCCCTTTCCGGCCGCCTGGCCGACGAGCGGGACCAGGCCCGCCGCGCGCTCTCCCAGGTGCAGTCCGAACGCTCGCTGCTCGTTGCCAACCTCGGCCATGAATTGCGGACGCCGCTCAACGCCATCGTCGGCTATTCGGAACTCATCCGCTCCAAGGCGCTGGGGTCGATCAACCCGCCGATCTATGGCGATTATATCGATGCCATCCACCTCTCCAGCCTGCATCTGGTCTCGCTGCTCGATGCGCTGCTCGATCTCATCAAGATCCAGGCGAGCGAGAAGCAGCTGAACGAAGACCCGGTGGATCTCAAGCAGGTGGTGACGTTCTCAATGCAGGTGCTGGCCTCGCTTGCCCGCCAGCGCGACGTCAGCCTGGACTGCCGCATCCGCGAGGGCCTGCCGCCGGTGCTGGGGGACGAGCGCATGCTGCGCCAGATCATCCTCAACCTGCTCTCCAACGCCATCAAGTTCACCAAGGCCGGCACCCGCGTCACCGTTTCGGTGTGGGTGACGCGCCGGGGCGAGATGCGCCTTGAGGTGCGGGACAACGGGCCCGGCATTCCTCCCGAGAAGCTGCACGTGGTGATGCAGCCGTTCAAGCAGATCGCCGAGACAACCGGGCAGGGCCCGCGCGGCACCGGCCTTGGCCTGCCAATGGTCAAGGCGCTGGCGGAGCTGCACGACGGCCAGTTCCGCCTGATCTCGCGGATGGAGGAAGGCACGCGCGCCATCGTCCTCCTGCCGGTCTCCCGCGTGCTCAAAACCCGGCCCGAAGGCAGCCAGGGCGAGTTCTGCTTCACCCGCTCCGCAGGCGAGCGGCTGGTGTAGCGCGGGGGTGTTTTTGTTAGCAGGAGGGTCGCGGACCCTCTTGGCAACCTCCCCTTCGATTTTTCGGGCCGCACCCGGCATCAACCGCAGCGTCCCTTTTGGGGCGCACGGTAAAATCACGGTCGCGTCCCATTAAAAACGAAAAGGGGATCGCCAAGGGGAATGCGTTTCCCCTTGGCAGAAAATCAAAGAGCCTCAGTTCCCGATCGCCGCGAGCCACTCGCGGGCGCGGCGCTGGGCTTCGGCGATTTCGGCGGGGTTCATGTCCGCGGCCAGCGCGGCGCGTTCGGCCTGTGCCTCGCGGAGGCCCGCCATGGCGGCGAGGTTGTACCAGCGATGGGCTTCGATGAGGTCGATATCCACGCCCTCGCCCAGCGCGTAGGCCGTGCCGAGGTCGTAATAGGCCTGCGCCTCGCCGCGCTTTGCTGCGGCCAGCAGGCGCTCGACCGCGTCGCTGCGCTCGGCATTGGACTGAAGGTGGGAGGATGTGGTGCTGGCAATGGCGGATGGGGTCATCCCTGGCATTGCGCGTCTCCGTTGTTGCGTTACCCGTGTGAACGAACGCCTCACAACCGTGCGGCCGGGCGCGGCCGCATGCGGTATCGTTTTGGCGGATGGTTCAGAATAAATGGTTAATGCGGCCGGAAGCATAACCCGCAACGCGGCGTGCCCCAAGACGGGGCCCGGCAATAACCTTGGTATTTTCCCCAAGGCGCAGCGGGGGAAGGAAAATATTCCGCCGCATTCCACATCCGGCAGAGGTGCCGCCGTTCATGCAGGGCGCGGCCCGATAAAATGAATGGGAGTGCAGAGGCTCCAGGACCCTCTGCAAGAAAATCCCAATGAAAAAATAACACCCCGCTCAGTCGTGGTCGCCACCCTCGCCGCCGCCGAGCGGGCCGCGGCGGAAGGGCGTGAACTGGCCGAGGTATTCCATGCCCTCGGCGACGGCCTCGCGCTCCTGCTTCAGGAAGGCGGCGACGGCGCGGCGGAAGGCCGGGTGGCTGATCCAGTGGGCGGAGTAGGTGGGCGTGGGCTCGTAGCCGCGCGCCAGCTTGTGCTCGCCCTGGGCTCCGGCCTCCACGCGGGCGAGGCCGTGGGCGATGGCCCAGTCGATGGCCTGATAGTAGCACACCTCGAAGTGCAGGCAGGCGTGGTGCTCGGTGCAGCCCCAGTAGCGGCCGTAGAGCGTATCCGCGCCGATGAGGTTGAGCGCGCCCGCGATGGCCGCGTCGCCCCGGTAGGCCAGCACGAGCAGCACCTTGTCGGCCATGGTTTCGGCCAGCCGGGTGAAGGCGTCGCGGGTAAGGTAGGGGCGGCCCCACTTGCGCGCGCCGGTATGCTGGTAGAAGCGCCACATGGCGTCCCAGTGTTCTTGCCTGAGGTCGGGGCCGGTAAGGCAGCGGATATCGAGCCCGGCGCTCACTGCCTCCTCCCGCTCCTTGCGGATGGCCTTGCGCTTGCGCGAGGCGAGCTGGTCGAGAAATTCCTGAAAGCTGCGGTAGCCCCGGTTTCGCCAGTGGAACTGCTGGTCGGTGCGGAGGAGCCAGCCCGCCGCCTCGAACACAGGCACCTGTTCGGGCGCGATGAAGGTGGCGTGGGCGGAGGAAAGCCCGGCCTCCTCCACCGCCGTGGCAGCGGCGGCCAGCAGCAGCGGCCCGGCTTCGGAGCCCGCTTCCGACTCCGGCAGCAGCAGGCGCGGGCCCGGCACCGGCGTGAACGGCACGGCGCACTGGAGCTTGGGGTAATAGTCTCCCCCGGCGCGCTCGAAGGCATCGGCCCAGCTGTGGTCGAACACATATTCGCCGTTGCTGTGGGATTTGAGGTACGCAGGCAGGATGCCGGCGATGTCGCCGTTTTTCCTGCGCGCCACGATATGCTGGGGCCGCCAGCCGGTCCTGGCGGTGGCGCTGCCGCTTTCCTCCAGCGCCAGGAAGAAGGCGTGGCTAACGGTGGGGTTGGCGCTTCCCGCGCAGGCCTGCCAATCGCTTGCTGGAATGTCGGCAATCCGCTCGACGATTTCCAGCGTCCACTCCGCCATGCCGCCTGCCTTACGACCGGGCCGCGGCGGCGGGCCGGCTGGCCTGCGGCCTTGCCTTGGGCTGCGCGGTCGCGACGGCGAGGTCGGGCTCCTGAATGATGTTGTCGGCGTGGTCGATGGCCGCGACGCGATCTTCCTCGGTTCGCACCGGCCAGGCGAGCACGGGCTTGCCCTGCTGGCGCAGTCGCGTCGCCAGGACGGACGGCAGCGAGGCTACGTCGAACACGGCGAAGTCCGGGTGGGTTCGGCGGATGGCGTGGTTGCGCCACAGGCTGGAGCGCGTCCGCCAGGAGGACCACTCGGGCCTGTCGCTGATGACCAGCCCGCGGGCGACACGGCGGGAATGCTCGCCGAACCAGCCGATGATGCGCGGATGGCGCGCCAGGATGCCGATGGGGCCGCCATAGCCCTCCAGCGCGCGGCGGATGGCGAAGCACAGCGGCAAGGGGTCCTTGGGCGCGTTGCAGGCGTCGATGAGCACGGGAGTGCGCCCGGCGATTTCCGGCAGCAGGCATGAGAGCGAGCGCAGGGGCTCATTCGTGCCCTTCAGCTTTTGCGCCTGAAGCTGGGCCGAGCTGTACTGCCCGACCTCGCCGCTGAGGTCCGTCAGTCGGTCCAGCCTTGCCTCGCCGAATACCACGGCGTCGCCGTCGAAGGTCAGCTGCGCTTCCAGGACGACGCCGAGGCCCGCCTTGATGGCCCGCTCTATGGCGGCCAGCGAATGCGGGACAGCGCCGGCCACGCCTCCGGCCAGCCCACCGCGCACGAACGGTTTGGCCTTGAGCCACGAAGCATAGTCCTGAAGCAGACGCTGTTTTGTCATCAACCCTACTTGACTGTTCTGCTCGCCCGATCGAGGGCCCCGCCGCCCGAGGCGGCGGGGTCTCGACAATCACACGGTAAGATCAGGCGATTTCTACCATGGCATCGATTTCAACGGGAACATCAAACGGCAGGACGTTGGTGCCGACGGCCGTACGGGCGTGCTTGCCCTTGTCGCCGAAGACGGCGACCATCAGGTCGGACGCGCCGTTGACCACCTTGGGCTGGTCCACATAGGTATCGACGCAGTTGACGAAGCCGCCGAGCCGCACCACGCGGGCCACGCGCTCCAGGTCGCCGCCCAGCGCCGCCTTCATCTGGGCGATGAGGTTGAGCGCGCACAGCTTCGCCGCCTCGGTCGCCTGCTCGGTGGTGACGGTGTCGCCCACCTTGCCATGCACTGCGATTCCTTCCGGGCCGAGCGGAAGCTGCCCGGCGATCACCAGCAGGTTGCCGGTGATGACGTAGGGCACATAGTTCGCCGCCGGCGCAGCCGGTACGGGCAGGGTCAGTCCAAGTTCGCTCAGCCGTTGCTCAACGCTCATGCCATCCTCCAAAAAGATGTTACGTCCCCTGTCTATAGGGGAACAACTGGGCCGGGGGCTAGCAGATGTCTTGGCCTGCCGCCAGATCGGCGGCGCGCCTGCTCATTTCCCCCGGTCCGGCTTGCGGGCGGACGGCGGCGGGTCCGCCTTGGGGTTCGGGGCCTTGAGCCCCAGCACCTTGGACCCGAAGCGGGCGCGCACCTGATCGAGCGCCGACTCGAGCTTCAGCCGTCTGTTGTCCGGCGGCGGGCCGAAATCCAGTCCCGGTTCCTGGGTTTCCTCCGGCGGACAGACGGCAACGCCCAGTCCCACAAGGCGAAAACGGCGACCATCGGCCTCGGTTGCGAGCAGCGGCAGGGCAATGTCCAGAAGATCGCGGGCGGTCTGGGTGGGCCGGGCGAGACGGCGGGAGCGGGTAACGAGCTGGAAATTGGCCGTTTTCAGCTTCAGCACCACGGTGGCGGCGGCCAGTTTTTCGGCGCGCAGCTGGCGGGCGACCGTATCGGCGGCCTCGCGCACGTGGCGCTCCAGCACGGCGGGGTCGGAGATGTCCGTGGAAAGGGTGGTCTCGGATGAAAGACTCTTGCGCTCGCGGGACGGCGTGACGACCCGGTTATCCTCTCCCATGGCGAGGCGGCGCAGGCACATCCCGTCCTCGCCCGCCGCGCGCAGGAGCCGGTCGAGCGGCATGTTTTGCACATCGCCGATGGTCTTGATGCCATTCTTGGCCAGCTTCGCCTGGGTGGCAGGCCCCACGCCCCAGATGCGCCCAACGGGCAGGGGGGCAAGCACGGCCTTTGCGTCCGCCTTGCCGATGACGGAGAAGCCGCGCGGCTTGTCCATGTCCGACGCCAGCTTGGCGAGAAACTTGTTGGTGCTGAGGCCGATGGAAATGGTGATGCCCAGGTCCTCCTCCACCTCGCGGGCAAGGCGCATCAGCACGCGGGCGGGCGCCGCGCCGTGCAGCCGCTCGGTGCCGGTGAGGTCGAGAAAGGCTTCGTCGATGGACACCGGCTCGACGAGCGGCGTCAGCGCCTCCATCTTCGCCCGCAATTGGCGGGAGACCACCTTGTAGCGGGCGATGTCGGGCGGCAGCACCACCGCGTGGGGGCACAGCTTCTTCGCCTGGTACATGGGCATGGCCGAGCGCACGCCGTGGATGCGGGCGATGTAGCAGGCGGTGGAGACGACGCCGCGCCCGCCCGTGCCGCCGACGATCACCGGCTTGTCGCGCAGCTCCGGCCGGTCCCGCTTCTCGACCGCCGCGAAGAAGGCGTCGCAGTCAATATGGGCGATGGAAAGCTGGTCCAGCTCCGGATGGCTGACGAGGCGCGGGCTGCCGCAGCCGGGGCAGATCGTGGGCGCGCGGGCGGCGCCGGCTTCCCTCGACGGAGTCTCCCTCAGGCAGTTCCGGCAGAGGTAGGGGTTCATCGGGGCGGGCTCACCGTGTTGCCATCAGCGGGCCAGCGCGCCAAGGGCATAGGGCAGGGCCTCCTCCCACACGCTAAAGCGGGCATGTGCATGGGGGCAGGCCGGCGACAGGGCCTCGATGCGCGGGTCGGAGACGAAGTGCAGCCGGTGCACGTTCGGCGCGGTTGCGGCCACCGATTCGTGGTGGAGCGCCAGATCGTCAACGAACAGCCAGGGCCCGGCGCAGCGGCTGGCCAGCTCCCACACCGCCTTGCCCTTGAGGCCGCGGTTGGAGAGCACCGGATAGGGCATGCCCAGGCCCGCCAGCATCTTTGCCCGCCGCTCGCGGTGCGCCTCGTCGATGTTGGTGAGGATAATCACATCCGCCACCTGCGCGATGGCGCGCAGCGCCTCCGGCGCGCCGGGCATCACGGGCGCGGCCTCCAGCTCGGTCTCGAAGAAGCGGAACAGCAGGTCGCGCACGGCCGCGCGGTCCGGCAGAGTGCCGGTCTCCTCGTGGCGGATGTTGCCTGTGAACTCCAGGCTCTTGAACTCCAGCGTATAGCCCTGTCCCTTCAGCCAGGCCTCGAACGGCTCGATGAACTGGAGCAGAACCTCATCGCAATCGCAGATCAAGAGCGGCCGGGGCATGGTTGGGCTTTCTCGGGGGTCAATATTCGGCGGGGCCGGCGCCGAGCGCGGCAGCAGCCTCTGCAATCTCTTGTGGCTCAAGCCCGGCCCGCTGTGCAACCGCTATAAGGGAGGGTTCGTGCTCAAGCAGGAAGCCGAGGGCGGCGGCCAGCGTCGAGCGCTGCGACAGACTCTCGCGCAGGCCGTCGGCGTCGAGGCCGGTCAGGGCCAGAAAGCGGGGGCCGAGGTCCGAGTCCCCGGCAATTTCGATGATGCAGCGCAGGGCCACCACTTCAGCGGCCTCGATTTTCTCACGGGTCATTGCGAATCACTTCTTAGTGACAGATCCTTAATCTTGATATGTTTACACCCTGACTGGAATAGTATCCTGTGGCCGGCCGCAGACGTGCGATTGGCTGGCAGCAAGGGGAAGGCCGTGTCCAAGACCATACTCGTCGTTGAAGACAACGAGCTGAACATGAAGCTCTTCTGCGACCTGCTGGAAGCCCACGACTTCGCGACGATTCGCACACGCGACGGCAAGGCGGTGCCTGATCTCGCCCGCGCGCACAAGCCGGATCTCATCCTCATGGACATCCAGTTGCCGGAGGTCTCCGGCCTTGAGGTCACCCGCTGGCTGAAGACCGACGAGGAACTGAAGCACATTCCGGTCATCGCCGTCACCGCCTTCGCCATGAAGGGGGACGAGGAGCGCATTCGCGAAGGCGGGTGCGAGGCCTACATCGCCAAGCCCATCTCCGTGCAGCGTTTTATCGAAACCGTCCGCCAGTTCGCCTGAGCGCCCAGGCACCACCCCAGGCGCCACCCCTGGCTCGCCGTGGCCTGCCCGCGCAGCGACTTGCCCGCTCACGCGTTGCCTTTTTCTGACAGCTCCGTTCGGCTTCCTCAAGGCCGCTTCTCTCCGGTTCGCGCGGCGGTGGGGGAAGACGCCGCGCATGCGCCCCTCCGTCTCGTGGGCGCAGATGCCGCGTCCCGTCTGCTTGAATCCGGGCAGGTTTCGTTGCAGGAAAGGTTTCATGCCTGAAAAACTTCAGTTTTCTTCGATTGTTGAGCGCAGTTTCGCCATTTTGGGCCGCAACCTGACCGGGGCGGCGCTGCTGTCCATCGTGCTGGTGGGGGTGCCCAGCGTGTTGCTGAGCCTGCAAGCGCCCATGGCGCTGGGGCAGCCGCCCGAGAATCCCCTGGCCCTCATTCTCTGGATGTTCGTGCTGTTCATGGGGCAGAACCTGCTGGCCGGCACGATGCTCTATCCCACCTTCCGCCATCTGCTCGGCCTGCCCCCGGCGGGCATCGGCCTGCTGCTCAGCTATGGCGCGCAACTGGCCCTGCACGCCCTGGTCGTGGCGGTGGCGATGGCGGCCATCATCGGCCTTGGTCTTTTCTTCTTCATCCTGCCCGGCGTCATCTTCTCACTGGTGTTTTTCGTGACGATGCCGGTTGCCATCGTCGAGCGCCTGCCGGTCAAGGAGGCGCTCAAGCGCAGCGTCTTCCTGACTGAGAAGAACCGCTGGACCCTGCTCGGCTACCAGGTGATCGTGTGGATCGCCTCCATGCTCCTCAGCTTCTTCGTGGGGGTGGTGTTTCACTTTGTCGGCCTTGCCGACGTTGCGACCGTTATCGTCTCCAGCCTCGTCTATGCCTTCACCGCCATCGTCACGAGCGTTGTCTATCACGACCTGCGACGGATGAAGGAAGGCGCGACGGCGGAGGATATGGTACGTGTTCTGATGCAGGAGGCCGGCCGGTAGACCGGGTTCGCCGGTTTATCGCTGTATCCGGGCGCGCGCCTGCGCCGATGGCGTAATTAAGGGATCGTTCGATGGGTCGCATAATCATCGTTGCCGTGCTGCTGGCGCTGCTGGCCGCCGTCGTCACGTTCGTTGTTGTGGCCTGGCGGTCGATGGGCGAGGTCCATATATCAGGCGTTGGCATCGGCGCGCTGATCGCAGGCGTGGTTCTGTCCGTGCTGGTCGGCGGCGGCCTGATGGCGCTGGTGTTCTACTCGTCGCGGCGCGGCTACGACGACCGCGCGAGCACGGACTCGCGTCGGGGCGAGCCGCGGGACTGACGGGGCCCCTTTCTCCTGGCGCTTGCGGCGCCGTCTTCCCGCGCCGCTACTCAGCCGCGGGCTGGTGCTGGATCACAGAATCCGCCAGCCGCCCCACCAGTTCGGCGCGATGGTGGAATTCCGCCTGGAAGGTGCCCGCGCCTTCCGTCAGCGAGCGCAATTCGATGATGAGATCCTGCATTTCCGACTGGGGGATGTGCGCCTCCACCGTATCCCAGCCGGGCCAGCCGGGGCGGGCATCGAAGCCGAGAATCTGGCCGCGCCGGGTGGAGACCACCTGATTGGCCTTGGAGGTGTAGACGGACGGCACGTGCAGCCGGACGGCGAGGATCGGCTCCAGAAGCACCGGCGCGCACTGGGGCAGGGCCTCGGTGATGGCCATGCGGCCCGCGATCTGGAACGCCATGTCCGAGCTGTCGACCGCGTGGAACTTGCCGTCCACCAACGTTACGCCCACATCCACCACCGGAAAGCCGAGCGGTCCGCGCTTCAGCCCGTCGCGCACGCCTTCCTCCACGGCCGGGATATACTGGCGAGGGATGGCCCCGCCGGTGATGGTCTCGGAAAACTCGAAACCGGTGCCGGGCGGCAGCGGGCGCACCTCGATGGTCACGTCGCCGAACTGGCCATGCCCGCCCGACTGCTTCTTGTGCCGCGCGTGATGGCGCACGCCCTTGCGGATGGTCTCCCGGTAGGGCGTCTGGGGCCGGTGGGTCTGGACGCTAAGGCCATATTTGGATTTCAGCCGCTCCATCGCGACGGCGAGATGCACCTCGCCCTGGCCGCGCAGCACCAGCTCGCCGGTTTCGGGGTCATGGCCGAAGGTGAGGGAGGGGTCCTCCTCCACCAGCTTGGCGAGCGCGGCTGTCAGCTTCACCTCGTCGCCCCGGTTGGCGGCGGTGATGGCCAGGCTGTAGACGGGCGGCAGCAGGCCGAAGCGCGTCAGCGCCGGCTGTCCCAGGCTGTCGCCGGTATGCAGGCTCTCCAGCTTGCCGATACCCACAAAATCTCCCGCCTGCGCGGCAGGCAGCTTTTCCAGCGCGCCCCCGCCCAGCCGGAAGATGCCCCCCAGCCGCTGGCCGTCCACCACATCGCCTTCCGTCAATCTGCCGCGCAGCACCCGGCTGGCGGAAATCTTGCCCGCATGGGTGGTCTGGAAGGTTTTCAGGATCAGGCCGAGCGGCCCGCCCTCGGGCGTCAGCCCCAACCGCTTCTGGGTCTGGGAGAAGGCGGGCAGCTCATGGCGCAGGGCCTTGAGGAATCGCCGCGTGCCCTCGTCCAGCGTGGCGGCGGTCAGGAACACGGGCACGATCTTGCCCTGCTGCACGTCGAGCGCCAGGTCGCGGAACACCTCGTCGCTGGAGGGCTCGATATTGTCCAGCAGCTCTTCCAGCAGCCGGTCGTCGAAGTCCGCCAGCTTTTCCAGCATCTCGGTGCGCTCGATCAGGTAGCGATCGCGCACGTCGGCGGGGATGTCGACTTTCTCCGACGGCTGGCCGGGGCGGTAGACGTGGGCGCGCCCGGCCGCCAGGTCGACGAAGCCGGTGATTTGCCCGTTCTCGCGCAACGGAATGTGGCGCAGCAGCACCGGCGCGACGGAAACCTGGGTCAGCGCGTCGCTTGCCGCCCGGATGGAGCCGGGGGCCTTGTCGATCTTGTTGAACACCACGAAGTGCGGAAGCCGCAGGGACTCGACCGCCTGGAAGATGGGAGACAGGGCATGGATACGCGCGGGGTCCGGCTCGGCGACGATGACGGCGGCATCAACCCCCGGTAGCAAGCTCAGCGTTTCCTGGAAGAACTCGATGGAGCCGGGGCAATCGAGAAAGACATAGCGTTCATCAAGGTACGTCGCCTCGGCGATGTTCACCTCCACGCCCATGGTGCGGGCCTTGGCCTCGGGCGAGGCATCGCCATAGAGGCGGGCGCTGGCTCCCCCGCCGCCTCCGCTCTTTCGCGTCAGGCTTCCGCACGCGACCAGGATGCTCTCGAGCAGAGCCGTCTTGCCCGACTGGTAGGGCCCGACCAGCGCAACGACCCGTACTTCCCCCGTACCGAATGAAGCCATGGTTTTTCCTTCCCCTTATGGACAGCACCCGTGACGCAACTGTGTTGATCGCCGGCGCCACGGGGATGCGTGGCCTCTCTTGCGGAACAGTATAGCGCGGGGCGGTGGGAGCGGCGAATCCGCCTGCCGCAGAGAAGGGCAGGCAAGGGAGTCTCTGGTCAGGTAGGCCTGGCCCTTTGCGGCAGGAAGAGGCGGTGCGGCGTCCATGCTCTCACCCCTTCATCTTCGCACCCAGGGCACGCGGGTGAGCCAGCGCCACGCCCATTCGAGCGGACCGGTGCGGAAGTAGTGCAAATAGAGGCCGCTCAGCGTCATCTGCACAGGCCAGATGGCGATGGCCAGCACTGTCAGGCCCGCCCAGCCGTAGCGGCCGAACAGGCCGAGCCCGAAGCCGGAGAACAGCAGGAACTGGCCGATGATTGTCTGGCCGATGTAGTTGGTGAGCGCCATCCGGCCCACCCACACCAGCGGCTCGAAGCGGCGGGTGCCGTCCGGGTGGCGGGCGGCCTGGGTCCACACCAGGAGAAACAGCCCCACGTGGCCGATGGTGGTGGCGCAGCGGCTGATCTGATAGGCGGGCGTGATGGCGACCGGCCCCATGACGAACCCTGCCGCCGTCACCTGCTGCGACAGCCAGACGCGCAGCGACAGGCCGATGCCGTAGCCCACGACCGCCATCAGCGCATAGGTCTGCCACCGGGCGCGGCCTTGCAGGATGTTCCGCTTGGCCAGCCCCGCGCCGATGAGCATCATTGCCAGGGCGTCCGCCACCCACCAGATAACCAGCGGCGTCAGGTTCCACTCCGTTGCCAGCGGTATCAGGTAGCGGGCATTGTCCAGATAACCGCCAAGGCGCGCCTGCCGCTCCGCCGTCAGCGCGGCTTGAAACCGGGCGGCATGGGCTTGCAGGGTCTGTGGCGGCGGGGCCTCGCCGAAGGTGGAGGCGGCCCCCATCAATGCGGCCAGAACGAAGATGAAGATCAGCCCCGTGCCGATAAGGCGGCGGGCCGGCCAGTCGCGCAAGGGATAGAGGGCGAAGGCGGCAAGGCCGTAGATGAACAGAATGTCGCCGGGCCACAGCAGCACGTAGGCGTGAATAAGCCCGAACACGACCAGCCAGAAGGCGCGGCGGTAATAGACGATCAGCGTGTTCAGCGGCGGCTGATCCGGGTCTGCGTCCAGCTTGTTGAGAAACAGGATGAAGCTGGCCCCGAACAGCAGGGAAAGCAGCCCCCGCATGGTCCCTTCAACGAATAGCGACTGGACCCACCACGCCAGCCGGTCGAGCCCCGTCCAGCCCAGCAGCGGCGGATATTCCTCGCCGCGCAGGCTGCCGCCCATGCCGATGATGTTGATGAGGAAGATGCCGAGAATCGCCAGCCCGCGCAGCGCATCCATGCTCCGGAACCGCTTCGATGTGCTGGCCAAATCTGCCTCCGCGGCCATGCGCTTGTCCCCAATCGTACCACGTTAAGGCGATACGCGGCGGGTGCAAGTCGAACACGCGGGGGGATGGTGGGAAGGGCAGGCAAAGGATGCAGGAAGGGCCTGCTACCCCCGGAGCCTTAAACCAGTTTGAGGTCCGTGCGGTAGGTTTGCGCCAGGTCGGCGTAGTGGGCGGCGCCCTGCCGGTGGCGCTCGATTTCCTCTGGTGTCAGGTCGCGCACATACTTGGCCGGGCGGCCGGCCCACAGCTGGCCTGAGGGGATGCGCTTGCCCGGCGTCAGCAAGGCGCCGGCGGCGAGCATGGCGTCCTGTTCGATCACGCAGCCATCCATCACCGTGGCCCCAAGGCCGACGAAGCTGCCGTCCTGCAGCTCGCAGCCGTGGATGATCGCCATGTGGCCGACGAGCACGTCGTTGCCGATGGTGGTGCCGTGGGTCTTGCGGCTGACGTGGACGATGGTGCCGTCCTGAATGTTGGTGCGCGCACCGATGCGAATGGTGTTCACATCGCCGCGCACCACGCAGTTGAACCAGATGGAGGAGCCGGGGCCGATCTCCACGTCGCCGATCACCTGCGCGCCCGGCGCGATGAACACATCGTCGGCGAGGCGGGGCGTCAGGTTTCCAAAGGCGTAGACCGGCATGAAGGCTCCTCCCGGCGGATCAGGGGAACAGGGGCGCCTGCTCCAGCCCCATGGTTTCGGGCAGGCCGAACATCACGTTGAAGTTCTGAATGGCCTGGCCGGAGGAGCCCTTTACCAGATTGTCGATGGCCGACACGACGATGGCGCGGCCCGGAATCCGGTCAGGGAACACGTTGATGACGCAGTGGTTGGAGCCGCGCACCATGCGGGTGGCGGGCGCAACGCCCTTGGGCAGCACGTGGACGAACGGCTCATCCGCATAGCGGGCCGCCAGAGCCTCGCGCAGCGAGTCGGCGCTCTGGCCGTCGCTCAGCTCCACCGTGATCGTTTCCAGCTCGCCCCGGTTGATGGGGACGAGGTGCGGCGTGAAGCTGATGTACAGTTCTTCACCGGCCGCCTTGCCCAGCTCCTGCTCGATCTCCGGCATGTGGCGGTGGTGGCCGAGCCCATAGGGGTGCATGGCCTCGGCGACTTCCGCGAACAGGTTGGTCTCCTTGAGGCTCCGGCCTGCGCCGGAGACGCCCGAGAGCGCATTGATGGTGATGTTGCGCGGGGCGATCAGCCTGCCGGACAGCAGCGGGAGGAGCGCCAGCAGGGCCGCCGTCGGGTAGCAGCCGGGGCAGGCGGCAAGGCGTGCGCCCTTCAGCGTCTCGCGGGCATGCTCGGTGAGGCCGTAGACCGCTTCCTGCTGCAACTCCAATGCCGCGTGCGGGTTGCCGTACCACTGTTCGTAGGTGGCGGGGTCACGCAGGCGGAAGTCGGCGGAGAGGTCGATCACCTTGGGCGGGTTCGCGCCATCGAAGATCTGCTTGATGATCTGCTGGCTGGTGGCGTGCGGCAGGCAGCCGAACACGGCGTCGACGGCGCTGAAATCGATGGATTCAGCCGTTACCAGATCGGGCAGGGCATAGGCCTTGAAGTGCGGCCACACGGCATCGACCGCCTGGCCGGCCTTGCGCTCGCCGGACAGCGCTACGATTTCCATCTGCGGATGCGTCAGCGCAAGGCGGATGAGGTCCGCGCCCGTGTAGCCCGATGCGCCCAGCACCGCGATCTTCAGCTTGGTCATTGGCCGTTATTCCCACGAACGAACTGATAAGAAAACGGCGCGACAGTAGGTCCGTCGCAGGCGCGGCGCAAGCGATCAAGATGGCGGGATTGGCGCGTCAGGCCAGATTGCCCATCAGGCTAGATTGCCCATCAGGCTAGATTGGTGGGCAGCTCGTTCAGCGCCTCTTCCAGCTCCAGGAAGGAGGGGGCGTGCTCGCTCGGCGTGTTGCGGCGGCCGATCTCCACCGCCACCTGCGGTGCAAGCCCCTGCAGGTGGGCGATAATGACGATCTTGGCCAGCGTCATGAACTTGCCCTCGGCCTCCAGCACCTGGCCCAGACGCTGGGCGATGGGGCCGACGATGCAGTAGGACAGCAGCACGCCCAGGAACGTGCCCACCAGCGCGCCGCCGATCATGGCGCCCAGGATTTCGGTGGGCTGGTCGATGGAGCCCATGGTCTTCACCACGCCGAGCACCGCCGCCACGATACCGATGGCGGGCAGGCCGTCCGCCATCATCTGGAGGGCATGCTGGGCCTGGTGCTCTTCCTCGTGATGCTTTTCCAGATCCTTGTCCATGGCGTCTTCCACCTGGTGCGGATCATCGAAGTTCATGGTCATCATCCGCAGGTAATCGCAGATGAATTCGATGAGGTGATGGTCAGCGAGCAGGCGCGGAAACTGCTGGAAGATCTTGGACTCCTCCGGCCGCTCGATGTGCGATTCAATGGCGACGACGCCCTTGGTCCGCACGGTCTTCACCAGCAGGAAGAGAAGGCACAGCAGGTCCTTGTAATCCTGGCCCTTCCACTTCTCGCCCTTGAAGGCGCGGCCAAAGCCCTTGCCCGCCTTTTTGAGGATGGAGCTGGAGTTGGCGATGATGAACGCGCCCAGCGCGCCGCCGCCCACGGCCATCAGCTCGTGCGGCGCGGCATGCGCGATGATCTCGAACTTGCCTCCGGCCAGGATGAACGAGCCGAAGACGCAGGCAAAGACAACGACCAGACCGATGATAATGAACATGGCGCACGCGGACCCAAGTGGTTAACCGCGGCCATTGTGATGGCCTATGCTTAAAGGGACGTTACCGATCCGTCGGTTTTGCCCGGCCTGCGCGCAGCGAGGCTTGACGGTGGGCGGCATCGGCCTACTTGCCTGCGCCAGAAGCATATCCTTATCATCTCTCTTCTGGGCTCTTGGGCTGGAAAACCGGCCCGCCACCGGGTCGCCTCCACGGCCCGGTGGTTTTTTTGCGCGCGGCGCGCCTTGGTCGAGTGCCGAATACGGCGGGCCAGCCCCGTTTTCTGTTACGGCGTCGAATTAATTTACATTTACCAT
The DNA here is from genome assembly GCF_022569295.1 of Pedomonas mirosovicensis. Lineage (NCBI taxonomy): Bacteria > Pseudomonadati > Pseudomonadota > Alphaproteobacteria > Sphingomonadales > Pedomonadaceae > Pedomonas > Pedomonas mirosovicensis. The sequence continues at coordinate 2,485,849 of NZ_JAKFIA010000001.1, read as the reverse complement.
AAATGCCAATATGGTTAAATTTATTAAATATATGAAACACTTACGGTTTCAACATTTGGCACGGCCGTTGCTTAATCTCGGAAATGTAACGGGTTTTTCGATCGGTGGAACTGTCTTCGGTCAGACCCTCCAGAGATTAAAAGGTGCCGTCAAATGTCGAAACTGAAGTTGCTTGCCTCCACTGTCGCGTTCAGCGCGACTGTTGCCGTCTCCGGCCTTGCCGCCGCGTCGCCGATCTCGCAGTGGTCCTTCACCGTCAACCAGTCGTTCGACCCCAGCGGGACGGTGTGGGCGGATGACGGCGCGCCTTCCAATTCCCAAACCTACGGTTCGGGCAAGAAGCTGCCCGACAGCTGGATGAACACGGGCCGGTACAGCTGGATGCAGTGGGGCACGCCCGCGAGCTTTTTCAGCGGCCAGAGCTTCCTGGCGGCGGACACCAAGGTGCATGGCACCGTCACCACCGGCGGCGCGTCCGTTTCCGGCGCGAACTTCTACCACGGCAACTACGCGATCCTGGCGGGCGGCCTGCCTGCGCCGACGCAGATGAGCCTGCTGTCCTCCATCGAGATTGCCGCTGTCGGCCAGCCGGGCCTCAACTTCACGCTGAACAACGTCTTCACGATCGATCTCTTCGAGACGCCCAACGAGGGCCGCCTGAGGAACTGCGAAGGCTACGGCAGCGGCTGGACGGGCAACATGTTCGAGACCGCCTGCCCGGACCGCCTGACCATCGACACGACGCCGATGACCTTCACCACCGACGAAATCGACGGCTATGTCTATGATTTCGTGGTGTCGTTCGATCTCGCCAATTCCGATGGCATCCTGGGCCTCAGCCTTGATGGCGACCTGGCGACCATCTGGACCAGCGAATACATGCGGAGCAACATCGGCACGCTGGTGACCGTCACCGCCCGCGAGATCGTGCCGCCGCCAGCCTCCGACGTGCCGGAGCCCGGCTCCATCGCCCTGCTGGGCGCGGGTCTCACCGGCCTGGGCTTCGGCATGCGCCGTCGCCGCAAGTAATCGCCGGATCCGCCAAGGGGCGGCCAGCCGTACAAGGGAAAGGGAGTGCAGAGGGTCCGCGTGCGCGGGGCGCACAAACAGGGGGGACCCTCTGCCAAGAAGCAGAAGAAATGGCTTCCTGCCCGGCGCTGCGGACTCGCCCCGGTTAATCCTCTTCTTCCGTCGCCTTCTCGGTGATGTCCTTCAGCCACTTGCCGAGGGCGAAGGGGTTGAGCGCGCCGTGCCCCCGCTCCGCGCCGGGGCCGACCGGTGCATCATCGTTGGCCTTCATCACCCGGTTGGCGCGGGCGACGGGCGAGTCCTGCGCCGGGTCGACCGGGCGCGTCACCGCCTCGCCCGGCACGCGATAGCGCTGCTGCGGGTCGCGCTCGGCGCAGACCACGATCTCGTCGCCAATGGTGAGGCTGCCGTTGGGCGCGGCGCAGGCGCGGCGCACCTCGTCGGGCGTGATCGCCTGCCGGATGCGGCGCTGATACTGCTCCGTGCTGGACGCGGCCGTCTGCGCGGCGGCGGCCTGCGCCTGCGGCGCGGCTTCCGGTTGGCGTGTTGCCGGTTGCACGGTGGTCTCGGGACGAGGCGCGGGCGATTGCTGCGGCTCCGTCGTCTGCCCGAACGCGGGGGCGGACAGCGCGGCAAGGCCAAGCGCGGCCACCGCAGACAGCACAGGGGCGGGAAGGAATGGATTGTACGGCATAGGACTCATCTCCACCCGCGAGGTGTAGCACCCAAGGGAAGCGCCGCAAATGGCGGAACGGCAAGGTTCCGCCAGATGTGGCTTTTATGTCTCCCCGTCAGGGCCATCGCCGGGGCCTCGCGCCCCCGGACCCTGCGCCCGCCGGCTTACTTGTACTTGACCGAGCAGCCGTAGGGCTTGGTGGCGGTATCGGCCACCGGCTGGCCGGCCTTCACGCTCGTCAGCGCCGCAGTCACGTAGTTCTTCGCCGTCTTGATGTCGTCCGGGTTGGCGGTCGGCTTGTCATCGATGGCGCCCATGTAGACCAGCGTTCCCTTGGGGTCGATCACATACATATGGGGCGTGGTCTTGGCTTCGTACAGCCGGCCGACGGTCCCTTTCTCATCCAGGAGATAGGCCGCGGGAGCGGCCTTCTGCGTGGCGAGCCACTGCTTGGCCACCTGCGGCTTCATGTTGCCCTGGGTGCCATCGGCGGAGGAGTTGATCGTCAGCCACACCACGCCGTTCTGGCTCGCCGACTTTTGCAGGGCCTGCATGTTGCCGCTGCCGTAGTGCTTCTGCACGAACGGGCATTCCGGGTTGTTCCACTCCAGCACCACGGTCTTGCCCTTGTAGTCGGCAAGGGAGTGGCTCTTGCCGTTGACATCGGTGGCGGTGAAGGCGGGCGCGGGCGCGCCGATCTTCGGCGCGGCCAGTGCCGGGGCGCTGAGGGCGACGGTGACGGCGAAGGCGGAGAGCAGGATTGCGGGCTTCATGCGTAAGCTCCTTGAGCAGCTTTCAACAAAGGGCTGGAAACAGGAACGTCAAACGCAACGAAACATCGAAGGGAAGGCGCGCGCCCGCCCGCTTCTCAGGCGACGGTCTCGACGAGCAGCGAGGGCGTCAGGATCTGCGGCAGAACAACCGGCTGGTCCTTGGCCGCGCCTTCCGGAAAATAGAGGTAAAGCGGCACGCCATCGCGGCCATAACGGCGCAGGACGGTGGTGATCTCATCGTCGCGCCGGGTCCAGTCTCCCACCAGCACGGAAACGCCGGCTTCGCGGAAGGCATCGGCCACCTGCGGCCGCTCCAGCGCCACCCGCTCGTTCAGCTTGCAGGTCACGCACCAGTCGGCGGTGAAGTAGACGAAGGTGGGCGTGCCGCTGGCCAGGAGCGTGTCGAGCTTCGCGTCGGTGAACGGCTGCACCTCCAGCCCCTGGGCGGCCAGCTGCGGCTCGCCGCTGCTGCCGGTGCCTGCACCCTCCGCCCCCAGCTTTGGCGCGGTGAGACCGCCGGCCAGCGCGACGAGCAGCGCGGCCGTCGCCCAGCCGAAGCGCATGGGGCGGCCATTCGCCTGCGCGCGGCCCGCCAGCCACAGGGCAAGCGCCATCAGCAGCGCAATCGCCAGCCCCGCCACCATGGCGTCCAGCCCCACCTGCCGCCCGACAATCCAGAACAGCCACAAGGCGGTGCCGAACATGGGGAAGGCGAGCACGCGGCGGAAAGTGTCCATCCATGCGCCGGGGCGCGGCAGCAGCGCGCGTATGGGGCGCACGAAGCCGAGCAGGAGGAACGGCAGGGCCATGCCGAGGCCAAGGCACAGGTAGACGGCAAGGCCGAGCGCCGGTGGCAGGGTGAGCGCCGCACCCAGCGCCGCTGCCATGAACGGGGCGGTGCAGGGGGTGGCGACCAGCACGGCGAGCGCCCCGGTCCAGAACGCGCCCCTGGCCCCGCCGCTGGAGACGAGGCCCTGCCCCGCGCCCGCAAGGCGGGTGCTGACCTCGAACACGCCGGCCAGGTTGAGGCCGATGGCGGTCATCAGCAGCGCGAGCAGGGAAACGAGGCGGGGGTCCTGTAGGTGGAAGGCCCAGCCGACGGCCTCGCCGCCGGCGCGAAGGACAAGCAGCAGGCCGCCCAGCAGCCCCATGGTGAGGAGCACGCCACCGGTATAGGCGACGGCCTCCTGCTTGGCCTCCCGCTCCGAGCCGCCCGCGCGGGCGAGGCTCAGGGCCTTGAGGCTGAGGATGGGAAAGACGCAGGGCATCAGGTTCAAGAGCAGGCCGCCCAGCAGCGCGAAGCCCAGCGCCAGCGGCAGGCCGATCTTGGCAACGGTATCCGCGCTGCCGCTGTCTGCGCTCTGGCTGCCGTCCACCCCGCCGCCGTGCGGGCCTCCCCCCATGCCGCCGCTGGTGATGACCTTGCCCGGCGGAAGCATCGCGGGCAGGGCCTTGTCCCGCGTGGCGGTGATGAAGAAGGCGTCCGCCTTCGGCGCGCCGCGCAGCTTGACGGTCAGCACGCCCGTCACCCGGTCCGTCGCGTCAGGCTTGTAGCCCGCCTTGGTGGAGAGGCGCAGCGTGCCGTTCAGCACCATGGCGTCCTGCGTTGCGGTGTAGCTGATGAGCCCGTCCTCAACCGGATAGAACAGCACCTGCTCGATGCCGGTCTCGGGCAGGGACCACGGCGCCTCCAGCGTGAACCGCTCGCCCTCGGCGTTGAACTTCACCTCCCAGTCCACCGGGGTCGGCATGGCGGCGCGGGCGCTGGCGAACAGGGCGCTTTTGGCCGGGTTGGCCGAACCGTCGCCCACCGGCAGGGTGAGGGTGAGTTCCGCGCCTTCCGGCACGCACTGCTCGTCGTCGCACACCAGCCAGTCGGCCTTGGCCTTGATGGGCACGGAGGCGCCGGGCTTCAGGTCGGCGGGCGGGGTCAGGGTAACCAGCAGCGTGGACGGCCCCTCGTAGCCGAAGTTCACCAGCTCGCCGCCAAAGGGCAGGCGGGTGGGCGTCGGGTATTGCAGCTCGCTGGCCTTGAAGCCGTCCGGCAGATCCCACGTCACCGTGGTCTCCATGCCGCTGTCCCCTGGGTTCTTCCAGTAGGTGTGCCACTGGGGGATCGGCGTCATGTGAAGCGCCAGCGTCAGCGGCTTGCCGGGGGCGATCGAGGCGCTTTCGGCGGACAGCTCGACGGTGGTGTGCGCGCGCTGGACCGGATTGGCCAGAGCCGCGCCTGTTGCGGTTAAGAGAACCGCGCCTGCGAGAGAGAGTGTCTTCAGCATAGCCCAAGAATAGGTGGGTTTGGTGAAAGGCGAAAGTCCATCAGAGGTTATTACGATCGTTCCGCCTCTTCCCTTCGTCGCTTGGGCGTTTTGGTTACACCGGAGCGCCAGAAAGCCGGACCATCAGAGAGAGGGAGTGGCCGCCGCCGACCGGAAGATCGCGCCCCGGCTGAACGCCCGCCGGTTGCGGAAGGGGGTCTCCACATATTTCCAGCTCAGATAGGCCAGAACGAGCGACGCGGCGGAGAGGGCGAGCATCATCTCGATGGGAGGCGTTTTGAGGCTGTAAATGCGGGCAAAGGCGAGCAGGGGCTGGTGCCACAGGTAGGCGCTGTAGCTGATGAGGCCGATGCCGACGAAGGGGCGCGTGGCAAGCAGGCGGCCGGCCCAGGTGCCGCCTGCCCCGTAGAGGATGACGAGCGCCGTGCCGAGGGTGGGCGCAAGGGCATAGACCGAGGGGAAGGGCGTGGTCTCGTCGTAGCGGAAAATGGCGAACAGGATGAGGCCGAGCCCGAGGGCCGAGAGCCCGTTGCTGCGGCGCTGCGGCTGCCGGAACTGGAGAAAGGCGCAGATCGAGCCGATCAGCAGCTCCCACGCCCTGGTGTGGGCGAGGTAGAAGTTGGCCGAGCCCCAGTGCCGCGATCCATACTCGCTGAGCAGCAGGCTTGCGCCCGCCAGCAGCGCGATCACCCCGAAGACCGGCCTTCGCCCGAAGCGCCAGAGCAGCGCCAGGAGCAGCGGGAACAGGAGATAATACTGCTCCTCCACCGCCAGGCTCCAGGTGTGGAGCAGCGGCTTTTCCTCGGCGGCGGTGGCGAAGTAGTCGTCCTCCCGCCAGAACAGGATGTTCGAGCTGAACAGCGTGACGGCGATCAGGCTCTGGGCGAAGTCCTTGAACTGCCAGGGCAGCATCCAGGCGGCCGCGAACGGAATGCAGCACAGCATGACGACGAACAGGGCGGGCAGGATGCGCCGGGCCCGCCGCTCATAGAAGCGGACGATGGAAAAGCGGCCCTCTTCCAGCTCGTTGATGATGATGCTGGTGATGAGATAGCCGGAGATGACGAAGAACACGTCAACGCCCGCGAAGCCGCCGCTGAACAGGCTAAGGCCTGCATGGAACAGAATGACGGGGATGACGGCCACGGCGCGCAGGCCATCAATTTCAGGGCGATAGTGCACGGATCGGTCCGTTTGATCGTTGCGGCGGCAACCGCAAGGCGCGGGTGCCGCCAGAAGAACGATGGTTGCCCCGTTTGGTTCTCCGCCGAAAGATTATTTAGTAAAATCAACGTGCTTATGACTTTGCTATATGAAGAGCCGGACTTAGGCGCCAGCCGGGCTGGGGCTCGCCTGCCTGCCGGTCGTCATCGTGGAGGAAGGCGCGGGCTCCCGCGTCCGCCTCGACGTACCGTCCCTGCGGCTGGTGCGGATGCTGCCCCTCCTTGGCCGCGAGGAGGCGAAGAAGGGGAGGGTGGCGCGCCAGATGCCCCGTAAAGCCCCGTAGGGGCATGCTACAGCGCGATTCCCTGCCTGCCCGCTACCACCCTAGCGGTGATAGGTAAAAACCTCTCTGTGGGCGTTTAAAGCCGATCTAGAGGCATTCGTGTTTTCGTTGAGTGGCGGGGCCGATTTGCCCCAGCCACAAAAAAAAAAAGGGCGCGGCCCGAAGGCCACGCCCTTTCCAATCGTAAAGGCTTGTCGCCTGACCGCTTAGCGCTTCGAGAACTGGAAGCTGCGGCGGGCGCCGGCCTTGCCGTACTTCTTACGCTCGACGACGCGGGCGTCGCGGGTCAGGAAGCCAGCCGCCTTCACCGGACCGCGCAGAGCCGGCTCGTAGCGGGTCAGCGCCTGGGCGATGCCGTGCTTCACGGCGCCGGCCTGGCCCGACAGACCGCCGCCGACCACGGTGGCGATCACATCGTACTGGCCTTCGCGATCAGCGACCTGGAACGGCTGGTTGATGACCAGACGCAGGGTCGGACGGGCGAAGTAAACTTCCTGGTCCTTGCCGTTGACGGTGATCTTGCCCGTGCCGGGCTTCACCCACACGCGGGCAACGGCGTTCTTACGCTTGCCGGTGGCGTAGGAGCGGCCATACGAGTCGATCTGCGGCTCGCGAATCGGGGCGGCGGTGGCTTCGCCGTCGCCAGCGCCGAGGGACTTCAGGTCCTCAAGGGTTTGCTTCTCGACCATTACGCGCCTCGCTTATTCTTGGCGTTCATCGACGCCACGTCCAGCACAACCGGGTTCTGGGCTTCGTGCGGATGCGAAGCGCCAGCGTAGACGCGCAGGTTACGCATCTGCTGACGGCCGAGCGGGCCGCGCGGAACCATGCGCTCCACGGCCTTCTCGAGCACGCGCTCGGGGAAGCGGCCGCCAAGGGCCTTGTCGGCGCGGATTTCCTTGATACCGCCGGCGTAGCCGGTGTGGCGGTAGTAGAACTTCTGCGTCAGCTTGCGGCCGGTGAACTTCACCTTGTCCGCGTTGATGACGATGACATTATCGCCGCAGTCCACGTGGGGCGTGAAGCTGGGCTTGTGCTTGCCGCGCAGGTGGTTGGCGATGATCGTAGCCAGGCGGCCCACAACGAGACCGTCAGCGTCGATCAGCAGCCACTTCTTTTCCACCTCCGCCGGTTTGGCGACGTAGGTCTTCATGGTGTGCCTCGGTGCTCACAAAATCAAAGGCAACGGAGTTTCCGTCGCCGAACCGGCTGCTAATTGATGCACGCTTGCCGCAAAGTCAAGGATAAAGCGGGTTTATGCTGTGTGGTAAAATAATACCACCAGCAAGGCAGCGGATGGGCCGGTCGCCCTATTCGGCCGCGTGGCGCTTCAGAATCTCCAGCGGAATGAGCAGGAGCGTGGCTTCGTTGGTCGCCTCCAGCACCAGGGGCGGGGCGACGCCCGCCTGCAGCGCCTCCACCCATCTGAGGGCGCACAGGCACCAGCGGTCGCCGGGCGCAAGCCCGTTGAAGTCGTACTTGGGGCGCGGGGCGGTGAGGTCGTTGCCGCGTTTCTTGCTGAATTCAAGGAATTCTTCGGTCATCACCGCGCAGACCAGGTGCAGCCCCAGGTCTTCCGGCCCGGTGTTGCAGCAGCCGTCGCGATAAAAGCCGGTGCGCGGCGCGAAGGAGCAGGCCGTCAGCCGGCCGCCCAGCACGTTGCGCGGGGAGCCATGCCGCTCAACCGGGTCATCGAAGGCCATGGGCGCCTCCAGTTCAGGCCCGGCCCGTTCGAGCTGGGCCGTTCAGGCCTGGGTTTGGGTCTTCACCCACTCCAGATAGGGGGCAAATCCGCCAATAACAGGCCAGGCGACGATGCAGGGCACCTCATAGGGGTGGGCGGCGCGGATGCGGGTGGTGAGCGCCTCGGCGCGGTCCGCCGATGTCTTGAGAATGGCGACGGTTTCCCGGTCGCGCTCCATGCGCCCCTCCCACATGTAGAGGGAGGTTATCTCCGGCAGCAGGTTGGCGCAGGCGATCAGCTTCTCGTCCAGCAGGGAGGCGATGAGGTCCTCGACGGCAAAGCCGGCCGGGAAGGTGACATAGATGCTGATGACGCCTGTCTCCGCCCCGTTTTCCATTCTCGCTCCCCCTCCCGGCCTTGCCTTCCGGCCGCGCGGCCTATGCCACGCGGGTGATGCTGCGCCCGCGGTGCGCGTAGTATAACGCGGCGGCCAGCAGCGCGGCAGCGCCGCCCTGGTGGGCGACGCCGAGCGGAATCGGCACCGCATGGATGATCGTGAGGATGCCAAGCGTGATCTGGGCCGCCAGCGCGATGGCGAAGATCATGGCCCGGTCGCGCATGCCGACGATGCCTGTGCGCCAGCCCGCAAGGATCCAGAGAACGCCCACGATGGCCAGCGCATAGGCGATGCAGCGGTGCACGAACTGCACCACCACGCCGTTCTCGGAGAGGTTGAGCCAGCCGAGCGCGGCCTCCCACATGTGGGGCGGGGCGAAGCTGTCGCCCATCAGCGGCCAGGTGTTGAAGGCAAAGCCCGCGTTGAGGCCGGCGACGAACGCGCCCATCACGATTTGCAGGGCAAGCAGCGCGAAGAAGGGCAGGGCCCAGCGGTTGACGCCCGGCGGCACGTTCTGGCGCGTGCGGTCGGCCAGCAGGTTGAGCGCGGTCCAGATGAGCCCGGCATAGATGGTCAGCGCAACGCCAAGGTGCGTCGCCAGGCGATAATGGCTCACGTCCGTGCGCTCGGAGAGCCCGGAGGAGACCATCCACCAGCCGATCGCCCCTTGCAGGCCGCCCAGCAGCAGGAGGCCGAACAGCGGCTTCTTGTAGCCTTCAGGGATGCGGCGGCGAGCCAGGAACCAGAAGAAGGGAATGGCATAGACGAGGCCGATCAGCCGCCCCAGCAGCCGGTGGCTCCACTCCCACCAGAAGATGCCCTTGAAGTCCTCCAGGGACATCCAGGCATGCTCCTGCTGGTATTCGGGGATCTTCTTGTAGGCCTCGAACTCGGCCTGCCAGTCGGCATCGGTCAGCGGCGGGATCGCGCCGCTGATGGGTTTCCATTCCACGATGGACAGGCCCGACTCCGTCAGCCGGGTCGCGCCGCCCACCACCACCATCAGGAATACAAGGCCGGCCACCAGCAGCAGCCAGGTCGCAATGGCACGCCGGCTCGAGCGCGTCTTCGCGTCCGTCGCAGGCAGGGTTACCAGGGTCTCGCTCATGTCCTGTCACCTAAGCGGAACCGCAAGCCGAGCCAAGCCCCTGCGACATAAGGGCGTGCCGGCGGCGAGAAGGGGCCGACTTTAGAATATTTGCGGAAGAAGGGTTGCTGACGGGCAAGTGTGATAATATATCATGGCTACCGTGAGGAGCTTTATCCATGTTCAGGCCTGACTGGTTGGATCTATCGGCGATCGGCATGTCCGGGCTGTGCCTTGTGCACTGCCTGGCCAGCGGCGTGTTCGTTGCCGGCTTGTCGGCGGTCAGCATGACGGTTCCCGCCAGCCACGAATTCCACCTCTATGCGCTGCTGATTGCCGCCGTGCTGGCGCTGTGGGCGCTGGGGCGGGGCTGGGTGAAGCATCGCCGCGCGGCGCCCATGCTGCTCGGCAGTTTCAGCCTCGGCCTGATGGCGCTCGGCGTGTTGCCGTCCCTGGCCGGCTGGCCGGAGACCGTGCTGACGGTGCTGGGCGTGGCGATTCTGGCGGTGGCCCATGTTCTCAACTGGCGGGGCCTGCACCACCACGGGGCAGAGAGCGGAGCGGGAGCCGGGGCGGCCGTATGCACGCATGACGCGACCGCGGCCACCTGTGATTGTCCCCCGTCCGCGCGGCTTCAGGACGCGGCCTGACGGCATATTCCCTGCGAAACTGCCCGTGAAGATTGCGGCGCGGCCCCAACAGGAGTAATGCTGGGGCGAGGAATTTATGGTGCGAGCACATACCATCGATACAACTTCTGTCGGCCGGTTGGCCGCGGCGGAAGCGGCGCTTGAGCGTCAGGGCGAGCAATGGACTCCCCTGCGCCAGTCTGTCTATGAGGCGCTTGCCAGCTTCGAGCAGCCCGCCAGCGCCTACGATATCGCCGAGCGGGTCTCGGGCAGGGAAGGGCGCCGCATCGCCCCCAACACGGTTTACCGCATCCTCGATCTGTTCGTGGCGACCAACCTCGCCAAGCGGATCGAGAGCCGCAACGCCTTCCTGGCCTGCGACCATCCCGACCATGTGCACGACTGCATCTTTCTGGTCTGCGACAATTGCGGCACCACCACCCACATCGATGACGACGGTATCTCGGGCGAGATTCGCAACGCCGCCAAGGCGCACGGCTTCCAGCCGGAGCATCCGGTGATCGAGGTGAAGGGCCTGTGCGGCTCCTGCTCCGGCCGTTGAATCGCGAGGCGCTGGCCAGCGGCGCCTGGCTCGGCTACCCGAACAACTCCCGCGCATGATACGTAGAGCAGAAACGCAGATGGGGGCGGCGGGCGCGCCCCGACCGCGGCGGGCCTGAACGGAGGGCAGATGAAGCAGTATGAGCGGCTGATGGACTACCCCTGGGTGGAGCGGGCGGTCGATCTTGGTCTTGGCATCGTGGCTGCCCTCCTCATTCTCCTCATCGGCTGGTACGTCTCGGGCTGGATGAGCCGCCGGGCCCGCGCGCTGATGCTGGATCACATCCGCCTCGACGATACGGTGGCCCTGTTCCTCTCCGCCGTGGTGCGCTACGGCGTCATGGTGCTCGTCGTCGTCATGGCGCTGCCGAAGTTCGGCGTGGAGTCCACCAGCATCCTTGCCGTGCTCGGCGCGGCGGGCCTTGCCATTGGCCTTGCGCTCCAGGGCACGCTCTCCAACATCGCGGCAGGCATCATGCTGGTGTTCCTGCGTCCCATGCGGGTCGGCGAGACGGTGGAGATCAGCGGCATCATCGGCACCGTCGTCAACGTCGGCCTGTTCACCACCGAACTCAAAAGGTTCGATGGTCTTTTCGTCTCGGTTCCCAATTCCCAGATCTGGTCCGCGCACATCGTCAACTATAGCCGCAACGCGTCGCGGCGGGTGGAGGTGGTGGTGGGCGTGGCCTATGATACCGACATCGAGCAGGCCCGCGCCTTGCTTCTGGAGGAAGCGCAGGCGCTGCCCAATGCGCTGGCCGACCCGGCGCCCGAAGTGGTCATCGCCGCGCTGGGCCAGAGCAGCATTGACCTCAGCGTGCGCGTCTGGGTGCCCGCGGCGGACTACATGCAGACCTGGTCGTTTATGAACCGCCGGGTGAAGGAGACGCTGGAGAGCCACGGCATCGAAATTCCCTTCCCCCAGCGGGTGCTGCACGTGGTGGGCGGCCATCAGCCGGCGGTAACCGCCGGAGAGAAAGGCGGACGGCAATAGCGAGGCCGGGACTGGGCAGGGAAAAAAAGCCCAGGCCCGCCCTATATCTACCCGCAAACGGGAAGACCGAGAGGACGGAGCGTGCGCTGTTCATTCGACATACAGGCCATTCCCCGTTATGAGAGGCCCATGATTCCTTATCCGAAGTGGAGTTTCGCGTGACCCAGCGTCCGCACACGCCCCTGCTCGATGAGGTTCGGCTGCCTGCCGATCTTCGCCAATTGTCGCCCGACCAGCTTCCCCAGCTGGCCGATGAGGTGCGGCAGGAGGTGATCCATGTGGTCAGCCAGACCGGCGGCCATCTTGGCGCAGGGCTTGGCGTCGTCGAGCTGACGGTGGCGCTGCATTACGTTTTCGACACGCCCCGCGACACGCTGATCTGGGACGTGGGCCACCAGGCCTACCCGCACAAGATCCTGACCGGCCGTCGCGACCGCATGACGACGCTGCGCCAGGGCGGCGGCCTGTCCGGCTTCACCAAGCGCTCGGAGAGCGAGTACGATCCCTTCGGGGCCGCCCACTCGTCCACCTCCATCTCCGCCGCGCTGGGCTTTGCCATTGCCAACAAGCTGGCGGACGCGCCGGGCAAGGCCATCGCCGTCATCGGCGACGGGGCGATGTCGGCCGGCATGGCCTATGAAGCCATGAACAACGCCGCGCAGGCGGGCAACCGCCTCATCGTCATCCTCAACGACAACGACATGTCCATCGCACCCCCGGTGGGCGGCCTGTCGGCGTACCTCGCCCGGCTGCTCTCCTCGGGCTCCTACATGTCGATCCGCGACATCGGCCGGGCGCTCGCCAAGCGGCTGCCGCGCCCGCTGTTCAAGGCGGCGCAGCGGGCGGAGGAGTTCGCCCGCGGCATGGCGACCGGCGGCACCCTGTTCGAGGAGCTGGGCTTTTATTACGTCGGCCCCATCGATGGGCATAACCTCGAGCATCTGGTGCCCGTTCTCGAGAACGTGCGCGACGCCAAGGACGGGCCGATTCTCGTTCATGTGGTGACGAAGAAGGGCAAGGGCTACGCGCCCGCCGAGGCCAGCGCCGACAAATACCATGGCGTCAACAAGTTCGACGTCATCACCGGCGCGCAGGTGAAGCCGCAGGCCAAGGCGCCGCAGTACACCAAGGTGTTCGCGAACGCGCTGGTCGATGAAGCGAAGCGGGACGACAAGGTGGTCGCCATCACCGCCGCCATGCCCTCGGGCACCGGGCTTGACGTATTCGCCAAGGCCTTCCCCAACCGCATGTTCGATGTGGGCATTGCCGAGCAGCATGCCGTCACCTTTGCGGCGGGGCTGGCAGCGCAAGGGTATCGGCCGTTCGCGGCGATCTACTCCACCTTCCTCCAGCGCGCCTACGACCAGGTGGTGCACGATGTGTGCATCCAGAACCTGCCGGTGCGCTTCGCCATCGACCGCGCGGGGCTCGTGGGGGCGGACGGCGCGACCCATGCCGGTTCGTTCGATATCACCTACCTCGCCTCGCTGCCGAACATGGTGGTGATGGCGGCCGCTGACGAGGCGGAGCTGGTGCACATGGTCCACACCATGGCGCTGCACGACAGCGGGCCCATCGCCTGCCGCTATCCGCGCGGCGAGGGGCTGGGCGTCGAGATGCCGGCCGCGCCCCAGCGGCTCGAAATCGGCAAGGGCCGCATCGTGCGCGAGGGCTCCAAGGTCGCCATCCTGTCGCTCGGCGCGCGCCTCGGCGAGGCGCTGAAGGCGGCGGACGACCTGGCCGCCAAGGGGCTGGCGGCAACGGTTGCCGACATGCGCTTTGCAAAGCCGCTGGACGTGGCGCTCATCCGCAAGCTGGCGCTCAGCCACGAGGTGCTGGTGACGGTGGAGGAGGGAAGCATCGGCGGCTTCGGCGCGCATGTGCTCACCTACCTGGCCGATGAAGGCCTGCTGGACGCAGGGCTGAAGATCCGGTCCTTGCGCCTGCCCGATATCTTCCAGGACCAGGACAAGCCGGAGAAGATGTACGACGAGGCGCATCTCAATGCGCCGCACATCGTCGAGGCCGCGCTGTCCGCCCTGCGCCACAATTCCCCCGCGACGGCAACGGCGTGAGCCGGAAGCTAAGGGTCGATCAGCTGCTGGTCGAGCGGGGGCTGGTGGAAAGCCGCACCCGCGCGCAGGCGCTCATCATGGCGGGCCTGGTGTTCGCCGGTGAGCGCAAGATCACCAAGGCAGGCGATACGGTGGCCGAGGACACCGCGCTTGAGGTGAAGGGCAAGGATCACCCCTGGGTCAGCCGGGGCGGGCTCAAGCTCGACCACGCGCTCACCCACTTCGGGTGGGACATTGCGGGCGCGGTGGTGATCGACGTGGGGGCCTCGACCGGCGGCTTTACCGACGTGGCGCTGACCCGCGGCGCGGCCAAGGTCTACGCAGTCGATGTGGGGCACGGCCAGCTGGCGTGGAAGCTGCGGCAGGACGAGCGGGTGGTGGTGCTCGAGAAAACCAACGCGCGCCATCTGACGGAAGAGCAGATCCCCGAGCCGCTCGACCTCGTGGTGTGCGATGCCAGCTTCATCGGCCTTAAAACCGTGCTGCCCGCCGCCATGGCCTTGACCCGGCCGCACGCCCGGCTCATCGCTCTCATCAAGCCCCAGTTCGAGGTGGGCAAGGAGCGCGTGGGCAAGGGCGGCGTCGTCCGCGACCCCGAGCTTCATGCGGAAGTCTGCGCTGATATCGAGGCGTGGATGAGCGAGCAGCCCGGCTGGCATGTGGTGGGCATCACGCAGAGCCCCATCACCGGGCCCGAAGGCAATGTTGAATTTCTGATCGCTGCGGAAAGACAGCCGTGACCACCATGACCGCGACCCGCCTGACCGTGAGCCATCTGGGCGCGCAGGGCGACGGTGTTGCCCCCGCGCCGGGGCTGCCCAAACCTGTCTACGTGCCCGGCGGCGTGCCGGGCGATACGGTGGTGGTGGATGACAAGGGCAAGGTGCTCGACCTCATCCCCGGCCCCAACCGCGCCGAGGCCGTCTGCCTGCATTTCGGCCTGTGTGGCGGCTGTACCCTCCAGCATGTCGCGCCTGAACTCTATCACGGCTGGCTGACGGACCGCATCTTGATGGCGCTCCAGCAGCATGACATCACGCTTGCCCCCGATGCCATCGTCGCGCCGCATGTGAGCCCGCCGCAAACCCGCCGCCGCGCCACCTTCCGCGCCGTGCGCCGGGGCAAGCAGGTCGAGCTTGGCTTCAATGTAGAGCGCGCCCACACGCTGGTGGATTTGAGCGAATGCCATGTGCTCAGCCCCGCCCTGTTCGGCCTGCTTCCCGCGCTGCGTGGCCTGCTGGCGAAAGAGCTGACGGACGGTCATGCCGCCAGCATCGCCGTCACCCTGACGGAGGCGGGCGTGGACCTGACGCTTGGCGGTCTCAAGCGCAAGGGACTGGCGCAGGACGAACTCCTCACCCGCTTTGCGGAGGAGAATGACCTTGCCCGCCTCAGCATCGACACCGGCCTTGGCGTCGATGTCATCATCGAGCGCCGCGCGCCGATCATCCGCTTCGGCGGCGTCGCCGTCCGCCTGCCGGTGGGTGCCTTTTTGCAAGCAACGCCCGATGGCGAGGCGGCATTGCAGGCGGCCGTCATCGAGTCCGTCGGCAAGGCGAAGGACGTTGCGGACCTGTTCGCGGGGCTGGGCACCTTTGCCCTGCCGTTGTCTGCCAAGGCCCGCGTGCTGGCGTCCGACGCGGGCAAGGTGAGCCTGGAGGCGCTGCAGCGCGCCGCCAACGAGGCCCAGAGGCCGGTCAGGATCGAGCACCGGGACCTGTTTCGCCGTCCGTTCACCGCGCTTGAGTTGAAGCGCTTCCAGGCGGTGGTCATTGACCCGCCGCGCGCCGGGGCGCAGGCCCAGTGCGCGGAAATTGCGAAGTCCGCCGTGCCGGTCGTTGTCGCAGTTTCTTGCAATCCCAACACTTTTGCCCGCGACGCGCGTTTACTGATCGATGGAGGCTATCGGCTGGAGCGCCTGTGGCCGGTGGGTCAGTTCCTCTGGTCCGCCCACGTCGAGCTGGTGGCCCGCTTCACGCGGGGCTGATCGACAGGCATGGCGCTTCGGCCCCGAGAGACAAGGGGTAAAGCGCAATGACATGGACGATGTTACGGCTGGAAAAGGCGCGCACCGGCGATCAACCCGAGGGCGACCCCTCCTACGCCTATATCGTTCATGTTGCCCTGACGGAGGATGGCAGCCTTGACGAGGAAGCCATGGGGGCCGACCCGCGCCGCGCCACCGTCACCCGCTACAAGGCAGGCGAAGAGGACTGCCACGGCTGGCTCACCCGCATGAAGGATCGTTCCTGGGGCTTTTCCTACACAGCCGGTGACGATGACGACGAACCCATTGCCGGGCTTGAATTTCACAAGCTGACGACTGGGGAATATGTGACCATCAAGGATCACACGACCGGCGAGGCGCTGCCGTTCCGCATCATTACCAGCCGGCCGCAGCCCTGATGGCGCTCTATTTTTCGGCAACAACCTGAAAACAGAAAAGAAATTATTTTTCTCCTGCGTATTTTCAGGACAGGCGAAAAATATGCTTGGTGAAAATATTGGCCATAGCAAATGATTGCCGGAACTATCGCGAAGTTTTTTGGGCGTTCCGCGGGATACATCCAGCGTTCAGGTTCGTTTAGCTACTCATTGATTTAACCCGTTCTGAAAGGGGCGGGCCAACTGTTGTCGCGTTGGCATTTTTTCTTTCCACCTCAGGGGATACCCTATGTGGCTGAATTTATGTTCGTCGGTATCAACCCTCGTCGCGAATGGCTCGAAGGCATTTTTGCGCCCTTCCGCCCACAAGGCTGCCAAGCGTGCGCGCGGTCCCCGGGGAAGCACGGCTCGCGACCGGGCGCGGGTTCTGGAAAACCTCGGCGTTGATCCTCAGGCGCAGCAGGGGTCCTGGATGTCGATTATCCACTGCGCTTCCCACAACAGCCCGGCGCTGCGCCCCGAACGGCTGGAAGCCATGCTGCGCGCCCGGCGCGATGATCTGGTGGCCGACCGCTGGCCCCGCCTGTCCTGACTGCCTCGCCTTTTCTACTTTTCCATCCCATCCCTCTCTTTGGATGATCTGGCTTGCGCCGGCATTGCGCGCGGGTTTTCGCATCAGCCTTGGTTGATGCGTGCGGACAATTCGGCATAAATAACGAACTAACAAAACAAAATAACGGGGGAGTTGCATTGTGATGAGGGGGGAAGTCGGGGAACCGGCTGCCAGGGGGCTGCGCCATCGGCGCTGCGGGCAGTCTCCCAGGCAGATTTCAAAAAGCGCAGCCATGCGAACCCTGGCGCTGGAGACCACCATCCAATGTCTGGCGGAGAGGCCCTATTCCGAGGTGTCGCTGGCGACCATCGCTGAAAAGGGCGGCTTGTCGCGCGGGGGCATGCAATATCATTTTCCGACGCGGCTCGATCTCCTGAAGGCGACCGTCGATTTTTTGCACCAGCGGCAGCTGGAGAATTTTCGTGATGATCTGGCCAGCCGCCCGGCGGACCGGGACCTGTTCGACCACATGATCGAAACCCGCTGGGCGCGCATGGGGGAGCGGGATTTCCGCGCCTATCAGGAACTGGTGCTGGCCTCGCGCTGCGAGCCCGAACTGGCGGAGGCTCTGGGCTCCAGTCACCGGGCGTTCATTCGCGCCTGGCAGGACATCGCCCGCGCCAGCTTCGGCTGGGACGAGGGCGCCCCCGCCATGGCCCAGGCCGGCAGCATCGCCCACTGCCTGCTGGACGGCATGGCCTTCGGCCGCATTGCTGGTCGTCTGTCCCAGGAAGAGACGGGCCAACTGCTGGGATACGTGAAGGCGATCCTGCGGCAAGCCGCGCAAGGGGCCGTCAGTCATTAGGTTGGATTTTCCAACCCCGTGTGCAAGGGCGCACAAATATTAAGAATGCAAGGGGGCTATAACCCCCTGCCACTCCCATTCGTTTTCATGGGACGCGCCCGGTACAATCCCTTCGCGCCTCTCAAGCGGGGGCAACGATTTCGCCATGCGCGGCCCGATCAAAAAGAACAGGGTGCAGGGGCTGGCCGCCCCTGCAATGAAAGAAAGCACAGGAGGAGTAGGAGCAAGCCGTGATGGACGCCAGCATCCTTGCCTTTTTCGCCCGGCTGCCGCGCCAGTCGCCCGGCAGCGCGGCGCAAACGCTGACGGCGCTCGGGCACCTGCCGGAGTTGCCGCCCGACGCCCGCGTGGCGGATCTTGCCTGCGGCACCGGCGGGGCAACGCTGGCGCTGGCGGAACGGTTGCAAGCGCCCATCCTCGCGCTCGACCAGGCGCCGGAGTTTCTGGAGCGATTGCAGGCGGAGGCCGCCGCGCGCGGCCTGGCCGACAAGGTGGAAGCGGTGGTGGGCGACATGGCATCGCCGCCTGTCCCGGCACGCTCGCTCGACCTGCTGTGGTGCGAGGGCGCGGCTTATATCCTCGGCTTCGATGCGGCGCTGGCGCACTGGCGCGAGCTGCTGAAGCCCACAGGCTTTGCCGTGGTCTCGGAATGCTCCTGGCTGGTGCCGAACCCCGGCCTTGCGGCGAAGACCTTCTGGTATGCGGCCTACCCCGCCATGCGGACGGTGCTGGAGAACATTGAGCGGGCGGAAGGCGCGGGCTATGAACTGCTCGCCACCCACACCCTGCCGTCCGCCTGCTGGGCGGCCTATGCGGACAGTCTGGAGGCCGGGCTGGCGGACCTTGCCACGCGTGGCGAGGCGCTGGATGCGGACTTTGTCCGCGCTCTTGCCAAGGAGATCGCCCTCTTTCGTAATACCGGCGAGGAATTCAGCTACGTCTACTACATCCTCGCCCGCAAATAGCGGCCGGGATTAGGCTTTGGTCGCATTGGCCGATCAGGCGCCCTGTGTTAAGAAATGCCCCATTCGGCAGGAGAGGGGGAAGACGCATGGCGGATCTGTCTGCCGAACAGGCCAGGCTTCAGGAAGCCGAGACCGTGCTGCGACGCCTGCTGACCGAGGAGCACCCCCATCTTGAGCCGCTAACCCCCGCCACGCGGCTGGTGAGCGAAGCGGGGCTCAGCCTGCCGGAACTGGATGAAATTTACTTCGCTGCCCTCGATACCCTGGGCCGCCGCCCGCCGCTGGATGACAGCGAGGTGCACGCGCCCATCAACCTTAACGACCCAAACCTTGAGGAATTGAGCCGCCACGTTGCGCTCAACTGCCCCCTGATGTCGCCGGCGGAGCAGGAGGCCGTGCTGCGCCCGGACCCTACCGTCACCACGCAGGGTGACGCGGGGCTTTCCCCGGTGGAGGAAGGCGCCGGCCTGGTGTCTCCTCCGGGCGATCTCGGCATGGGGGCGGGCCAGCCGGAAGCGGCAGGACATGGCACCTCCCGCACCCTCGTCATCCTTGCCGTTCTGGTGATTCTCGTTGCCGTCTGGCTGGTCGTGAGGGACTAGCCTCGGCAGTTTTAAATCAGTGGTCCTGCGATGGTGAGAAGCCGCCCGGCGGCCTGGACCGCCTGCTGCACCGCCGGACGCTGTAAGACGCGATTCAGCTTTTCGTTGATTGCCGTGTCGAGCGGCGTGTTTCGTTGGCCCTGGAAATCCTGAAGCTGGATCAGCATGTCGCCGCGCTTCTCCTCGTCGGCGAGTTGCTTGAGAACGACGGCTTCAACATCGTCCAGGCGATCATGGCACAGAAGGGCGACGAGGTGGGCGGCATAGTTTTCGGCCTTCTGCTCCGCCATCTGCCGCAGCGTTGCTTCAGCCTCCGCCTGACGGCCGAGCATCTTCAGCGCGCAGGTGCGGTTCGACCAGTTCCACATCCGCCCGTAGGCATTCATCCATTTGCCCGTGTGCTCCTCGGCCCAGTCCGCCGTCCGCAGGGCGTCTTCGTACCGGCCCAGCCGCAGCAGGATTTCCGACCGGTTGATCGCCATGTTGGTCAGCGTCGGGTATTTGTCGATATCAAGGGCCAGCAGCTTCTCCAGTAGCTGGTCCGCTTCCTCGCCGCGACCGGCGGCGAGCAGGGCGTAGGCCTGATCGTTCACGAGGAAGAGCCCGTCGTCGCCCGCTGCCGCCATGGCCTGCAGGTCGCCCGTCACGGGCTCGGCGGCAGCAATGGCTTCTTCGTACCGGCCGAGGGCGCGCAAGGCGTTCATGTAGCGGAGGCGCTGCTTGAGGTTGCCGGGCTCCTGTTTGAACGCTTCGCTTGCCGCCGTCAGGTTTGCCGCCAAGTGCCTGGCCATGTCCGGCCCGGCTTTTTCCTCCAGCCGGGGCCATATGGACTCGAACTGCCGGCTGACCAGCATTTCGAGCATGGCGTAGTTGTCCGTCACGGCGCTCGCCACATCAGCGGCTTCTTCAGGACGGTTGCGTTGCAGCAACCCGGTCGCAGCTTCCATCCTCAGCCAGTCCATCTCGCCGGTTGCCGACCCGCCGTCATAGCCCTGCCAGACGAGGGTGAGGACCAGCCCGAACCGCGCTTCCGTGTGGTTCCCCCGCTTCAGGGCATCAAGCAGGCCGATGACCGCGCGCTTGTCCATCTGCCGCAGGCGCTCAGGGTAATGGCGGGCGACATAGGTGATGTTCTGGCTGGCGGCGACGGTCTGGCCGGCGGCCCACTGCGCCTCTGCCCAATAGATGTAAGCCTGCGGCTCGTTCGGCAGCATCGCCGAGGCCTGCTCAAGGGCGGGAAGGGCTTCCTGCGGCCGCTTGAGCTGTGTCAGAAGCCAGCCTCGCTGCATCTGGATACGCCCACGGGGTTCGCCGGGCAGGGGAACGAGGCGCAGGGCCTCATCGAGCAGCGGTAGCGCCTCTTCAAGCTTCTGCGCTTCCGTAAGCTCGAAGGCCTGCCTGGAGAGCTGTCTTGCCCGTTCCACCCGCTCTATCTCCGTCTGGAGGGTTTCAGGGGCGGCGTGGGTCTGCGCTGAGGCGAGGGGCAGGCTACAGGCGAGGGCAAGCGCGGCAGCGCCCGCGAGCTTCTTCATGGAAAACGCTCCTGATCCGCGTGTCTGGAGGTAGAGTCATCGGTTGCTGGCTGATGCAGCGCCTATGATCTTTGTTACGAAGATGTACCAGCATGGCTAAAACGCGGCAACGGCCCACCCCCAAAACAAAGCGGGGCGCTGTTTCCAGCGCCCCGCCTTGCAGGACCGGGCCACGCATCTCTGCGCGGTTCCGAATTCCGTTCTTACTTGTCGAACAGCTTGCCCCAGGCGCGCTTGGCGCGGGTCTTCCACGCGCCGCGGTGGTAGGCGTCCGATGCCAGCAGCGGCATCACCGAACCGGCTTCCGCGAACACCATCTGCTCCAGCGCGGTGTCCACCTTGCCCCAGCTGGCGGCTTCCTTCAGGGTCGAGGACGAGCAGGCGCCGTCGCGCACGTCGGCCACGGTGATCTGCACCGCGTACTTGTGCATGTCCACATCCTCATGGCCGAGGATTTCGGCGCACACCACGGTGTCCTGAATGAAGTTCTTCGGCACGCCGCCGCCGATCATCAGGAGGCCGGTGGTGCCGGCCTTGATCTTGATGTCGGTCAGTTCGCGGAAGTCCGCAATGGCGTCCAGCACCATGTACGGCTTGCCCGCCTTGGCGCGCTCGACCTGGTGCTTCACCAGGCCGAAACCGGCCGAGGAGTCGACGAACGCCGGGCAGAAGATGGGCACGTCGTTCTCGTAGGCCAGCTTGACCAGCGAGTTTTCCTTCTTGCCGTGCTCGGACAGGTAACGGCCCATCTCACGGATGAAGGCGCGCGACGAGTAGGCCTTCGGCTCCAGCGACTCTGCGATTTTGAAGATGGTGTGATCGCAGTCCTGCAGCTGCTCCTCATCGATGTAGGTATCGTAGATACGGTCGATGTAGAGCGAACGCAGGGTGTTGTCGTCGGGCACTTCCAGCGCCTGATAGTGCTTGTGGCCCAGACCCTCGAAGAAGTCCATGTCGACGATCGATGCGCCGGTGGCGACGATGCCGTCCACCATGTTGTTCTTCACCAGTTCCGCATAGAGGTCCATGCAGCCGCCGGCGGAGGTGGAGCCGGCGATCACCAGGAAGATCGAGCAGTCCTTGTCTTCCAGCATCGTGTTGTAGATGCGGGTCGCCCGCGCCAGATCGCGCGAGGTGAAGGACATGTTCGCCATCTGGTCGATGATCGGACGCGCATCGAACGACTTGATGTCGATGTGCTTCACTTCCTTCGACAGAAGCTCGGCCTTGCGCTGGTCGTTGGCGAGAGGTTGAGTCATGGAATGCGTCTCCATCCTGAGCAACGCGCCGGGGGGCGAGCCGCGTCGGCCCCCTAACGGCTGATAAGGAATTCCGGCGGCGGTTTGACGGGCTACGCCCGCCGCCGGAAACTGGAATGCCCTAACAGTCTAGAGCGAAGGTTGATGCCCTTATTCCGCGGAACGCGCGAAATTCAGGGGCAGCTGCGCCTCATCCTCGGCTTCGTTGCCGTAGAGCGAGTACATCGGCGCATCGCGGACTTCCTGGGTCTTGTCGGACCGGAAGCCGTTGAAGTCGGTCCGCAGGGCCGCGCCATAGGCGCCCAGCATGCCGATTTCGATATAGTCGCCCGCGCGGACATCCGCCGGCAGCTCAAACGGACCCTTCATGAAGTCCATGTCGTCGCACGTCGGCCCGTAGAAGCTGAACTCCGCGGTCTTGGTCTGCGACGGGGTGTCCCGCAGCAGACGAACCGGAAAGCGCCAGTTCACGTGCGCCGCATCGAACAGCGAGCCGTACGAGCCGTCGTTGATGAACAGCACGTCGCCGGTCCGCTTCTCCACGCGCACAACCACGCTCGAGTACTCCGCGCACAGCGCCCGGCCCGGCTCGCACCACAGCTCCGCCGAGTAGGAGATCGGCAGTTCCTCGAACTGGGCCTTGATCGTCTCGAAGTAGGCTTCGAGCGGCGGCGGCACCATGCCGGGGTAGACCGACGGGAAACCCCCGCCCACGTCCACCACGTCAACGGTCACGCCCGCCTGGACGATCGCGGTCTTGGCGATGGCAAGCGCATCGGCGTAGGCCTGCGGCGACATCGCCTGGCTGCCCACGTGGAAGCACACGCCGAGCGAGTCGGCGGCCTGGCGGGTCGCCAGCAGGAGCGACGGGGCCTCGTCCGCGCTCACGCCGAACTTGGAGGCGAGAGACAGCTTGAGTGGCCCGAGGACACCCGCAGACGCACGCACAGGGTCAGGTCCTCGGCGTTGTTGGTCGCCGCCAGGATCTTCTCCAGCTCCTCGTGGCTGTCGAGCGAGAAGGTGCGAACGCCGTGCTTCTCATACGCCTCGACAATGGCCTCGATGGGCTTGACCGGGTGCATGTAGCACAGGGTGGCGTTCGGCAGCAGCTCGCGCACACGGCGCACCTCGGCGATCGAGGCAACGTCGAAGTGCGTGACGCCGTTCGCCCACAGAACCTCGATGAGTTCCGGGGACGGATTCGCCTTCACCGCATAAAGGACCTTGCCCGGAAACTTCTCGGAAAAGAAGCGGGCAGCCTTGGCGGCGGCGTGCGGACGGATGCAGGTGACCGGAGAAACCGGACGAAGGGTAGTGGCTACCCCCAGCGCGCTATGGTCGTTGCGCATCTCATGGGACCTCCAACAGGCTGTTGACACCAATGCTGCCTTGCGGTTGGAAGTCCCCATGGGGCAGCGGGGGTTCAAATAGGGTCTAAGGTCCCCCTTGTAAAGAGTTTTTGACTCAAAAAATTCACATGGCTTTCGCCGGGTTTACCCATTGTTTACAGGAGCTTAACGCATGAGCGGCTTTGTTGGCGCCGAAGCATTTTGCGATATCCCGACCATCGCCGACGTTCGGCTGGCCGCAGAGAGGCTCCGGGGGCGGGTTGTCCGCACGCCGCTGCTGGAAAACGCAGCCCTGAACGAGGCCGTGGGCGGGCGTGTTTTCCTGAAGGCCGAGACGCTGCAGGAAACCGGCTCCTTCAAGCTGCGCGGGGCCACGAACAGGCTGTTGCAACTGGACGATTCGCAGAGGCGCGCCGGCGTTGTGGCCTTTTCTTCCGGCAACCACGCGCAAGGGGTTGCCCGCGCGGCGCAGGTGCTGGGCGTGCCGGCGACCATCGTCATGCCGTCGGACGCGCCCGCGCTGAAGGTGGCCCGCACGAAGGGATACGGCGCGGAGGTGATCTTCTACGATCGCGCCACTGAAAGCCGAGAGGAGATCGCCGCCCGCCTCGCCGGAGAGCGCGGCGCGGTGGTGGTGCCCTCGTTCGATGATCCTGCCATCATCGCGGGGCAGGGCACGGCGGGGCTGGAGGCGGCGGAAGACCTGGCGCGTTTGGGCGTCGCGCCCGACCTGTTCATCTCCAACTGCGGCGGCGGCGGGCTCGCCTCCGGCTGTACGCTCGCGCTACGGGAGGCCTTTCCGGGCATCCGCGTGGTGCTGGTCGAGCCGGAGCACTACGATGACGCCGGCCGCTCGCTGCTTGCTGGCGAGCGACTGCCCATCGAGGGCTATGCGCCGACCCTGTGCGACGCGCTGCAAACGCCGATGATCGGCGCCTATACCTTCCCCATTCTGAAAGCGGCCGGGGCGAGGGGCATCTTCGTCACCGAGGCGGAGGTGATGAGGGCCGTCGCCTTCGCCTTCCGCGAGCTGAAACTGGTGGTGGAGCCGGGCGGGGCGGTGTCGCTGGCGGCAGTACTGGCGGGCAAGGTGGAAGTAAGGGACAAGGCAGCCGTGCTCACCCTTTCCGGCGGCAACGTGGATACGGAAACCTTCATCCGCTGCCTGTCCGCCTGAGATGGCGGGGTGAAGGCGGAGCAGATGCCGCCTGCCGGTACATTCCTTATCCGGAGATTCCTTGCGCTGCCGATGGCCCGTTGCGGGTGAGCGGTAACCCGAGCCCCTGGGGCTTTCGAGACGCGAAGGCTGTGGATCCGACGGGACGTATAAAGGGTTAAGGGGTGATTGAAGAAGGCGCCGCGGGCGCCTCGCCAAGCCCGAACATCAGGCAGGCAACCGGTGGCCAATCCCTGTCCACCGCGCAATCTCCAGAGTCAGGAGTGAGACCGATGAAGGCATTTCTGATTTCAACCCTCGCCATGGGCCTGTCCCTTTCCGCAACCGTGGCAATGGCCCAGACACAGGATACGACGACGCCCCCGTCTCCGCCGCCCTCGGGCGGGAAGATGGGCAAGATGATGATGGGCCCGATGACCAAGGAACAGCATCGGCAGCACGCGGAGCAGATGTTCAAGGAATGGGATACGGACGGTAACGGCACCATCACCCGTCAGGAGTTTATGGCCGCTCATGACGCGAAGTTCGACAAAATGGACACCAACAAGGACGGTACGGTGTCGATGGAAGAGCACCGCTCGGCCATGCGCGAGAAGAAGCAGAGCAAGGCTCAGCAGCAATAGACCTTGGCGGCGCCGGGGCGGGCCATCCCCTGGCCCCGCCTCACGGGCCTGTCGCCAGGCAGGCATCACGATTTGAGTATCGTTGCGGAGCGTTCGTGTTGGTTGCGTCGGTTTGTTCCCGCCCGCCCGGTCATCTGGCCGTGGCGGGCGGTTGAGGGGCGGGTTCAGCCGTCGTAGCGGATGTCGAGCACTTCCAGTTCAACCGGCCCGCGCGGCGTTGTCAGCGTCACCACATCGCCCACCCGCGCCTTCATCAGCGCCCGCGCGACCGGCGAGACCCAGCTGACGTGGCCGCGGGACGTGTCCACCTCGTCCTGGCCGACGATCTTTACCGTCCGCTCCGTATCGGTATCGTCCACGTAGGTGACGCTTGCGCCGAAGAAGACCTGCGTCTTGTTGGGCTGGTTGGCAGGGTTCACCACCACGGCCGATTCCAGCCGCTTGGCGAGGTAGCGCAGGCGGCGGTCAATCTCGCGCAGCCGCTTCTTGCCGTAGAGATAGTCGCCGTTTTCGGAGCGATCTCCATTGCCTGCGGCCCAGGAGACCGTCTCCACCAGCTTGGGCCGTTCCACCTTCAGCAGGTGTTCACGCTCCTGCGAGAGCCTGTGCCAGCCCTCGGGCGTCATGTAGTTCTTGCCACCGGGAGGAGGGGGCGCAACCGCCTCCTCGTCTTCCTCGTCCCGTTCCTTGACGAATGCCTTGCTCATAAACTCCTGGTTAGAGCATTTTGCCCCCGCGTGGGAACAGGCTGTTCGTTGGGCTCCCATAAACAGGCGATAACCGGCGCGCAGCCGCGCCCATGAGGATACGCCCGGCTCGATACCGGCAAGGGAGCGCACCCCCCCCCTGCACGTCACATCCCTTGCACATCTCAGAACCGAACGATTTCAGCCGCCCAGCCTCAGCCACCCAGCGCGCTGGTTTTCCCGCCTTCGCCGGTAAGGCCCAGATGGCGGGAGAGCAGGCGCGTCTGCCCGGTTTCCCGCGCCTGGGCCTCCTGGCCGCCATCCTGCCGGCTGGCCACCAACGACTGGCTGCCGTCCGTCTTGAGAAGGGCGTAGACCACCGCATTCTCAAGCACGCGCTGCACGTAGTTGCGCGTTTCGCTGAAGGGGATCTGCTCGATCCAATCGATCACATCCACCCCCGGCTGGCGGGGATCGCCGAAGCGGCGGAGCCACTTGTTCACGTTACCCGGCCCGGCGTTGTAGGCGGCAACGGCCAGCACATGGTTGCCGTCGAAGTAGGTAATCATCCGCTGCAGGTAGGATGCGCCAAGCTGCAGGTTGTAGTCCTCGTCGTACAGCCGCTGCGGGGCGTAGGGCACGCCCAGCCGCGTGGCCACTTCCTTGGCCGTGCCGGGCATCAGCTGCATGAGGCCGCGCGCGCCGGCCGGGCTGACGGCGTTGGGGTTGAACAGGCTCTCCTGCCGGGCGACGGCGTGGAGCATCACCGACATCTCGGCCACCTCCCGCGGCACATCCACCTGGGGGAAGCTGGCGTAGTGCATGGTCAGGCCATCGCCGCGGGCGTTCTTGGCCAGCGCCACGGCGATATCCACCCGTCCCATGGCGCGGGCCTGATCGAGAATCAGGCGCAGCTGGCCAGGCGTTTTCGTCTGCGCGGCGGCCTGCCGCAGGAACATGGACTGGAGGCCCGGCTGGCTCAGCTGGTTGAGCATCTGCGCCACCACCAGCATCCGGTTCGATTGCACGGCGGCCGAATCCTCGGCGGTGAACTCCGGCGGGGTCATGTCCAGCTGCGTCAAGGGCTGGCCCAGCTGCTCCTGCGCCAGAATGCCGTAGAAATAATCCGGCGCGGCGGCGGCCGTCTCATACCACTGGCGCGACTGGTCCGGCTTCTTCATCGCCTCGGCGGCCCGCCCGGCCCAATAGGCGGCTCTGCTTTGCGTGATCGGGGTCTGGCCGACGGTGTAGACGTTGGTGAAATGGCGCAGCGCCGCCTCCGGCTTGTTCAGCACCCTGAGCGCCAGCCAGCCGGCCCGCCATTCCACGTCGGTATAGGCAATCCGGTCCGCGGTGGAGGCCTTGGCCATCTTCTCGGGCGATTCCGCCATGCGGTTCTTGTCGAGCAGCTTGTAGGCCAGCTCCGGCTGGCCCTGCTCCCGCGCCCAGTCCGACAGGATCAGCAGCTCATCGGCCCACTTGCCGCGATTGACCACCGCCTTCGGGCTGGCGTCGGCCGCCAGCAGAATGTCGGCGGCGGCGCCCGGCAGTTCCTGACGGTTGCGGAGCCAGCGGGCGCGGTCGTAGGCCAGGCCCGCCTCCAGCTTCAGCAGAATCCGGCACCGCCGAGACATAGCTCGGCGAGCGCGGGTCGCGGGTCTGCAGGGCGATGCGCGCCGTCGCCCAGGCCTGCCGGTCCGCATCCAGCAGCGGCACCATGCGCCGGGCGGCGGTGATCTGCCCGCTCCACAGCTGGCGGTTGGCGCGCTCCACATGGTCGTCATGCTTCAGCGCCTCGCCGAACTGGCGCAGCAGCTCCAGCTCCTGGTCGCCGTCGAGCCCGCCGCTCAGCCAGGCCTCGCGGGCCAGCGCATCAGCGCGCGTCTTCTCGCCGGTGGCGGCCAGAGCCTCGGCGTGGCGCAGCCGGCCCACGGCGGTGATAGCCGGGAAGCGCCGGAAGTAATCCAGCCGCTCGGCATAGGGGATGTCCGCCGTCATGGCCTGCTCCGCATTGCTGCGGAAACGGGCCTCCTGCGGCCAGCCGGGGTTGGCCTTCAGGAAATCGGTGATCTCCTGATAGGTGGCGGTGTTCAGATTCTGCCGCAGCCGCTGCCAGGTGACGATCGATTCGGCCAGCGGGTTGAACACGTCCTGCGGGGTCGGGGGCAGCGGCGCATTGCGACCCGCAACCGCCAGCCGCGCCGCGTACCAGCGAATCTGCTCGGTGGTCAAAGCCGGGCTCGGCGCCTGGGCCTGCGCCGCGTCAATGGCGGCGGGAGAAGGGGTGCGCGGTGACGCCAGGGTGGATTGCGCTGGTAACAACGTGCTGGCCAGCGCTGCCAGCATTACAAAACCTTTGCCCTGATTAAACCGATTCAACACGCCGGGATTGCCTCTACCGCTTGTTTGGTACAAATGAAGGCTGCACGGGGCCGCCCGCTCAGATGCGGTACCCATCGCTGATAATGAGGATAGCATCAATGATCCGAGGGTCCATTCCCGCCCTTGTCACGCCGTTCCGTGACAGCGTTGTGGACGAGCCGACTCTACGCGCCCTGATTGAGTGGCAGATCCAGGCCGGAAGCCATGGACTCGTTCCGGTGGGAACCACGGGCGAGTCGGCGACTCTGAGCCATGATGAGCACCAGCGGGTCACGGAAATCGCCATCGAGGTGGCGGCCGGGCGCGTGCCGGTTATCGCCGGCTGCGGCTCCAACTCCACGCAGGAGGCCATCAGCCTCATCCGCCACGCGGAAAAGGCCGGCGCCGACGCGGCGCTAGTCGTCTGCCCCTATTACAACAAGCCGAACCAGGAGGGCCTCTACCTCCATTTCAAGGCTCTGGCCGAGGCGAGCGACCTGCCCATCCTCATCTACAACATCCCCGGCCGCTCGGTGGTGGACATGACGCCCGAGACCATGGGGCGCTTGGCCGAACTCAAGACCATCATCGGCGTGAAGGATGCCACCGGCAACATCGCCCGGGTCAGCCAGCAGCGCATCACCTGCGGCACGGACTTCATCCAGCTCTCCGGCAACGATGAGACCGCGCTGGCCTTCAACGCCTCGGGCGGGAAGGGCTGCATTTCGGTGGCCGCCAACGTGGCGCCCGAGCTGTGCGCGAAATTCCAGGAAGCCACCCTCGCGGGTGACTATGCGACCGCTCTCGCGCTCAACGACAAGCTGTTCCCGCTCCATATGGCGCTGTTCTCCGACGCGTCGCCGGGGCCGACCAAATACGCCCTCTGGAAGCTGGGCCGCATTTCCAGCCTGGAGGTACGCCTGCCCATGACCCAGCCGTCGGAGGCCGCCCGCGCGAAGGTGGACGCCGCCCTCGCGCACGCCGGGCTGCTCTGATTCCGCACCGCCGCTACGAACGGCAGGTGCATTGGAGGCTCGGGCGGCACTTGCCTTCTGGGCATGGGTTGCTTTACCCATGCCCGCCCCGGACCGTGGACCTTGCGCGCCGTCCGGGCGTGACCGCAAGCCGATGCCCGACAGCAAGCCGATGAAGGACGAGATCGCTCTATGGCCCGCCCGCACCTCTCCAAGCCGCTGACCAAGCGGAAGGTGGTCGCCGAGAACCGGAAGGCGCGGTTCGAGTATTTCATCGAAGACACCTTCGAGGCGGGCATTGCCCTGCAGGGCACGGAGGTGAAGAGCCTGCGCTTTGGCGACGGCAACATCACCGAGAGCTATGCGGAAGTGAAGAACGGCGAGGTCTGGCTGATTAACGCCAACATCCCGGAGTACACCTTCGGTAACCGCGAGAATCATCAGCCCCGTCGGCCGCGCAAGCTGCTTCTGCACGGGCGGGAGATCGAGAAACTGCACGGCGCGGTCAACCGCCAGGGCATGACGCTGGTGCCGCTCAGCGTCTATTTCAACGACCGGGGCCGCGCCAAGGTCGAGCTTGCGCTGGCGAAGGGCAAGAAGCTGCACGACAAGCGCGAAACCGCAAAGCAGCGCGACTGGCAGCGCGACAAGGCCCGCCTGCTGCGGGACCGAGGCTAGCAAGGTCGCCGGCGCAACCGTTGTCGGCGCAGCCACAACCGCGGCGTATCCCGCGTTCTTCTTCGTAAACGCGCCAGGGCCAGCCGTGTCGGCTCGGGAAGCCGCGACCGCCTCGCTGGCGGCTGCGTCCAGCGTCGGCGCCGGCCGGACCGTGCGGGCTCCCTGCGCGCTGACCAGGCCAGCGGCCACGCCCACGAGGGCCGCGAGCACCAGCAACGCTAGCGTTATCAAGATGAGCGCTGCCAGGGCGGCGGCAGTCGGGCCGTTGGCCGGCGGCCTGCCGATGCTGGGCTGAAGCCTGGCCTTGTCCTTCGCCGTGAACATGAAGCGCCCCCCTTTCGTCCATCTCCCCACGGTCGCGATTTATAATAGTTTTTGGTTAATAATTATATATTAAAACGAACCGAATGGGTTATTACTTGGTTGGGGGCCGCCTCCAGAGGCGGGAGCCCAAAAGGGCTTTTGGCCTGCGCGTTTCTCCGCTGTGATTGTCGGTATAGTTTACATTGTTTCTAGATATTTTATTCCGGCGTGTCGGTGGGTCCTTTAAAATCAGCGGCTTAATGTGTTGCGCCGCCTGGATTTTGTTCTGGCACCGTTATTGCTTTGGCAGGGCCGTTGCTGAGCAAGCGGGCTCAGCAGAGCATCGATGCAGGAACTGTCTTATGCGCGAACTTTTTGCGGCTGCCCTGGCCGCGCTCACGCTTTCGTCGGCGGCACAGGCCACGATCATCACGGGCGCCGTTACGGCGAACGGCAACTATAATCCCGCCGCCACCCTGTCCAACCTGTCGGACGGCATCACCCCGGCCAATGGCACCGGCTACAATACCCCTGGGCAAACCGTCTGGTGGGGCGGATCGAACACCTTCTTCACGATCGACTTTGGTGATCTGGTATCGTTCGATCAGGCGCTGCTGTCCGTCGATCACAACGATAACTACCTGGTGTCCTACTCAACGGACGGCGTCTCCTTCACCGACCTGTTCTCGGTTCTGCGGACCGAAGGGACGGTCAACTGGGGCATCGAGGCCTTCGAGAAGAGCTTTGACGCGGTCACGGCGCGTTACCTGCGCGTCAGCGCCTCGGGCGGGGACAACCTCTTTGCGGTAGGTGAGCTGCACGTGACGGCTGCGCCGCCGGTCACCGACGTTCCGGAGCCGGCGATTGTCGGTCTGCTCGGCGTCGGCCTGGCCGGCGTTGCGGCGCTGCGTGGCCGTCGCCGGGGCTGACCGGCACGCCCGCCTGTCGGCAAAACGGGAAAGGCCGCTCTTTGGAGCGGCCTTTTTTGTGCCCGAAGCGGAGGATGGCCAGGGCTCTGCTCTGGTTATTCGCGCATGGCGGGCTTATCTCCGGAACACAGGCAGTTTGGTTTTGTGGCTGAAAAGGCCAAGGCGGGTGTTATGTCGGGCGATAATGGCCAGATGAAAGACAAGCTCATCAAGTCCAAGCAGCAATGGGCCAGGGAAGGCCGGCTGCTGACCGGCAAGACCGGCGACCGAACGGTGGAGCGCCTGCCGCCCGGCCAGCGACTGGTGGAGACATGGCCGGTGCTCGACCTTGGCATCCAGCCGCACATCCCGAGGGAGAAGTGGACGCTCACCATCGACGGGCTGGTGGAAAACCCGGTGACATGGGACTGGGACGCCTTCATGGCCCAGCCGCAGTTCGAGGATGTATCGGACATCCACTGCGTGACCCAGTGGTCGCGTTACGACAACCGCTGGAACGGCGTTTCCACCCGCCACATCCTCGATGTGGTGAAACCCCGGCCGGAGGTTCGCCACGTCATTCTCCACGGTTACGATGGCTATACCACCAACGTGACGCTGGAGCATTTCGCCGACGCGGACTGCCTCGTTGCTCACACTCATGATGGCGAGCCGATCTCGCGCGAGCACGGCGGCCCGGCGCGCCTGGTCATTCCGAAATTCTACTTCTGGAAGTCGGCCAAGTGGATCCGGCGCATCGAGTTCGCGGCCGAGGACAAGCCCGGCTTTTGGGAAGTACGCGGCTACCATAACGAGGGCGATCCCTGGAACGAGGACCGCTACTCCTCCTGACCGGTCCATCGCGGGTGCGACAAGGCGAAGGCTGGGTGCGGCAGCCGCGCCCGGCCCTTTCTTGCTCCGGGCAACCAGCAGGTCTACCGTTCCGCACCTACCGGCAGCGGCGCGGGCCGTCGTTCGCCCTTGTAACCGTTGCGCGACGCGGCGGTGGCCTTTTATTGTCGTGTCACATGCAATCGAACCCAGCGGTGGCAGCCCATCCGTCCGCCGCTTCTGAACGGGGGTAATTGATGAACCGTTTCCGCTCTCTCACCCTGGCCAGCACTCTGGCGCTCAGCTTCGGGCTCGGCCTTGCAGGGCCGGCGCTGGCCGCCAGCAACATGGCCAAGCCCACCTTCGGCGTTTACGGCTTCGATGCGGCCGGCATGGACGCCGCGGTGAAGCCGGGCGACAACTTCTACGAATATGCCAACGGCGGCTGGCTGAAGAACACGCCGATTCCGGAGGACAAGTCCAACTACGGCATGTTCGTGGTGCTGGCGGATCAGGCGCAGCAGCAGATCCACGCCATCGTGGAGGAACTGGTTGCCGCCAAGCCGGCACAGGGCACCGAGGAGTGGAAGATCGCCACCCTCTATTCCGACTTCATGAACGAAGCCGCCATCGAGAAGGCGGGCCTTGCTCCGGCCAAGCCGGAGCTGGCGAAGATCAACGCCATTCAGTCCCAGAAGGACGTGGCGGCCGCCTTCGCCCGCCTCACCACCATTGGCGTTGGCACGCCGCTGGCCACCGGCGTCGGGCAGGACCGCAAGGCCCCGGACACCTATGTGATCTACATCCGCCAGAGCGGCCTCGGCCTGCCGGACCGGGACTTCTACCTGTCCGACAATCCGAACTTCGCCAAGGTGCGCGAGCAGTACAAGCAGCACCTGGCCAATATGCTGGTGCTCTCCGGCGTGGCGCAGGCCGACGCCGCAGCGCGCGCCGAGAAGGTGTACGCGCTGGAAGAGGCCATCGCCAAGGTCCACTGGACCCGCGCCGACAGCCGCAATCGCGACAAGACCTATAACAAGCGCACGCTGGCCGAATTGAAGGCCGAAGCGCCGGGCATTGACTGGGACGCCTACTTCACCGGTCTGGGTCTGGCCGGCCAGCCGTTCTATCTGGTCAACCAGCCGAGCGCGGTGGCCGGCACCGCCGGCGTGATCGCCCGCACCCCGGTCGACGTGGTGAAGGACTACCTGACGCTGCACTACCTCAGCGCCTATTCCGAGGTGCTGCCGAAGGCGATTGCCGATGAGGAGTTCAACTTCTCCGGCCGTGTCCTCTCCGGCATCCCGGCGCAGAAGGAGCGCTGGAAGCGCGGCATGGACCTGCTCGAGACCGCCATGGGCGAGGCGGTCGGCAAGCGCTATGTGGAGCGTCACTTCCCGGCCGAATCCAAGGCCGCGGCGGACCGGCTGGTGAAGAACATCGTCGAGTCCTACCGCATCCACATCAGCAATCTGGACTGGATGGGCGCCGAGACCAAGGCGAAGGCGCTGGACAAGCTGGCCAAGTTCAACCCGAAGATCGGCTACCCCAACAAGTGGCGCGACTACACCGCCTACGAAGTGAAGGCGGGCGACGTGCTGGGCAACCTGCAGCGCGCTGCCGAGTTCGAGTGGAAGCGTGACCTGAATCGCCTGGGCAAGCCGGTGGACCGGGACGAGTGGTTCATGACCCCGCAGACGGTCAACGCCTACTATAACTCGGTGAACAACGAGATCGTGTTCCCGGCCGCCATCCTCCAGCCGCCGTTCTTCGATCCCAACGCGGATGACGCCGTGAACTACGGCGGCATCGGCGCGGTCATCGGCCACGAAATCGGCCACGGTTTTGACGATCAGGGCTCGAAGTCCAACGGCGACGGCGTTGAGGTCAACTGGTGGACCGATCAGGACCGCCAGAAGTTCGACGAGCGCGGCAACGCCCTCTCGGCCCAATATGAGACCTACTGCCCGTTCCCCGGCGAGTGCGTGCGCGGCAAGCTCACCCTCGGCGAGAACCTGGGCGACCTCGGCGGCCTCAATGTCGCCTACACCGCCTACAAGCTGTCGCTGGGCGGCAAGGACGCTCCGGTGATCGACGGCACCACGGGCGACCAGCGCTTCTTCTACGGCTGGGCGCAGGTGTGGCGTCGCGCCTACCGCGAGGCGGAGCTTCGCAATCGCCTGGTCACCGATCCGCACTCGCCGTCCGAGTTCCGGGCCAACGGCATCGTCCGCAACATGGACGCCTGGTACAAGGCGTTCGACGTGAAGCCGGGCGACAAGCTGTATCTGGAACCGAACCAGCGCGTCCGCGTTTGGTAAGTTCGCCAGCGAAACAAGTTGGCGTCGCCAGTGGTCAGTGAGCCAGTGGTTTGGGGAGGGAGGGGCAGCTTCGGCTGCCTCTCTTTTTTGTGCCATCTCCCCTTTTTGATGCTCGGCCAAAAAAAACCGTTACAGCCTCGCTTGCGCGATCTACGACATTGTAGTAGTACTACGACGAGTTCGGAGATTCGTGATGCCAACCATTCCAGACTTGTCCAAGGCCGAGTATGACGTGCTGCGCGTGCTCTGGCGTTTGCGCCAGGCCAGCGTGCGGGAAGTGCACGATCAGCTGGAGGCTGATACCGGCTGGGCCTACACCACCACCAAGACCGTGATGGACCGTATGGCCGCCAAGAGCCTCCTGGCGCGGGACAATCTGCATGGCGCCTTTGTCTATCGTCCGCTGGTCTCGCGGGCGGCCGGGTTGGCGCGCTTCGTCCGCTTCTTCGCCGACCGTGTGGTGGAGCGCGATCTGGGCGTGGTGCTTGGCCTCTTTCGCAACAGCGAGGCGCTGAACGACGACGAACTGGCCGAACTGGAGCGTCTGGTCCGGGAAGAGGATGAGTCTGAAAAGGCCGACGCCGAAGCTGAGAATGCCAACGCCGCAGCTGGGGAGAAGCGGTAATGGATACCGGACTATTCGCAACCCTCACCGGCCTGTCCGGCCACGTGCTGGATTTCCTGGCGCAGCAGTCCCTCTATGCCGCGGCAGTTGCCGTGGTGGTGTGGACCGTGCTGGCCATCGTTCGCCCACGCCACCCGTTCCTGCATCTGGCGCTGTGGTGGTTCGTGCTGGCGCGGCTGCTGCTGCCCGCTGATTTCGCCACATCCTGGAGTCTGCGGTCCACGGGCGAGACCCTGCTGGCGCAGATCGTCTGGCCGCAGGGTGAACCGCACGTCAACGTGGTTGGCGCGGAAGGCTCGGTTCCCGTCTCGTCCTTGGCGGCGGAGCCGCCGGCAACGGAGCCGGAGGCCCTGGCCATGCCGGTTGAGGAGGGCGCCGCCACGGACATCCTGCCGCTGGCGCTGTTCCTGTTCTGGCTGGGCGGCGCGGCGGCAATGACCATTCTGCTCGTGCGGGCGGAGCGCTCGGCGCGCCACGCCATCTCCATGGCCGAGCCGGCCGAGGAGCCCCTGCTTCTGCAACTGGTGGACGGCTGGGCCAGGCGCTTCCGCGTGTCCCGCCATGTGCGGCTGCTCATCACGGCCGAGGCGACCGCTCCCTTCACGGCGGGCCTGTTCCGCCCGGTCATCGTCCTGCCGCGCCAGCTGCTGAGCAAGCTTGATGTGGTGGAGATGAGCGCGGTCATCGGCCATGAGATGTCTCATATCCGCTCGTTCGATGTCGCCTGGCGGATGGCGGAGCGGGTGCTGCTGGTGCTGTTCTTCTTCCATCCGCTGGTGTGGATGGCCGTGCGCCGGATCGACACGGCGCGGGAAGCCGCCTGCGACGTGGCGGCGGCCAACAGCGGCATGGTCGCCCGCACGTCCTACGCCAAGGGGTTGCTGGCCGCGCTCAAGGCCTTCCGCATCGAGCCCGAGACCGCCTTTGCCCGCACGCTCAGCATCCAGGGCGGCACGAGCGATGGCCTCAAGACCCGCCTGATCTGGCTGAAGGGAGAAACTCTGATGTCTACCCGCTCCAAGCTGCTGGGCACCGTTGGCATCGTTGGCCTTGGAATGCTGGTCCTGCCCATGGCCCAGGCGCGCCATGCCGTGCCGGACCTGAAGGAGGACACCGCCCTTGCGCTGGTTGCGCCGGAGGTTCCTGCCGCGCCAGTGGCTCCAGCCGCGCCGGTTGCTCCTGTCGCGCCGGCCGCGCCCGCTACTATCAAGGCTGTGCCGGTTCCGCCCTCCGCGCCTGCCGTGAAGGCGGCCCAGGCCCCGGCTGCGCCCCGCGCGCCCAAGGTCGTGGTCGAACCGCAGGTGCCCGATGTGCCTGACATCAGGCCCGCGGTCGAGGTGGACCTTGGGGAAGACTTTGGCCGGGACATCGAGCGTGAAGTCCGTCTCGCTGCGGCCGAGGCGCGCCGGGAGGCCCAGCTTGCGGCCGCCGAGGCCCATCGTGAATCGCTGCAGGTGCAGATGGAGGCCCGCCGTGCCGCCGACGAGGCACGCCGCGATGCGCTGCTGGAAGCAGCCGAGGCCCGGCGCGAAGCCTTGCAGGAGGCGGCGGCAGCCCGTCGCGAGGCCCGGCAGGAAGCCGAGGAAGCCCGCCGCGAGGCTGCCGACCTTGAACGGGAAGCGCGGCAGATCCGTAGCCAGGCCATGCGCCAGGCCGTCACCCACCTCCGCCAGACCGCCCAGCGTCTGCGGACCAACCCCGACCTCTACCTGAACAATGGTATCATGATCTCAGGCACCAAGGCCGCCTCTAACCGTGAGGAGCTGAACCAGGCCGCTGCCGAGCTGGAGGCCGAGGCCAATCGGCTGGAGCGGGAGATAAAGGCCCAGAATTAAGCTCGCGCACGGGCCTGACCGGGTGCCGCGCCAAACACGACAGGGGGTCCCAAGAGGCCTGTAACCCCTTGGTAAGTTCATAAGCTTCAACGCTTGAAACTGCTCTTCCTGCTCTGGGCGCCACTCACTCCGGCGGCGTAAAACGCATCAGGGCCGCCTCGTCAGCTTCCAGCTGTTCGAGGCGGTCTGCTTCCTTCTTGGCGTTTTCGATGAAGCGGGCGCTGGCGATGTCGAGGGTTTTGAAGTCAGCGAAGGCCTCGGCCAGCTTCTCCTGAAGCTTGTCCATCTCAGCTTGCAGCTTGGCCATTTCCTGCTCAACCTGATGCCGCGCCAGCCGCTGCCGCCCAAGATAAGCGCCGAAATCAGACAGGCCGACGAGCGCCTCTGGCAAGCCCAGCTGCGCCTCGCTGGCGATCTCCCCGTCGATGGCCTTGAGCTTGCCCTCCAGCGCGTCCTGCTTCGCATAAAGCGCGCCGATCTCGCGGCGCAGCTCATCCAATTCATTTTTCCGCAGGCGCAGCCCGGCATCGTAGGGCGTCTTCATCGAGGTGTCTCACCTTAGCCCAGAATCTTGGCCAACTGCTGGAAGCTTTCGCCCGCGCGGGTGTGCTCGCCCTTGCGCTGGTTGAGGAAGGCCTCGATCTTCGGCGCGAAGGTGAGCGCCGCGTCCACCTCCGGGTTGGAGCCGCGCCGGTAGGCCCCGAGGCGAATCATCTCTTCCATGTCCGCATAGACCGACAAATGCGCCTTGGCTGCGCGCATCAGCCGGTTTTCCTCCTCCGTGTGAGCGGCGGGCAGGGTACGCGAGACGGATTTCAACACGTTGATCGCCGGATACCGGCCACGCTCGGCAATGGCGCGCTGCATGACGATGTGGCCGTCGAGAATGCCGCGCACGGCGTCCGCCACCGGCTCGTTGTGGTCGTCGCCATCCACCAGCACCGTGAACAGGCCCGTGATCGCCCCGCCGTTGCCGGTGCCGGGGCCGGCCCGCTCCAGCAGCTTGGGCAGCTCGGCGAACACGGTTGGCGTATAGCCCTTGGAGGCGGGCGGCTCGCCCGAGGCAAGGCCGATTTCGCGCTGGGCCATGGCGAATCGGGTGACGGAATCCATCATGCACAGCACATGCTGGCCCTGGTCGCGGAAGTGTTCGGCCAGCGCGAAGGTCAGATAGGCTGCCTGACGACGCATCAGCGCGGGCTCGTCTGAGGTCGCTACGACGACGATCGAGCGGGCGAGACCCTCGGGGCCGAGATCGTCCTCAAGGAATTCCTGCACCTCGCGGCCGCGCTCGCCGATGAGGCCGATGATCGCCACGTCGCAGTCCGTATAGCGGGCGAGCATGGAGAGCAGAACCGACTTGCCGACGCCCGAACCCGCGAAGATGCCAAGGCGCTGCCCCTTGCAGCAGGGGGCGAACACGTCGAGCGCGCGCACGCCGAGATCGATCTTGGAGCCCACCCGGTCACGCGCATGGGCGGCAGGGGGCTTGCCGCGCACGAGCCTGGGGAGGGGCCCACGAGGTAGGGCCCCCTTGCCGTCCACCGGCTCGCCGAGGCCGTTGACCACGCGGCCAAGCCAGCCGTGGGAGGGGCGCACTTCCGCCTCGCTGGCCAGCACATAGGCCTTGCTGCCCACGCCCACGCCATCCAGCGCGCCATAGGGCAGGCACAGGGCCCGGTTGTCGCGAAAGCCCACCACCTCCGCCTGAATGATCGCGCCGTCCCGCCGCAGAAGGCCAAGGCGCGCGCCGACGCTGGCGGCCTGCCCGATGCCTGCCACCTCTACCATCAAGCCCTTCACGGCGGAGAGACGTCCATAGATCTCGCCACGAGAAATGGCTTTCAATTCATCGGCCAGAGAGTGGAAGTACATGCGTGGGTCCTTGCCAAGGTTAAGCCATGGTCACCAAACAGGCTTAAGGAAGCGTGAATGCTTGCCTGAGGGCTGAATTGAGCCCCCAATTTTCTTTTTCTAGCCAAGGTTGCGTTTGGGACAGTTCTCGTTCATAAAGATTAACGGCTTTAATATTTCGGTAACCTCTTCTGTTAAGAATGTTGCCTGGGCTGGTGGATTATCACGCTGTCGCCTGCCCGGGGGCATTTATCAGGGGGAAGAAAATGCGTGTACTTCTGATTGAAGACGACGCCTCTACCGCCAAGAGTGTCGAACTGATGCTCAACGCGGAAGGGTTCAACGTCTACACCACGGATCTGGGCGAGGAAGGCCTCGATCTGGGCAAGCTGTACGACTACGACATCATCCTGCTGGACCTGCACCTGCCGGACATGCACGGCTACGACGTGCTGAAGAAGCTCCGCATGGCCAAGGTCTCGACGCCCATCCTCATCCTCTCGGGGCTCTCCGAGCCCGACACCAAGGTGAAGGGCCTGGGCTTCGGCGCGGATGATTACGTCACCAAGCCCTTCCACAAGGAAGAACTGATCGCCCGCATCCACGCCGTGGTGCGCCGCTCCAAGGGCCATTCCCAGTCGGTCATCCGCACGGGCAAGCTTGCCGTCAACCTCGACACCAAGACGGTGGAGGTCAACGGCCAGCGCGTGCATCTGACCGGCAAGGAGTACGCCATGCTGGAGCTGCTGTCCCTTCGCAAGGGCACCACGCTCACCAAGGAGATGTTCCTCAACCATCTCTACGGCGGCATGGACGAGCCGGAGCTGAAGATCATCGACGTGTTCATTTGCAAGCTTCGCAAGAAGCTGGCGGCCGCCTGCGAGGGCGAGAACTACATCGAGACGGTCTGGGGACGCGGCTACGTTCTGCGGGATCCGGATGCGGAGGCCATTCCGCCACGGGCGGCGGTCGGCCAGTAAGCGGCACGCGGGAGAAGGCTCTGGCGGTGGGGCACCGCCTGTCCTTGGCCCGGCCCCTGTCCCCGTTGATGAAGAGCGTTACCGGCCCTGGCGGTGGCGGAAGACGAGCGTTCCCGTCATCCCGCCCGCCTCGACGGCCGTATTGAAATCCTGGGTGGCGCTGCGCTGAAGCGCCATATCCAGCGGCCGTTCTGTCTCGACGCCAAGCTGCAGATGCCGCGGCGTCACCGCGCCGCGCAGGCGCAGCAATCCCAGTTTCTCGAAATCCACCTCGACGGCGAAGCAGACCTCCCGGCCTGCGCCTTCCGGCGTGCCGTCGTGTCCGCCATCCTCCTCCGGCCGCAGCGGCTGCCATACCAACAGCGTCAGCGGCATGGCCCCATGCGGCGTTTGCAGCGTCACGCTGACAGGCAGGGCATCGGGCAGCCGGTCGCCCGCAAGCGCGTCCCGCGCGGCGGTGGGGCGGGCCTCGGCAACTGGCGCGGAGGCAAGACGCGCCACGGCTTGCAGCGCGTCTGCTGCCTCTGCCGGTTCTGCCTCACCGGCATGATCCGATGACGGGTGGGCGGAAACGCCGAAGCCCTTACGCCCCAATGCCTGCATCACCGCCAGCAGCAGGACCTCGCCCGGGTGGGTTGGGAGGGGCTGCGTGCTCGTGAGGATTTGCGGCGCGTTCATGCCCGGCATCCACATCATCCCGGCAGGCGTGAGCGCGAGGGGCGCCGCGGGCGCTTTTCCCCGCGCGCCTTCGATTGGGGCCAAGTCACCCGAGGCCGCAGCTATCGGTGCTCGCCTGGTCTCGACCGCACGCGGCGGTGCCGGAGATTGCGCTGCGGCCTCGTGCGCGGCGGCAGGAGGGTCGGCTTTCCCAGTGCTGGCCTGTGTTGCCAGGGTGAGGGGGGATGCCTGGTGGGGTATTGCTGCCGTGTGGGGCACCGCGCTGGCGCTATGCGCTGGCGGCGCAGCGGGAGGCTGAGCCGTTGTCATGGCCGAAGCGCGCGCAGGCGCGACCGGTGCGTTGTCCGGCGCATGCGGCTGGGGTGTTTTGGGCGGTGCGGCAGCGCTTGGATTTTCGCCGATGGCAGGGGCAGGGCGCGTCTGCGGCCTGGCTTCCATCGTTGCGGCGGGCGAGGGCGGCAGGGCCTCGCGGCCCCTGGTCACCAGAAAGACGAACTGCGTACCCGCTGCTGGCCGGGGCGCGCTTGCGGGTAGATCAAGCTGCATCACCACGCCGTTGGCGCTGAGCCGCAACGGTTGCGCCTGAGACAAATCTAACCGGTGCGCGGGCGCCTGCGGTGCGCGGCCTTGCTCGCTTGTCGCCGGGGAGGCCGCAGCCGGGGCAGGGCGCGTCGTGGTTCCCCCTGGAGTTAAAGGCGGGTTGGCATCCTGCGGCCGGGCGGATGGCGCGGGGGCGCCCATATCTGCCGGCGCTGTTGGCGCAGGCGACGGCGTTGATGCCGGAGCTGTGGGCGAAAGGCTTGCCGTCTTGCTGGATGCCGGGGCAGGGGCGGCTTCTGTTTTCTGCGCGGGCGGCGGGTTGCCGGGCGGGGCCGTCGCAGCAGAAGCAGCGGGGGCGGGGCTTGCGGGCTCTGCCGTCATTGCCCCGGCCTCGCCTCCTGTCAAAGGCAGGACGGTGGCGGTGATAAGGCGGCCGCTTGCTGCCAGCCGGGCCAGCGGCGAGCCTTCGGCAGGGCGCGTGAGCGGAGTGATTTCATCCGCTTCGGCAATGGCGATCAGGCTGGCGGAAAGGTGCGTCTGTCCCTTTACAGGTGTTTCCAGCCGCAGGGGCAGAACCCCTTCTTCAAGCAGTGTTGCCAGCGCCGCTGCAGGTTGGCCGCCAACGGCAGGGGCGGGCGGTATCCCAAGGTTCAATGCGCGCGGCACCGATGGCGCAAGCGCCGGCCCCGGTGCCGGTGACAGCAGGGTTTGAGCGGTGGGCACGGCCGGTTTGGGCGGTAATGGCTGCGCCGGATTGGGGGATGCCCCCGTAAGCGTGCCGCTGCCCCTGAGCGGCAGGGCCTCACCCGGCAACAGGCTGTTCAACGCTGCGCCGTCCGCCGTCAGCGCCGGGACAGGCATGGGTTGGGGCTGCGCCGATAGCGCCTTGGCCGGAGCCGCAGGCACCGGCTGCTGGCCTTGCGCTTCTTCGGGCGCAGGCCGGGGCGGAACGGCGACCAGCGTCAGCCGCACGGTCTGGGGTGGGTCGAGCATCTCGCCTTCTGCTGCCAGCAGCAGGCCACTGATGCTGCGGTCGGCGCGGGTCAGCACCACCGTCAGGTCGGCCTCGCCCTGGAGTGCGGGGGCAGGCTCGATAAGGAAATCGCCTTCCGGCGTCGTCAGCAGTGCCTGGGGGCGGCCAGGCAGGGGCTTGGCCTGCCCGCGCAGCTCCTGCCCCACCTTCAGCCCGGCAAGGGTGGCAGCCAGCGCAATGGCCGGATCGGCAGGAAGCGATGCGACGGGGCGGCTGGCCGCCTCAAGCGCGGCGGTGGCGGACGGCGCGGCGGGTTTTGCCTCGCCGGTTCCGGCCGCCATGCGGCCGGCGTTGTCGCGCGTGCCTGCC
The DNA here is from genome assembly GCF_022569295.1 of Pedomonas mirosovicensis. Taxonomy (NCBI): domain Bacteria; kingdom Pseudomonadati; phylum Pseudomonadota; class Alphaproteobacteria; order Sphingomonadales; family Pedomonadaceae; genus Pedomonas; species Pedomonas mirosovicensis. Next base: position 2,443,932 of record NZ_JAKFIA010000001.1, on the reverse strand, counting down.
GGCTTGTCCTGCGTTCCCGCAGGTTGGACGGGCGTCACGCCGCCGACCGCGCCCGCCCCCGGCATGGCCTCAGCCCTTTGCGATCTTGGCGGCGAGCGCCTCGATATCCTGCGCGGCGTTGCTATCCGGATAGCGGGCCAGCAGCGACATCTGGGCGCGAATGCTGTCCTTCACCTTGTTGTCGCGGCGAATGATGCCGGCGAGCTGCGGAGTAAACTTCAGGAAATTGGCGCAGGCCCGCGACAGGGTTTCGTAGGTCTGCTCGCCCTCGCGCCGGGTTTGCGCCTGGTTGATGACGATGCGGATGTCGGCGCTTGCGTCGCGCATCCGGCGCAGCTTGATGAAAGCGTAGGCGTCGGTGATGGAGGTGGGCTCCGGCGTCACGACGACGAGGCAGCGCCCGCCGTGGCTGGCGAGGATCGCCACCGGCTGTTCGATGCCTGCCCCGAGGTCCAGCAACACGTCATCATACTTCTCCGCCGCTTGCACGAGGCTCTGGCGCAGGCCGATGAGCGCGTCCCGCCCGAGGCCGATGAGCGTGCCCGCGCCCGACCGTCCCGCCACCACATCGAACCCGGATGTGCGTGCCGCCTCATCCTCGTAGCGGCACAGCGCTTCCGTCAGCTTCAGGCGGCCGGAGAGAACATCAGAAGTGTCTGCCTCGGGCGACAGGCCAAGCTGGATGTCCACGTTGGCAAGGCCAAGGTCGCCATCGAACAGCATCACCTTGCGGCCCATGCGCGCCAGCGCGTGCGAGAGGCTGATGGCCAGCCATGTCTTGCCCACCCCGCCCTTGCCGGAGGCGATGGTGATGAGGCGCTTCTCATTGGGATGGGGCAGGGGGCGCAGTTGAGAAACCGGGGCGGTCATGACGCGGCCTTTTCTTGCACGATGCGGGCAATGTGGGTGGGGTCGGGTTTGTCGAGGAGAAACTCCGCCAGCGTCATCGGGCTGGCGGGTTGGATCAGGTCGGCGAGGTAAGGGCTGGCGGAAAATCCGGCCAGCGCCAGGCGTGAGCGGATCGGCGCGGTCAGCGTCGCCGCCAGGCGGCGGCTGGCATCCAGCCGGGTGACGATCATGCGCCGCACGCCGAGCGAGGCGAAGATCTCGGCCATCTCGGCGGCTTCCAGCGAATCAGCGCCCGCCGCCATCACCCAGATGGGCTCTGCGCCCGAGCGTTTGACGGCATAAGCGAGGAGTTCGATGTCGGAGAGGGCGTAGGGGTTGATGCCCATGCTGTCGATGACGGTGAAGCCCTCGTAGAGGGGCGTCAGCAACCGTTCCAGATGAGCGGCGTCGTCGGCGCAGGCCATGTCGACTTCCGCTGGGCCGCAGAAGGCGCGCAACTGCTCCATCGCGCCCGCCGCCTTGCCGTCCAGCGTGATGACGCGGGCGGGCCTATCCAGGCTGCGGGCTTCAACGGCGAGCCTCACGGCGGCCAGGGTCTTGCCTTGTCCCGGCGCGCCCAAGAGCAGGATCGGCCGGTTCGAGGCGATATCGATGGGCTGCACCTTCACCAGGTCGTCGATGGCGAGCGCAAGCGCATCCACCATGTCGCTGTCCTGCCGGGCCGCCGCGCTGGTTTGCAGGCGGGTGGACAGCGGTGACGGGAAGCCGTGATAGCGCAGCACCGCCGCCAGATGTCCGGCATCGAACCGCTGGAAGGGACGGGTGGAGACGGGCTCCGGCGCTTCGATCGGCTCCGGGTCGGGCCGGTTCTCGATGGCGGCGGTAATCCGCACAAGGCCGGTGCGCTTGTCGTGGTCGATGTTGACGATGACGGCATCGTCCCCAAGCTCAGCGCGAACCTTGTCCTTCGCCTGCGCGATGGTCTTGCCGGTGTAGATTTTAAGACGCACGGTTGTTTAAGCCCCCCTGGTCCGCCGCACGATGGCGGGCCGTGGCAATTTGCTCGCCCCCAATGTGCCGCGCCATGGCAAACGAGACGTTAACGCCCTGGTGCTTTTGTGCATTTCTTCGCCCCGCCCTCTAGGTCTGGCTTCTAGATGCTGCCCACGGCGCGAATCTTGGCCTTGGGGTGAATTTCGTTCTGGCTGAGCACGACGGTTGCCGGGCGGAACCGCTCGACGATGGAGCGCACATAGGGGCGGATGCCCGGCGAGGTGAGCAGGCACGGCAGCTCGCCGCGCCCTGCCTGCTGTTCGAAACTGTCGCGCACGGCGGCAATAAACTCCTGCAGGTGCGTTGGGGCCATGGCCAGCTGCTTCTCCTCGCCGGGGCCGGTGAGGCTTTCCGCGAACCGCTGCTCCCACGTGGGCGAAAGGGTGACGAGCGAGATGACGCCGTTGCGCGCGTTGGCGCTGCAAATCTGGCGGGCGAGGCGGGCGCGCACGTGCTCGGTGATCATGACGAGGCTTTGGGTATAGCCCACCGCCTCAGCGATGCCCTCCAGAATGGTCGGCAGGTCGCGGATCGATACCTGCTCGGAGAGCAGGTTCTGGAGCACCCGCTGTACGCCCGAGAGCTGAATGCGGTTCGGCACCAGGTCGGCGATGAGCTTCTGGTTCTCCGGTCCCAGCTCGTCCAGCAGCTTCTGGGTTTCGGCGTAGGAGAGCAGGTCGGGGATGTTGTCCTTGATGACCTCGGTCAGGTGCGTGGTGATGACGGTCGGCGCATCCACCACCGTATAGCCGCGGAAGCTGGCTTCATCGCGCAGGCCCTTATCCACCCACAGGGCGGGCAGGCCGAAGGCGGGTTCGCGCGTGTCCTCGCCCGGCAGGTCCACCCGGTCGCCGCTCGGGTGCATCACCAGCAGCTTGCCCGGTTGCAGGTCGCCCCGGCCCACTTCGGTCTCCTTGACGAAAACCGCGTAGGTGTTGGGCGGCAGCGCCATGTTATCGAGAATCCGCACCGACGGCATGATGAAGCCGTAGTCGGTCGCCAGCTGGCGGCGCAGCGCCTTGATCTGATCGGTGAGGCGATGGCCGGAGGAATTGTCATTGACCAGCGAGAGCAGGGCATAGCCCAGCTCCAGCCGGATCTGGTCCATGGCCAGCGCGGCGGTAATGGGCTCCTCGGCGGGCGTTGCCTTGGCCATTTCCTCGGCGGCCTTAGCCTGCTGCTCTTGCACTACGGCCGCGGCCTGCTTTTTGTTCAGCAGCCACGCGCTGTAGCCGGTGATGCCGGAGAGAATGGCGAAGGGCAGGAACGGCAGGCCCGGCACCACGGCAAGGCAGCCGAGCAGGCCGGAGACGACCGCCAGTGCCTTGGGGTAGTTGGTGAGCTGGCCGATCAGCGCCTCGTCCGTGCGACCGGTGACGCCGCCCTTGGTGACGAGGAGACCGGCGGCGGTCGAGACCACCAGCGCCGGGATCTGCGAGACGAGGCCATCGCCGATGGTCAGCACCGTGTAGCTGTGGAAGGCCTCGGAGAACGCGACGCCATGGATGCCGACGCCGACGATGAGGCCGACGACGATGTTGATACCGGTGATGAGCAGGCCCGCCACCGCGTCGCCGCGCACGAACTTGCTGGCGCCGTCCATCGCGCCGAAGAAGCCGCTCTCGGCCTCAATTTCCTTGCGTCGCGCCTTGGCCTGATTTTCGTCGATGAGGCCGGAGGAGAGGTCGGCATCGATCGCCATCTGCTTGCCGGGCATGGCGTCCAGGCTGAAGCGGGCGGCCACTTCCGCGATACGCCCCGCGCCCTTGGTGATGACGACGAAGTTGATGACCAGGAGGATGAGGAAGAGGGTGATGCCGATGATCGCATCGCCCCCCATGATGAACGAGCCGAACGCCTGCACGATGCCGCCCGCCGCGTGCGTGCCCTCGTGGCCGTGGGCGAGGATGAGGCGGGTGGTGGCGATGTTCAGGCCCAGCCGGAACATGGTGGCGACCAGGAGGATGGTCGGGAAGGAGGAGAGTTGGAGCGGCTTCTCGATAAACAGCGTCGTCATCAGGATGAGGACGGAAATGGTGATCGAGAGCGCCAGCCCCATGTCCAGCAGCCATGTGGGCAGCGGCAAAATCAGCATCAGGACGATCGCCAGGATGCCGATGGCCATGGCAATGTCCTGAGACGGCGTGATGCGGTTCAGGAGTGAGAGGAATCCGCCGCCTGCCGGGCCTGCCTTGTCGGTGGTCGCGTCCGCCATAATGGTCCGCCGGGTCCTGCTCGTCGCTTAACTGAAAAAATGCCGTGGGGCTGAGTGGTATCAGCCCGCCACCCGCTCGCCCAGCCCCGGCGAGGGGATGGGAATGCCCGCCGAGCTGTATTCGTTCAGCTTGTTGCGAAGCGTGCGGATGGAAATGCCGAGGATGTTGGCGGCGTGCGTCCGGTTGCCGAGGCAGTGCTTCAGCGTGTCGATGATGAGATCGCGCTCCACGTCGGCGACCGTGCGACCCACCAGCGTGGCGGTGCTGCCGCCCGCTGCAGCAGCCGTGGCTTCGGTCTCGCCCTCCACCGTTACCGGGCTTGCGACGGGGGCCATCGCCGGGCGGGTGCCATCCGGCAGAACGATGGCGTCAGCGGAAATGGTGTCGCCGTTCGCCAGCAGCACGGCGCGGTGCAAGGTGTTCTCCAGCTCGCGCACATTGCCCGGCCAGCCGTGGGCGAGCAGCGCGCGCAGCGCCGTCTCGTCCAGCGGGCGGAAAGGCATGTTGTTGTGCTCGGCGAATTTCTGGGCGAAGTGGTCGGAGAGCACCTTGATATCCGCCGGACGCTCGCGCAGCGGCGGCAGTTTCACGTTGACCACGTTCAGGCGGAACATGAGGTCCTCGCGGAACGTGCCCTTCTTCACCTCGTCTGCCAGATTGCGGTTGGAGGTGGCGAGAATGCGGATGTTCACCGGCACCGGTTGCGCGCCGCCAACGCGGTCGATCTGGCGCTCCTGAATGGCGCGCAGGAGCTTTGCCTGAAGCCGGATATCCATTTCGGAAATTTCATCGAGCAGCAGCGTGCCGCCGTTGGCTTCCTCGAACTTGCCGACGCGCCGGGCAATGGCGCCGGTGAACGCGCCCTTCTCGTGGCCGAACAGTTCGCTCTCCAGCAAGTTTTCCGGAATGGCCGCGCAGTTGACGGCAACGAACGGCTTGTCCGCCCGGTTGGACTTGCGGTGGATGTAGCGGGCGATGACTTCCTTACCCGTGCCGCTCTCGCCGGTAATCATGATGGAAGCGTCGGAGGGTGCGATCTGATCGATCAGGGAAATCACGCGGCCCATGGCGGGGTCGCGGAAAATCAGCTGGTGCCCGTCTTCTGCTACCGCTTGGATAACGGCGGCGATCAGCGCCGCTTCCGGCGGCAGGGGCACATATTCCTTCGCGCCCGCCCGGATGGCGGTGACGGCGGCGCGCGCATCGGTGCCGATGCCGCAGGCCACCACATCCGTTGAAATGCGCTCGGTGCGGATCTGCTCGATGAACGCGGCCACATCCAGCGCCACGTCGATCATGATGAGGTCCGCGCCCTTGGAGCGCACCAGTTCCAGACCGGTCTCGATGTCAGGGGCATGGACCACCTTGGCCCCGGCATCCATCGCCATTTTCGAGGCGCTGGCCAGTTGGCCGTTCAGTTGTCCCACCATCAGCAGACGCATGATGTCTAACTCCCTCAGGTCCTTTGGCCGCGTAACTTACGCGGCGCGAACGTGCTGCGCTTCGGGCAAAAGCGCGTTCAGTTGCGATTCCAGATGCATCGGATGCTCGCCGCGCCCGAGGGCGGCCACACTGGTGATGCACAGGGCATGAAAATTCCGCTCAGCGGCCACATGAGCCTCGATGCGCGCGGCCAGCGGCAGCAGCACCACATGGGCGAGCACCGCGCCGTAAAGGGTGGTGAGCAGCGCCACGGCCATGCCGGGGCCGAGCGCCGACGGATCAGCCAGCTTGCCGAGCATATCGACAAGGCCGATGAGCGTGCCGATGAGGCCCAGCGCCGGGGCGACATCCGCCGCGCGCTGGAGCAGTTGCGCCAGCCGCAGGCGGCTGGCCGCCAGCCGATCGGCCTCCGCGTTCAGCAGCTTCTCGACCGTCTCGGCGGTCAGGCCGTCCTGCATCAGGCCGATGCCCTGGCGCAGCAGCGGCATATGCTTGAGACCGCGCATCGCCGCCTTCAGGCAGGCCGGACCTTCCCGGCGCTGCCGCCAGGCAAGATCCAGCATCTGCCGGGCCAGCTGGCCGTTGTCCCGTACCGGCGCGCGCAGCATGGCGCGGGCGTTGTCCTGCAGCTGTCGCCATTCGCCGCGCCGCACGCCCGCCGCCGTCACCGTAATGGTGCCCAGCACCACCAGGAGGGCGGACGCGCCGCTCACATAAGCCGCCGGTTCCCCGCCAACGGAGATGGCCGCCGCAATGAGCGCGAAGGACGCAGCAAAGAAGGCGAGGCTCAGGATCATGTGCGGTCCGTCTTGATGATTTCCGTCATGGTGACGCCCAGGTGCTCATCCACCAGCACCACCTCGCCACGGGCGACGAGCCGGTTGTTGACGTAAATATCGATGGCCTCGCCGACGCGCCGGTCCAGCTCGACGATCGCGCCGGGCGCGAGCTTCAGGAGCTGGCTTACCTCGAGCGCGGTCTTGCCGAGCACGGCCTGCACTGTCACCGGCACGTCGAACACCGCCTCCAGTTCCGCGGCGGAGTGGGTGTCCGGCTCGTCGACCGGCGCGGTGCGACGCATCTCGTCAGGCGAGAGGGGAGCATTGGACAGGTCGTCCAACGTCACCGAATTCTTAGGATCGTTGGGCTCGGCCATTACGCGATTCCTTCAGGTCCATGAGATGGGGCGGAGCCTCCGGGCGCGCCCTGCTCAAGCGATGCAATGAAAGCTTCCGCCTTCTCGCGCACCTGGGCGAGGCGGTGGGCCGCGCGCACCTCGATGCCGCCGTCCGGCCATTCGATGAGGCAGTCGCCGGGGGCGAGCGTCGCCTCGGCAAGAAAAATCAGGCGGCCCTGGAAGCCGTAGGCGGCCGCCAGCGATTCAACCCGGCCCTTGACCGCATCCAGCAGGGTGTCGGCCACGCGGATGACGAGGCGCGGTTCGGTGGCGTGCTCTTCGAAAACCTGCTGCACGAAGCGGTCGAGCAGGTCGTGGGGGCGGCGCTGGATTTCCATGCCGGCCATGGCTTCAGCCATGGGCACGACAAGCGCAGCCGCCTCGGCCGCCAGGTCGCGCTTCACCCGCTCCATCTCGGCCGTCACGCCGCCCATCTGCGCGAGAAGCTGTTGCAGGCAGGCAAGCGTTGCCGCTTCCAGTTCCTGCTTGGCCTGGGTGTAGCCTTCCTCGAACCCTTGCGCGCGCGCTGCGGCGCGCACCGCCGTCAGTTCCTCGCGGAACTGCGCCTCGGCCTTGGCCTTGGCTTCGCTCGCGCCGCCATCAAAGGCGCTGTCGAACGTGAAGGGGACAACTTTCATCGAACGCGCCTTTTAGTAGATCAGCTCGTCCTCGCCCTTGGTATCGGCGAGGAGAATTTCTCCGGCGTCGGCAAGCGACTTGGCGACGTTGACCATGTACTGCTGGGCCTCGTCCACATCGCGCAGGCGCACCGGGCCCATGGCCTCCATGTCCTCGCGCAGGATTTTCGCGGCGCGCTCCGACATGTTGTTGAAGAACATCTCGCGCAGCCTGTCCGACGTGCCCTTGAGGGCCAGCGCCAGCCGGTCCTTCTCCACATTGCGGAGCAGGGTCTGCACGCCGCCGGAGTCGAGCCGGCCCAGATCCTCGAACGTGAACATGAGCGCGCGGATCTTCTCGGCGGAATCGCGGTTGCGCTCTTCCAGCGCAGTGAGGAAGCGGTCTTCCGCCTGCCGGTCGAGGAAGTTGAAAATTTCCGCAATGGTCTCGTGGCTGTCGCGCCGGGTGGTGCGCGCAAGGTTGCTCATGAATTCGACGCGCAGCGTCTGCTCCACCTTGTCGAGCACTTCCTTCTGCACCGCTTCCATGCGGAGCATACGCATCACCACTTCCATGGCGAAATCCTCCGGCAGGGAGGCCAGCACCCGCGCGGCATGGTCCGGACGGATTTTCTGGAGCACCACGGCGACGGTCTGCGGATATTCGTTCTTGAGGTAGCTTGCCAGCACCGCCTCGTTCACGTTGCCCAGCTTGTCCCACATGGTGCGGCCAGCAGGGCCCCGGATTTCCTCCATGATCTGGGACACGCGGTCGCGCGGCAGCACCGCGGTGAGCACGCGCTCCGTGGTCTCGTAGGAGCCATAGAGCGATCCGACCGAGGAAACCTGCGCGGCGAAGTGAATAAACAGCTTCTCGACGATGGTGGCCTTGATGGTGCCCAGCTGCGACATGGCAGCGGACAGCTCCTTCACCTCGTCATCGGTGAGCTGCTCCCAGATCGGGCGGCCATGCTCCTGGCCCAAGGCGAGCATGAAGGTTGCAGCCTTCTCCATCCCGCTCAGGCGGCTGATGTCTTCCATGCTAATGGCGCTCACGGCTCAGACCTCACGAATACATCCACTGGCGGATAATGGCGACGGCTTCGGAGGGGTTGCGCTCGATCACATCGCCGACCTTCTTCAGGGCGGATGTTTTCAGCTTGCCCTCGATTTGCGCCACGTCGATTTCGGATTCCACGGGAATGCCAAGCTCCTTGCCCCGCGTGACCTGGATCATGCGGATCGCCTCTTCATCGCCGGCGGCGGCGCGCTCGATCAGCTCCTGGGGAATGTACACATTGTCCGGCGGCGCCAGCGCCAGCCGCTCTGCCGGCGCCTGGATCTGCGCCGGCTGTCCCTCCGGAGCGGCCGGCTGGGCCTGCCCCTTCATGGCCTTCAATATCGGGCGCAGGATGAAGAAGAACCCAAGCAGGCCAAGCAGGCCGATGACGCCGATTTCCGCCAGACGGATCAGGGAGTCGGATTCCAGGCCGAGGGGGAGGGAGCCGGCTTCAGTGCCCAGTCCATCGTTGGTCTGGGCAAAGCGCAGGTTCTCCACCACCACGCTGTCGCCGCGGCCTTCATCATAGCCGATGGCGTTCTGCACCAAGCGGCGGAACTGTTCCAGTTCCTGAGGGGGGCGGGGCTTATAGGTGGCCTTGTCGCCTTCGCCGGCGTAGACGCCGTCCACCATCACCGCGACCGACAGGCGTTTGATCGAACCGGCGTTCCGCATCGTCGTCGTGTGCGTACGCGAGTTTTGGTATTCGATCTGCTCCGATACCTCGTTCGAGGTGCTGCTTGGAGCTGGCGCCCGGCTGCTGGTTCTGCGCGTTGTTTTCCGGCAGGTTATTGGCAACCGTCACCGTATTGTTGGTCTGCGTATCCGTGCTCTGCTGGCCGTTCTCGACGGTGGTGGAGCGCGCCACCACCTGGCGGTCCGGATCAAAGATTTCCGATTCCTCGCGCACCGTCTCCAGGTTGAGCTCGGCGGCCACTTCGGCGCGCACCTTGCCGGGGCCGACGATGCGCTCCAGCATGGTTTCCACGTCCTGCCGCAGCCGGTTCTCGATGGTGGTGCGGCGCTCCTCCAGGGTCGTTGCAAGGCCGCTGGCGTCATCGGTGCCGGAGCGGGCCAGCAGCGTGCCGTTCTGGTCGACGATGGAAATGCGGCCCGGCTCCAGGTCCGGCACGGCGGCGGAGACGAGATCGCGGATGGCCGTCACCTGGCTCGGCGACAGGCGGGTGCGGGTTTTCAGCGTGATGGCGGCGGAGGGTTTGCGCTGCTCCCGTTCGAACAGGGCGCGTTCGGGGATGGAAAGGTGAACGCGCGCCTTCTGCACGGCGCTGAGGCTGGCGATGGAGCGGGCCAGCTCGCCCTCGATGGCGCGAATGTGATTGACGTTCTGCATGAAGGCCGTGGTGCCGAGCGGGTCCTGATGGTCCAGCAGCTCGTAGCCGATGGGGCCGGAGATCTGCTCGGCAGCCAGGCTCATGCGAAGTTCGGGCAGCTGATCGACCGGCGCCATGACCCCGGTGCCATCGGGCGTCAGCTGGAACGGCACGTTGAGGCCGCGCAGCTTCTCGGTGATTGCCTGGGCCTGGGCAGGCTCCAGATCGGTGAAGAGCAAGCCCATATCCGGCTCGGAAGCTCGGAAGGACAGGAAAGCCAAACCGGCAATCAGCGCAAGGGCGGTGCCGCCCATGATGGCGAGCCGTTTGACGCCCAGCGTGGCGATTAAATTTTTAAGACTTTCCAATGCCCCATCCTCTGCCCCGTGCTGACCTGCGGCCGGAACAAGGCGCGCGGGTCATTACGATTGCAAGGCTAGGGATTGGATAGTGAACAAGAGGTAAACAACCAGGAAAAAATTGCCGGGTGGGCAGCGGGGCCACAGTTGGCGGCCCTTTTGAAAAAAGAGCGGCCCCGAAATGCCCTCGGGCACCTCAGGGCCGGCTTTTCAGGTCTTAGCTCCGTGCCTCTACGGAGCGGTACTGCTGAACCCGGGTAACACGCAGGCCCGGCATGCCGTTGCGTTCCACCGAGCGCTGCCAGGAGAGATATTCCTCAACCGACAGGCTGTACCGGGCGCAAGCCTCTTCCATCGTCAACAACCCGCCTTTGACCGCGGCGACCACTTCCGCTTTCCGTCGGACAACCCAGCGAGTCGTATCCGGCGGCGGAAGATTATCAAGCGTTAGTGGTTCGCCAAGCGGGCCAATCACCGCTTGGGGGCGGAACTTCTGATTCTCGATCATCGTTCTCAAACTCCACTCCGCACCAGCTTCGAATTCTGCCAGCTTACGATGCCGCCCCTAACGAACAGCTAAGCGACGCGGTAAATGGATCGCCGATCCGGGTGAAAGGAGGACTAAGGGAGACGGTTAACGACAGTTTAATGATTGGCCGCCTCCGTCTCCCTTTCATCCTTTATCGCTTGAGCTGATTGAGTTCGGTCAGCATTTCATCGGCCGTGGTGATGATGCGGGCCGAAGCCGAATAGGCGCGCTGGGTAGTGATGAGCTTGGTGAACTCCTTGGCCAGATCGACGGTCGATGCTTCGAGAGTCTTGGGCGAAACCTGGCCCGCGCCGCCCGTGCCCGAGCCCACCAGTTCGAAGTCGCCCGAATAATCGGTCCGGGCGAAGGCGTTGCCCTGCACCGACTGCAGCCCTTCCGGGTTCTGGAAGGTGGCGATCGGCAGCTTGTAGACCGCGCGGGTGAGGCCGTTGTCGAACAGCGCCGTCACCACGCCGTCCTTGCCCACCGAAACGCCGGTCACGTTGCCGAACACCGCACCGTCGATGTTGGACGAGATCATGGTCGAGGTGCTGTCGAACTGGGTGAGGCCATCCGCCTGCCCGTCAGTGCCGAAATTGAAGGTAATTTGCGAGTCCGATGCGCCATTGGCCCAGTCGAAATCCACCGGTTGGAACAGCGCCGCCGTTGAGGCGCCGAGGTTGAGGCTGCCGTCCTCGTTGAAAGTGATGGTGCCGGAGGCCACGACGCCCGGCGGGGTGCCGTTCAACACCTCGGCGGTGTCGCCATGCAGTTCCACGGCCCATTCGTTGGGGTTCTCGGTCTTGAGGAAGCTCATGGTGATGTTGTGCGACGAGCCTTGCGAGTCATAGACCTTCACGGTTTTGGAGAAATGGGCCTTGATCGTGCCATCCGCCAGGCTGCCGGTGGTATAGGCCGGGGTGGCGGTGGCCGGGTACGGCTCCTGGCTCGACTGCAGGTTGGCGCGGATCTTGGCGGAGGTGGTCGCCTCGGCGGTGCCGGTCAGGCTGGCGATGTTGATTGGCGAGAGCACGTTTACGTCGCCGTTGTCGACATAGTCGCCGCTGGCATCAAGCGGCCAGCCCATCAGGTACATGCCGGCGGTGTTCTGCAGATACCCCTGCGGATCCGGGCGGAAGGAGCCGGCGCGAGTGAAGTAGACGTCGTCCGAGAGGCCGAGGTCCGGGCGCACCACGAAGAAGCCGTTGCCGTCGATGGCAAGGTCGGTCGCGGAGGTGGAGGTCTGGAGCAACCCCTGCGCGCCGATCAGCGAACGGGCGCGGGCGGCCACGCCGCCGGGGGAATAGCTGCCGTAGTTGGAGCTCTCGGTCACCAGCGTCATGAATTCCGCATCGGCAGCCTTGTAGCCGATGGTGTTCACGTTGGTGATGTTGTCGGAGATGATGCCCAGCGCGCTGGAATTGGCGGCAAGGCCCGAAGTTCCGGAATAAAGCGCAGCGTACAAGCTCATCGTGTTTCTCCTGCGTATGAAATTCGGTGCGTTTCAGGCTTCCTGTCGAGGGAAGCGACTATGCGTTGTTGACCTTGGTGACCTGGTCCATGCGGACCGGAGTTCCATCGACGATGAGGACGGGCGAGCCGTTCTGCATCTCGATGCGTTCCACCGTGCCGTTCAGCCGGACGGTGGAGGTGACTTCGACGCCGTTGATGTCCTTTGCCTTGACCTCCAGCGTGTAGGTTTCGCCGTTCACGCCGTCGGCATAGGTGCCCGAGCCATCCCACGTGAATTTGTGGTCTCCCGGCAGCGGGATGCCCGTGGTCTCGTGAACCGTCGCGCCCGCGCTGTTCTTGATGGTCAGGGTAACCTGGGTGGCATCGTCGCCCACATCGTAGATCCAGGCCGCCCCGTCTGCGTCGAACGTGGCGAGCGGCGTTTCGGCGCTGATGGTCTTGCCGAGGTAGCCGGCGGCCGCCGTCAGGCTCTCGGCGCTGCTCTGGGTCTTGACGATGGCGATCTTGTCGATCGTCACCGGCATGCCGCCCACCACCAGCACAGGCTCGCCGTCGTTGACCTCGACGCTCGTTACCTTGTCGCGCAGATAGATGTCGCTGGCGACTTCGGTGCCATCGACCATCTTGGCCGTCACTTCCATCGTGTAGAAGCCTTCGGGCAGCGGGTTGCCATCCTTGTCGAGGCCGCCCCAGGCGAAGTTGTGCTCGCCCGCGCCGGTCTTGCCCGCGCCGGAGTAGACCGTCTTGCCCTCGGCATCCTTGACAATGATGTTCACCGAGTCGGCATTGGACTCGAGACTGTAGATCCAGTTCGCACCCTTGCCGGAATGGTAGGCCATGTCGGTGAGGGCGGTGACTTCCTTGCCGATGTAGCTGGTCGCCGTGTTCAGCCCCTGCGTCTGGAACATGCCGATAAGCTTTTCCAGATTGGCGTTCTGCTGGATTGACTGCTCTACGGTGGAATACTGCACCAGCTGGTTGGTGAACTCCGAGCTGTCCATCGGCTCCATCGGGTCCTGGTTCTGCAGCTGGGTCGTCAGCAGCGTCAGGAAGGTGTCGAAGTTGCTCGAGAGGGTGGCGGCGGAAGAGGCCGTCTTCTGCGAGGTCGTGGCCGCGTTGGCAACCGAGCTGAGAGAGCTAAGGGTGGACATGTGTCACCTCAAATCGAAAGATCGAGCAGCCCGGTGGCGCTGCGGCGGCTGGGGCGTTGAAGGGTATCGGCCTCGGGGCCGGCAAGAGCGGTTTCCTGAGCCTGACCCAAGGAGGATCGGCTGCCGGACTCGCCCGCGAACTGCTGCTGGGCCTGGCCGTCCTGCTGGCGCAGGCTGAAGTTGAGGCCGCCGCTGTCGAGCCGCAGGCCGGTATCGGCAAGGGCCCGCTCAAGAACGTGGGCATCGCGGCGCAGCAGGTCCATGGTGGAGGCATTGTCTGCCTGGATATGCACGACCGCCTGGCCGTCCTTGCCCAGTTCCAGCTTCACCTCGATGCGGCCAAGTTCCGCCGGGTCAAGCCGCAGCGCGAATTCCGTCGCGTTGTTGCCCACGTGACGGCTGATGGCCATGCTCACCGCCTCGGGCAGGTGGTGGGGCGTTGCTACCTTTACCACGTCGGCCGCGTGCGGCTGGGCAGTGGCGTGCGGGGCCGTGCCATGGGTGGCGGCCGGATGGGCGGAGACCGGTTGCAGGCCATCCGGCGTTGTTGCTTGCGGCGCGGCCGGCTGGGCGGGCGCTTCCGCCGTCACGGCGGCGGGGCGGACGGTTTGTGCGCCCTGGGCCACATCAGCCTTGGGCTTGGCCGTATCAGCGTTATCGGCGCGGGGCTCGTCGGCGCGCGCGCGTTCAGCCGCTGGGTGCTTTTTTGCTCCGGCGACAATCTCCGCAATCGGCTTGTCGGCCAGGCCGGTCTCCGCAACGACAGGCTTGCCGGTAGCCACGCGCGCCTCAGCCGTCGGAGCGGCGCCAGGCTGCTGGGGCAGCTGAGCCATCAGGGAATCAAAGGCGCCGACCTTGGCAGGTTTTTCACCGTTGGCTTTGCCCTGGGCCGGGGCGTCGATGGCGGCCGCATCAGCATGGGCAGCTTTTGCGCCGTCAGCGGTTTCTGCCGGCGCCTCTCCCGTTACCGGCGCGGTCGCGGCGGGCGGGGGCGTTTGGGCAGTGCGCCTTGCGGCGGGCGCGATGGCTGCAAGCGCAGCCGTATCGCTCGCCGGGGCGGGAGCAGCGGTCTGCGCGGCATTGCTGGTCAGCGTGTGCTCCGGCTGAGCCTGGTCTTTCTTGCCGCCTTTCAGTTCAGGCTGCGTTTCGGTCTTGGCGGGAGCGGCAGCAGGGGCGCCGTGCATCGGAGCACCCGCCTGGGCCATCGCTGCCGCTGCCGGAATTGCGCCGTTATCAGCAATGCCGGCCGGCATTGCCGGGGCATTGCTGACCAGCGTGTGCGGAGCCGGTTCGGTGGGCTGCTGCACTACCTGTTGAACCACGGCGACAGCAGGGTAGGCAGGATTGACCGGCATGGCCGCTTGGTCGGCATCAGCGGTCTCGACCGTCTCCGGTGCACTGTCCGTATCCGTATCGGCTTTGCCGGTCAGAGGCGGCGTCTCCGCAGGAACGGGCGCTGTGATACCCGCCTGGGGGCTCGCATCTGCCGCTGCGGGTGTGTCCGTTGTTGCCGGCGTCTGCGGTTGCAGCTCAGGTGCCACCTGCTGGTCGGCCGGCGTGGCATCAGGCTTCGCATCGGCGTGTTCGGCGGCATGTTTGATATCGGGCGCGCCGCCGGGGGCAATGCCTGCCAGCATCTCGGCAGAGGCGTTGCCGGCGGGCACGATGCCGTCCGGCAGGGCCGCCTCAGCCGCCGCACCGGGAACGGCCTGAGCGCTCGCGGGCATGAGAGACAGGATGCTGCTTGCCGTTCCAGCGTCAGAGAAGGCCAGCTTTAGGCGTTGCAGCGCCGAGCCGGCCACCTGATCGGTCGATACGACAAAGCCGCGCTTGGTCTTGCCTGTCAGAGCGGTTTGGGTTTCGCCGGGCACCCGCGTATCGGCGGGTGCGGCGCCACCTTCGGTGCCGGACAGCCCGGCCAGCACGGCGGCAAACGCATCCTCCGCGCCCATTGCAGGGGCGGCGACGGCGTCTGGGGCCGTCTGGGGCGTTGCGCCATGGCTGGCGGTCAGGATGGGCAGGAACCCGGTCATGCTTGCTCCGTTTCGTGCATTCGCCAAACAGATAAGCAAATGCCGGGCCAACTTTTGAAATCCTTAAATAACAATAGGTTATGGGGGTTCGTGGCGATTCTTGCCGAGGGTGTTGGCGGCTTGTCGCCCGGCAAGCTTGGCACGGCTGGGCGAAAATTGCCGGGCCCGCCCTTGTGGATAAGTCTCGCGCGCGCTACGTGACGCCGATGACCAATTCGCTCGGATTTGAGAAGCCGGAAGCCGAAACCCGTGTCGTGGTGGCGATGTCGGGCGGGGTGGACTCGTCTGTCGTGGCCGCGCTGCTGAAAGACCAAGGCTACGATGTGGTGGGCATCACGCTTCAGCTTTACGACCACGGCAAGGCGGTGGGTCGCACCGGGGCCTGCTGCGCGGGCACGGACATTCACGACGCCCGCCGCGTGGCGGACCGCATCGGCATTCCCCACTATGTGCTGGATTACGAGAGCCGCTTCCGCCAATCGGTGATGGATGACTTCGCCGACAGTTACCTGCGCGGCGAGACGCCGATCCCCTGCGTGCAGTGCAACCAGGAGGTCAAGTTCAAGGACCTCTTGGAGACCGCCCGCGACCTCGGCGCAGATTGCCTCGCCACCGGCCACTATGTGCGCCGCCTTGGGCCACTGGGCGCGCCCGAGCTGCACATGGCGGTCGATCCGGCGCGGGACCAGAGCTATTTCCTGTTCTCGACGCCTCGCGAGGCGCTTGGCTATCTGCGCTTCCCGCTGGGCGGCATGCACAAGCCGGACGTGCGGGCGCTTGCCGAACGCTTTGGGCTGGCGGTTGCCAACAAGCCGGACAGCCAGGACATCTGCTTCGTCCCCTCCGGCAAATATGTGGACGTGGTGGAGAAGCTGCGCCCCGGCGCGATTGAGCCCGGCGAGATCGTCCATATCGACGGGCGGGTGCTGGGCACGCACAAGGGCATTATTCATTACACGGTCGGTCAGCGGAAGGGGCTGGAGATCGGCGGCCTTGCGGAGCCGATCTATGTGGTCAGGCTCGACCCCGCGCGCAAGCGCGTCATCGTCGGCCCGCGCGAGGCGCTGCTGACGGCATCGCTTGCGCTGAGGGATGTGAACTGGCTAGGCGAGGATATCCCTGCGGATGGCGCGCCGGTCATGGTGCGGGTGCGCTCCACCAGCCGTCCGGTTGCGGCGCGCTACCTGCCGCTGCCCCAGCCGCATGTGGTGTTCGAGGAGCCAGAGGCCGGCGTTTCCCCCGGTCAGGCATGCGTGTTCTACAGCGGGGAGCGCGTATTGGGCGGCGGCTGGATCAGCGGCACGACGCCTGCTCATCCGTTGATGCTGGCGTTGATGGCGGAGGGCGGGCAGACTGCGGCTCCGGCCGCATGATCGGCCGTGTGGAAAGGCGAGGCCGTCGTTGCGGCAAAGTCCGCACGAAAGGCTAAACGAAGCGCTTGACGCCATACGTCGATGGCCTTATAGCGACGGCCTCACCGGTGAGTGGCGGAGTAGCTCAGCTGGTTAGAGCAGCGGAATCATAATCCGCGTGTCGGGGGTTCAAGTCCCTCCTCCGCTACCAACGGTGTAACCCCAAGAAGGCCTTGTGCCTTCTGGGGCTTGCCCGGTTCCTTTAGGAACGGCTCCAAATAGCTCTCAACGTAAATGCCCATCACCCCGCTCTCGTCTTTTGACAGGGTGATCGAGGAAATTACTTCCCGAACGAGCTGTTGCAGTTCGCCCATGTCATCCAGCATGTGCAAAGCATATTCCAGCTTGATGCGGGAGCTGGCCAGCTTGCGGGCGAAATGCTCAACTGCGGCTGGATGCACAACGATGTTGGTGCCCTCGGGGAGGCTAGCCAGTTCGGTCCGCAGATTATCCCGTTCCCGGCCCAGTTCCTTGGATTTGGCCCCCAGCGTTTCAGTGTCAGCAACGCCACGGACCATAAGGTCAACCAATCTAGCGTTTTCCTTGTCGATTGCCTTCAAACGACTTTCGATCCAGATGCGGCGCTGGTTTTCTTGGGCTGTCTTGGTGTGGCGCTCCCTCATGTAAGCTCGGGCATAGGCATGGATTTGCGCCGGGCTAGCCAGTTCCTTGGTGAGGCTGTTGATAACCAAGGCTTCTACATCTTCGGCATAGTAGGTTTTGGGGGCCGGGCAGCTCCTGCTGCCGTGATGGGCAGAACATCTCAGGCGGTTCTTTCCCGACTTATCCTTGCCGCAACGAACCATGCCTGAACCGCAAGCATCGCATTTCAGCAGGCCGGAAAGCAGGTATTGTGGGCGCTTGTGTGCTCCAATTTTGCCTTTCCTCTGGGTGCGGGAGCGAGCAGCCAGTTGCGCTTGCACCATATCAAACAGGTCGTCCGACACAATCCGCAGTTCAGGAGCTTCAGCGCGGTGCCATTCCTCTGGCGGGTTGGGGCGGCTAATCCGCTTGCCTGTATCTGGATCCTTAATCATCTGCACCTTGTTCCAAGCTCTTCGACCGGCATAAAGCTCGTTGCGTAAGATCCCGGTGCCCCGAGCCTCCATTCCAAGCAGAGCGGAGGGTTGCCAGTGTTTCCCTCTGGGTGGCGCAATGTGTCTGGCGTTCAAGCCGTGACAGATGGCTTGTGGAGACACGCCTTTTGCGTAGGAGCGAAAGATATGCCGGACAACATCGGCCTCTTCCTCCACAATCATGAGCTTGCCCTTGTTCATCGGGTCGGGCCGGTAGCCGTATGCCTTGCCTCCTGCTGACAGGCCGGATTTGACGAGGCCGGTCATGCCGCGCCTGATCTTGTGGACGTTGTCCTCGCGCATGAGCTGGCCCACCAGCCCGCGCAGACCGACCATCAAGGTGTTGGCTTGGCCCTCATGTACGGCGACGAGCCGGATGCCAAGGAAGGACAGCCGCTTGTGGATGCCTGCGAGGTCTTCCATGTCGCGGGAGAGGCGGTCGAGTGCCTCGACGATGATGACGTCGAACTTGCGCTCGTTCGCGTCGGCGAGCATCCGCATGACCTCGTCGCGGCCAATGAGGGATGCCCCGGACCGGGCCTTGTCGGCGTAGGTGGCGACGACCTCGTAGCGTTCGCGGGCAGCGTAGGCGCGACAGAGGTCAATCTGGTCTTCGGTGGACTTTTCGTTCTGGAGGTCTGTGGAGTATCGGGCGTAGATGGCAGCGCGGAGCAGTTCAGGCATCACGCTGCCTCCCCGATGATCGTGGTCATCAAATAGCGGAGCGCCCTTGCATAGGCGTGAGTGGTTTTCTCGCCATGCGCGACCCCTTGCATTGTCCGCAGGTAGTATGCGCTGGGGAAGCCCAGGGCGTTCGCGAGACGGTCACGCTCCATGTCCACGAACCGATCCAGATCACGTAATCTTTTGCGCCGGACCTGCCCGGTGGTGGTGTCGGTTACGCGGTAGCCGCCATCATTCAACTTGATGATTTCCAGCCCCATCGTTGCGGCTTCCGCAATGTTGGATGCCTCTATCTTGGCTGCCAAAGTGGAGATCTTGGTGAGGCTGTCTTCCCGGCGATATTCCTGGGGTTTGATGATGCGGGCCATCACGCAGCCTCATTCGCATCGGTGGTCATCGCGCGCTCCAAGATCGCGATGATTTCTCCGGTCAGCGAACGACGATTGGCTTTCGCCCGGTCTTTTAGTTGCGACTTCAGATTAGTGGGCAACCGCAGACTCGTTGGTTGAACATCATGGGTATGCATAGCACCGACTCCTTCAAAAGAGCTACAGTGTAGCTATAATGTATGGATTGCTGCAAGAGCGAAAATGAGCTTCAGTGTAGCCATGAGTAAAGCACCACCTCGTAGAGCCCCGTCCGCCGACGCTCCGATGGCGAGCATCACGCCTTATGGCTTGAGGATGCCGCGCGAACTCAAGGATGCGCTCGAAGCGGCGGCCCGTCAAAACGGGCGCTCACTGAACAGCGAGATCGTCGCCCGGCTAGAGGCGAGTGTGCAGACTGACGCGTGCGTGCCTGATTTTGTTACACCCGAACTTTTCGAGCGGGTGAAAGTGCTAGGTCAGGAAATGGAAACACTAAGGGCGCAGGTTCGGGCGCTGGAGATTCGGGCGAACGCGAAAGGGCAATGACGACCGCGACCGAATTGCTCTTGGCGGCCTACGGCATGGCCATGGCCAGCGACGAAGAGCTACATAAGAAATGGATTTCCGTGTCTTTTGCGCTCGGTGCACGTGCTGGGAATGTTCATATTATAGCAGCGCAGCGTATAGGCCGCCTCGACATGCTGCTTCGCTTGCTTGAGGGTGAGCGACTTAAGCGGATGGAGGGTGGTCCTCCAAAAGAGCCGGACTTTTCTTTGGACGTACAGTCCGCTTTGTCGGAAAGCTGGCTTCTGTCCGCCTATGAAGTTGTGCGAGCGGCGAAGGAACAGCTTAAACGTCGCGGCGAGGAAAGGCCCAATCTGTTGGTCCTTGAACATCGCCTTGCAATTGTTCGGATGCCAATTGCCAAGGGTGAAATCCAAGGGATGAACCAAAAGGCCAACAGGGAAAATCCGCCCATGCTGGTGAAAGCGGGCGACGATACGCCGGAAGCTTACCAAGATGACGGCTCTTACATATTGCCCCGCGGCCTTTGCGGAGAAGTTGGCGCAGTCGTGTGGTATCCAGTGGACATGATGACACGTGAAACGATCGCTATTTGTCGACGCGATCTCTCTGATGAGATGTTGGCACTCTTCGATTAGGCGCCCGAGTAATGCGGGATGCCCAGGCACAGCTTGTGCAATTAATTGCACGTCACTGTAACGCCCCCGGGGCTCGTTTAGGCTCTGATAAATGAGTGTTATCAAGGGTTAGGGGGCTATCCTTTCCATCTTGGTGGCTGCGGGGTGGTCCCATTCGCGGTGGCAAGTGGTGCTTAATGATGCATTGCCTGTGGGCTGGTTCGGCGGATGAGTCTGCAATCAGGAACTCGTTGCTCGACCGTAGAAGCTGTCAATCACATGGCGAGCCGTGGCGTAACGTTCGTCCTTTGTTAGCTGCCTCGCACCATTATGGTAACCAACCTCAATTTCTTGGATTGGGTAGTCGAGCCCCTCGAGGAGGGTGACGATCGGCTTCCAAAGCGCAAGGACGTGCGTTGGCCGTAGCAACTCGAGTAACTGGCGCGTGTGTTGCTCCCAGCAGCGGTTCAGGATGCCGGTCCCATTAAAGAGCGAATGCGTGTTGCCTTTGCCAGGAATGGTGCCGCACTTCACGAGGTTGACATACGCAATCTCTTCAATGTCATACTGCAGACGTTGCCGGCCGTCGCTATCGACTACCTGTGGCCAGTGCGCCATGCTTCGCGGCATGAACTCTAGTAGTTCATCAAAGGCGGCTTGATCGCCCGCTGCAATTTTACGCTGGAGGTCGAACATGTGCCGATCGTTGGCGTGGTGGATGTCATGGTGAGCAAGGCCCGGATTGCCACCAATGATTACCAGACCGGAGTAGCGGGAGCCAATGAAGTCTGGCGATGGTACAGGAGCAATATGCCTCTGTTCGCCCGATCGGGCCTTGCCGTAGAACTCCGCTCTACATCCGTTGGAATGGGGGCAGGCTGCCACTCTGCGCGCAATTTCAAAGGCTGCACTCTTCAGTTCCGCATCCAAGCTCCTGCCTCCTCCTAATAGCTGGGGTATGCTGACTATCACAGCCGCCTATAGCTTAAGGCTATCGCCACCATTCGCCCAGATTAGCGTTAACTGCGCCATTCATTTGGATGACGTCTTTTGTAACAGTACTGAAAATTGTTGTTATTATGTGGGTTTGACCATTCACAGCACTGTACCTGCCGCATTCTCGCTGAACATGTCGCCATTCCGAATGTAGCGGTTCAGCATTACCTCTGAGGCGTGGCCAGTCTGCTGCCGAATCTTCCAAGTTGATGCCCCGGCCATAGCGGCACTGGTGGCCAAGCCAGCCCGCAGGCTGTGCCCAGAATAGACATTGGGATCGAAGCCTGCTGCGGACAGCCGCTTCTTAATAATTGTGGAGACTGCGCCCCCGGACAGCCGACTGGAGGCAATACGACCATGCCGGTCAATACTGCGGAACAGCGGCCCCTGTTCGATGCCTGCATGGGCGAGCCAATCGGTGAGGTGGCGCACCGGGCACCACCGCGTCCGCCCAAAGGGAATGGCGATTTTGCGACCTTGGCCGGTCTGATCGGTCTTGGATCGGCGTAGGTGCAAGATGACGCCCTGACGTGCATGCTCGACATCGTTACAGTTCAGACCGACCAGCTCGGAGCGGCGGAACGCCCCGGCGAACCCGATCAGCAGCAATGCCTTGTCCCGCAGGTCAATCGGGCGATCGCCTATTCGTTCTAGAACGGCAAAAAGGTCGTCGCGTAGAAGGGCTTGTGCTTCACGCTGCGCTACGCCCCTGATCCGTTTGATCCCGCGCAGCGTCGCCTTCACGATTTCAGTCCGGCAAGGATCGTCGTGGCCAAGGGCGCGGTGTGCCTTCCCGATAGCTGCAAGCCTCCGCTGGATCGTGGCGACCGCATGGGTATCGGCTAGAGTGGCCAGATACTCCGCGATGCTGTGTGGTGGGCAGGGTATGATCCTACCAGATGCCCGGAAATGGGCCAGATCAGCCGTGTAAGCGCGCTGGCTGTTGCTGGAAAGGGAAGAGGATAGAAGACGCCGAACCGGCTCTGGGATCGCCACTGTGAGAGCCGACGCCGCCATTTCCGCCGGGACGATGATGGAAGCAGCATTGCAATTAATTGCATCGCTCTCGATGGCCTTGGTTTCATGCATTTCCTGTCATTGCCCTTCTTGTGTTTGTCGAGCAATTGTGAGCCTGTGCGCCGAAGTCGCTGTGCTCAAAGGCGGGGGTCTGGAACTGCAAGGTCTTCGCTTTGTCAGGCTAGCTTTCGCTCCTGTCGGGCGTAGGCTTCAGCCAATAGTTCCTCTCGATTGGTTAGTAAGTCCTGCGACATCCGGTGTAGGGCTAGCAGGCGATCTTCTGCCTGGATGTGACCTTCCAGCGTGCCGTTATGTCGGATATGCCGGACGTCTACGTTGGGCAGGGCGTTGAGGTGGCGGGAGATCAATAGGAAACGGTGACATCGCAGCGGATCAGCTTCTGAACACATCAGGGCAGGTCTGCATCGGGCGGCAACGCTGAGTATGCTTTCGATCCCGATGGCGAAGGATGTGGTATGGCGTCGTGCGTCATATTCCGTCGGTCCCCACTTGGGGTGACCGCCCAGATGCTCGCCAAGATGGATATAGGAGATACCAACACGGTTCAGTCGGTCCCGCAAGCCATGCTGCCTAAACTGGGGCCAGCGGGAAGTTGGCGATGATCGGACGTCTAGGATGCAACCGACATCAAACAGTTCGAGGGCATAGTGAAACTCGCCCCAACTGATATTTGAATGCCCGATAGTGAAGACATTATCCATGATGAACCTTTCAAATATAAGGCTCATTCTAAGTAAAAATTAGATCAATTGGCAGAAAAATAGCACCTAATTCGTTAAGTTGAGTCTGTTTATGGTGGCATAATTTGATATTTATGGGGGTATTAGTGGGAATTACTAAGTATGCCGATTTACTCTTTCTATTTCAACCTCTCCGATTGCTTTTTAATCTCTCTGGGTGGCGCGTCCGGTCTCTTAGGAGGGGCTGTGACGCCTCCGGTTCGGCGGCGCTTCAGGGGCTAGCAGGAGATGGGAGTTCCAGAATGCACTCGGCAGCCTGAGGTTCAAACGTTCTTGCGGCGGTCCAAGCCGCCCATAGCCCAGCCACAGTTAAGGCTGCGAGACACCACCTCAGCAGTTTTCGCCTTGTCTTGTGGGCTTCCGCCCGGACCCTGGACTTCTCACGCAACGCTCGGATGGCATCCGACATGACCGTACCTCCATGCTTAACAGTCATCGCTACTGGCAGCGGCGGAGGGCGCTACCAGAATGAGCTTACATTTCTCTGCCAAAGTTGCCTGTAAATTACAAGTTATAGCGTTATTCTAATTTACGTCGGTCACCCCGGTTCAGCGGACCGCGTAACCATGCCGATGGAGACAAGGCATGGTCGATTTACGCACGAGATTTGGGCGATTGGTGAAAGCTCACCGTTTGCGGCTTGGCTTGACACAGGAAGCACTTGCCGAACGGGCGAACATCAGCGTGGATATGGTCTCGAAGATCGAGGGCGGCACGAGCGGTGCGCGCTTTGGTGTGATTACCCAGCTTGCGGAGGCTCTGGGTGTTGATCCTGCTGAGCTGTTTACTCCCGATCTGCCATCCGGTCAGCTCAAGCGCGGCGCGCTGATGGATATCACGACCCGTCTCGCAAGCCTCAACGAAAACGAACTACGCTGGTTAAGCAACCTGATTGAGGCAGCCCTTCGTCCGAAGGCTTAAGTAACTCTTGGCCGAAAGCAGCAGGGCGGGTTTCGAGAGCCGAGGGCGAGGATAGCGGCCCTCGTTGGCGCACAATGCCTCAGGTAGGTGTCGACCAATTCAGATCATTTATCGAAGAACACGTGAGCGACTGCTCCTGCCAAAAGCCACTGTGCGATAAACATGTGGCTATCTGCAAATTACACGTCACACACCTACATTCTCTCCGTTTAACGCCAGATGGTGATCGCTGGAAGCCGAAACACGCCCGCCTCTTTAACTTGACATCTACAGCAGTGTTTTATGGTCGGACTCCACACGTTGATCGTTGGCCCGCATCCTTAGCTAGTCGGTGCCCCGGAATCATCCTTCTCCGGAAAGCCGCGCTCGGCATAGTCGGTATATACGCCTCGATAGCCGATAACGTAGAAAATGATGGAATAGAGTAAACGGTAGATGCGATGAAGCTGGTCGATGCTCTTCTGAAGATTGCGCGGCTTCAGGTCGGCAAGTCCTGCTCGCCGCGTATGCACAGCACTATTGCGCGCTTTGGTCCAAGTCTTGATGTCATCCTCAAGGAGATATCCGCCCGGCACCAAGCTCATCATGCGATCGCGAGGTCTAACGGTGTTTAGCTGCCCGATTAGCCCCTCAATGCGCTTTCGGTTACCGTCAGAGATGCCCTGGGCACTTATCCATGCAGCGGCGTTCTCTTGGAAGCTGGCAAGCTCATCCGCTAGCTTCGAAGGCTCGAACTCAATCAGCCCGGCAAGCCCTTCGACGGCAACACAAATACCAATCAACCATCCGTCGATGGAACTCTCGCTGGACCTACGCAGCAGCGACAGAAAGCTCGAAGGTGGGCTCCAAATGCCTTCGTCCGGGAGGGCCATAAGGTATCGCAGATAACAGCGAAGCAGCCCGATAAGCTGACTGGTGTACTGAGTAGTATGCGTCGCCAGTGGCGGAAAGGAGGGCACGCGCCTGATATGTGAGGTAGCTCCATAGAGAGAAAGGGTCCGGGATGACGCTGCGATCACGTCCACGACCGCGCAGTGGAGCGACTGTCCGACCACGAACTGAAGCGCTTCGACCAAACGACGTTCGAACGCCTCAGGAAATGCATCATCGCAGGTGGCAAGAACCTTGATTTGCCCCTCTCGCGCTTGCTCAACCGTAAGCAGGACGCGGAGACTATCAAGTTCGACGGTGTACGGCCCTCCGATCAGCCCTCTCCAGTTTCTCTGAGCCTGATCGAAGAAATGCAATTTAAGGCTAGATGTAAGCGTGCGCACGGTGGTGTGACGCCGGAGCAGTTTGGGCTTTGCCCTGATAACCCCTGCTGCCATGGGCAGTGAAATCGAAGAATTGATGAGCACGCTGCCGGCGTCCCAGACGGCATCATGCGCGTCGGTGGCGGTCACATGGTAATAATCAGTTTCGGCGAAGAGCGCGCCCGCCTCGGACATCTGAGAGCGATTTATCAAGTCTATCATACGTTGAGGGTCATCGAAGCCTACATGGCATTTGAGCTCGATTTCACCCTCGATATTCTGCCGGAGAGTGCCAGGGCCCATTATCTCCTCGCCTTCTTGGCTTCCTTGTCGGAGCAGCGCGATGCGGGGCATGTCGTTCTCGAGCGTACCGCTACAGAAAGCTTCAATCATCTCGTCGAAAGTCATGCCTACTCCGTAAACGGGAACTTACAGTCATGCTGCCTTGTGCTGCATGTCCTCTTCAACCTAGAATAGTCATGATGTATTGACCGTCCAGCCTGTTAGCCATTTTGCGGGTGGCTCACGAAGCACTATTCTGGAGAACGTCAGTCTCCAGCGAGCTCAGCGGCCTTTCTAAGTGGAGACACCGTCATCCAGACTAGTCCCGCGCCGTAGTCGGGCGGCAGACCTGCTAGGATGTCGGGTCGTTGGTGACGACCGCGCTCATCGGTCGCTTCGGTGACCGCGTCAAGGTCGCCTGCTGGCCGTGAGGGAACTGGCAGGTTTAGGTTGCCTTAGGGAATATAACTGCCATAGCACTCTGGCCGCTTACGATATGAAGCAGCTTGCAACTTGCGCGCAAGCCATGAGCTTCCCCTATGAACGTGTAGCCGCGGGCTCGACTGCATCAAGAAGATCGCCCTGTTGCGGTAGTTGTGGCCGCATGTAGGTTTCGGGGTCGATCCCCTGCTCCTTGAGGAAGGGCGCATCGCGCAGCTTGTCGCGCAGGCCTAGCATGCGCTTCTCGGCACGCTTGACGAAGGTTGAATAGGTCATCGCGCGGATGAATACCCGGTTGTTATTCTTGGTCTCGTCGCCCGTCTCCGCCGGATCGATGTGCGAGCCGAGCACATAGCAGGTGACGGTGGTGGCGTCGGTGACATAGCCCTTGTCCATTAGCTTGCGGACATATTTCCAAGGCTGCTGTTTTTCCTCGGAGCCGATCAGCACGCCTGGCTTCTTGATCTCGGCAATGACGAGCCGGGACACGCCGTCCACTTCATGGCCGAGATCATGCGAATCGCGACTGTAGAAGCCGACGCTGCCGTCGGGGAGCATCACGAAATCGGGGCGCAATCGACTGCCTTGATCTTTACGGCCGTAGAATTTGCGGATCACCTCGGTCATGCCGCGGTTGCTGGTGAACTCGAGGCTCTCGAACTCGGGGCCGAACACCCAGAGGCTGCGTTCGAACAGCGGCTGAAGGTCGCCCACTTCGTCCATCGTTTCGTCACGAAGTTTCTGGTCGAGCTCTCTGATCAGCTTCAACCGCTGTGCGATCTCGTCAAGCGCGAGCTTGGCCGTGCGAACGGTCCAATCCACGAGCAGTGCGTTGAGCTCGTCGAGGTCGCCCGGCTGCATGTCATGTAGCTTGGCGATCAGCTCGTATTTGCTTGTGGAGAGCTCGAGATTGGCGAGGATGCCCGCGACCTGCTCGACAGTGTCGGGAGTCATCGACGGGCAGGTGTCAACAATCCGGTCGACGAACTCATTCCAGCGGTCGCGGCTGACAGGCGTGAGTTGCGCGATGGTGCGGCCGAGATTCTCGCGCACTGTCTGCTTGGTCTCGCGCCGCCGATCGGCGCTAAATGCACCCAAATATTCGCGAATCCTGGCATGCACTGCCGCCCGCGTCGCCGGCCAGGCGTCGCGGCCCGGCCAAAAGCCCGACCAGTCGGGCAGCACCTCATCGACTAGGAAATCGGCGAGTACAATGAAAATGAAGCGCTTGGCCTCGCTGCTCCGCCCGTCGACGAGGCGCTCCTGGTCGAACCCAACCCAGCCCGGCGTGCCGACAATGCGATTGTTGACGCGCCAGGCGATGCCGTGCTGGCGTGTCGTCTTGTCCGCCTTCTGTGTGTCGATTGCGATCAGGTGCGCGGTGCCATAGCCCGGCACCTCAATCTCGATCTCGCGGCGCTGCGCCTCGGGGATATCGTCGAACGTCACCTTGGTGCCGTTGACCGTCACCGTGAAATTGGGATCGGCGAGGAAGCGCGTGCCGATCACCTCACGCGCCTCGTCTGGTGTCATATGCATCGGCTGTGGACTGATCGCCATGATCTCAGTGCCGTGGCCATCAACCTCGGCCTCGATCGCGATCCGGTCGACCGTGAATGGTTGCGCGGTGCCGCGTCTCACCTCAAAAGTGACCGCCGTGCCGTCGCGCCAAGTCCGTACGCGGTAGGCCTCGCCGAACCGGAACGCTGCGTGGCGCCCCTTGCCGTTGCGGCCATAGGCGACGCGGGGCCTGAGGTCCGACATCTCCGGCGGCGGAGGCGATTCTGCCCCTTCGTCGCGCAGGCGATTATAATCGAGTGTCTTCCAGCGCGTCAGGAACTGGGCCTCGGTCATGCCCTTGCCATTGTCCTTGATGGTAAACGCCGCATCGGTGCCGCGCTCGGGCCAGACGATATCCACCTTAGTCGACCAGGCATCCCAGGCATTGGCGACAAGTTCCACTATGGCGACTGCCGGATCGACAATGATCGACCCCGCGTGGCGCTCCATAAATCGATTGTCGAAAAACAGCCCGGCTGCCTCGGTCATCAGGTCCCCTTCGCAAATATCGTAACGAGCGGTCTTCGCTTAGTTCATTTGAGGGCTGTCTATTCTCAAAATGTTCGGCCTCTCGACGCCACCACCGG
Organism: Pedomonas mirosovicensis; assembly: GCF_022569295.1. Taxonomy (NCBI): domain Bacteria; kingdom Pseudomonadati; phylum Pseudomonadota; class Alphaproteobacteria; order Sphingomonadales; family Pedomonadaceae; genus Pedomonas; species Pedomonas mirosovicensis. The sequence goes on along the minus strand of NZ_JAKFIA010000001.1, from coordinate 2,416,141 downwards.
TATACTCGAACGTCAAACTGTCACTTAGACTTAAATCAAACAGGTGGAAAGCGGTCGGACCTCCTTGTGCATGCACTTTGACGGTCGGAGCTTATCCATTTCAGCAGCTTATGCCGCAGACGTTACGAATGGCAAGTGCCCCAAGCGAGTCGTTCGCACGTGTGCAGTGGGTCACATGAACAATAGGCAGGTTTCAGAAGCCACCAGACTTGTTCCAAACGACGACAATGGGTGCTAGTCGGTCCTATCGGGGCCTGTTCATTCTGTACTTCACAGGCATGTCGCTGCCCTGAGTGCAGGTTAAAGCCTGTGCAATTAATTGCACGACCACGCTGGGCACACACCTGCCGTCAAATCCACGCCTTTGGTGAGGCAATCTTCAGTTCATCTAACATCGGGGGCCAATTAGCCCAGATTGCCTCGACATCCCACCAACCCAGTGCTTGTCCGTTCAGATGCTTCCGATACAGCGTGCGCTTCTCGGCAGGCAGCAAAGCTAAGGCCGCAGGCAGCCCTGTATGCTCGGCGGCGCGCAGGAATAGTTCCCAAATGTAAGGCTTATGTTCGCCCTCAGGGGGTCCAACATGCCGCGCGATCATATTCAAGCTCGCAAACGGATTCGGCAGATTGCACAGCTGCTTGAGCGGCCAGTGCTTGCCCTTGAGGCGGCGCTCAATCCGTACTCCCTCCTTTCCCTTCCAAGGCTTGCCATGGGCAATGCGCTTGGCTTTTCGGTTGTAGATAGAGGTGTGGTCCCCCTTGGGCTTGCCGTGTTGGTAGGTTTGAAGCGCCCCGTCCTGCTTCCAAGCGGTTACTGTCGCGCCCTGTTTAGGAAGAAAGTGGAATTCGTCCATCCGCACCGTTGGTAAATCTACGGCAACATCAAGCCGGGTGATATGACCGTGATCAACGAAGTAGCCCCAGCCATCCGGCATGATGGTTGTCAAAACAGCGTGCAGTTCGGCCAGCCCTTCAGGCCCAAGATCAACCGGGACAAACTCAATTCGAAACTTGGTGGCTAGTTTGTCTATGTAGGCATACTGAAGGTGAGGCCACCTCTTGGCATCTAAGACAGAATTCAATGCCACCCTCATGGCACGGTTGAATCCTCCTGATGCCATTGCAGGCTTAAAGACTGAGGTATCCTGAAACGTAGTCCAGATTGAGCTGTGGATCGCTTCCGCGTCTTCAGTCGTAGGAACCTTTAGGACCACACTGATTCGATCGATAAAGGGGATAGGTGCCTGAGCAATGTTCTGCCTAGGGGAGGGGCTAGTCAGGCTTATGGCAGGGTTATTTTCCTTGAGGGTTTGGGTCTTGTTAGACGCAACCTGCTTTTTCGCCTTCTTCAGGATGATGGGCATGTGCGCCTTCATGTAACGGGCTGGTCAGCGACCGCTAGGGATAGTGCGAGAATGCTCGGTCGAAATTAATAAATGCAGAAGATTTCGGAACCTAGCTGAGTTAAGAGAAGGACCAGGTTATTTGGTTGCACGAGCGACATAGGACCATGTGGGGTTACATCGTCCAACACGGTCCTCCGCTACCAACACCGCTTTTCAAAAGGCCGCCTTCGGGCGGCCTTTTTGCGTTTGGGCTTTATCATCAGCATCTTATCCTGAGATCGGCGTTTCGGATTTTCGCCCTTCTCCCAAGTCGCGCAGTTCATCTCCCAGACATTAAAGCCACTCTAATATTTTCTTCACGGAACGGTTTCCGGCGCGTGTTCGTGCGTTTGGAAACGCAAGCTTGGCTTTAAGTGGAGAGTGTAATGAAGCGAGCCTCCTTCCTGATTGCAGCGGTGATCTGCTCGATGAGCCTGACGGCCTGCGCGAGCAACGACTACGGTCATCGCGGCGATCGGCCGGGTTACGGTAAGCGCTATGATGACCGCTATCGGAATCACGATCGCCGGGACCGCCGCCACCGGGCCGAACGTCGCCAGCTGCGCGACAACGACGTAATCTATCGGGGCAGGGACGGCCGCTACTACTGCAAGAAGGATGATGGCACCACCGGTACGATTGTCGGTGCTATCGGCGGCGGTGTGCTCGGCAACCTGATCGCGCCGGGAGGGTCCAAGACGCTCGGCACCATTTTGGGCGCAGGCGCGGGCGCGCTGGCGGGCCGCGCCATCGACCGGGGCGATATTCACTGCGAATAACGGGCTCGGCGGAAAGAGGCTGAGGGCGTCCGTAACCCCTCAGCCCGCCGGGCGCAGCTTCTCCCACAGCGGCGTGATGACCTTGGCGCTGACCGGGATGAGAATGAAGCCGAGGACAAGGCCGAAGAGGCCATCGCACAGCGCCGCGACCGTCCAGCCGGTGATGCCCGATAAGGCCGGCGTAACGGCAGCTGCGGTCTGCTCCGCCAGGTGGTGGATGGTGGCGTAAGGCTCGTGCAGGCCAAGGCCATGCAGCGAATGGGCGAAGATGCTGCCGCCCACCCACAGCATGGCCGCCGTGCCGACGAGGGACAGCAGCCACAACAGCGTGGGCACGCCCTTCACCATGGCCTTGCCGAGCCAGCGCGTTGCCTGCAGCCGACCCTTGCGAGCCAGGAGCACGCCGATATCGTCCAGCTTCACGATCAGGGCGACCGTACCGTATACGCCGACAGTAATCAGGATGCCGACAAGGGCCAGGGTGACAAGCTGCATCCAGATGGACGGGCTCTCGATAGAGGCAAGCGAGAGGGTCATGATTTCCGCGGAGAGGATGAAGTCGGTTTTGATCGCGCCGACAACGCGCTCCTCCTCCAGTTCGGTCGGGTCCTTCGGCGCATGGGCCTCGGCGGCATGGTCCCCGTGGGGCGACAGCACGTGCCACACCTTCTCCGCTCCCTCGAAGCAGAGATAAGCGCCGCCCAGCAATAGAAGAACGGTGATCGCCTGCGGCAGAAACAGGCTGAGCCCGATGAGAGCGGGCAGCAGTAGGGCCTTGTTCCTGATACTGCCCACGGCGATGCGCCAGATCATGGGAAGCTCGCGCGCCGCCTTCAGGCCGGAGACATATTTCGGCGTTACCGCTGCGTCATCGATAACGACGCCCAGCGCCTTGTTGCTCGCCTTGCCTGTGTGCGCGGCGATATCGTCCACCGATGCGGCGGCGATCTTGGCGATGGCCGCCACATCATCCAGCAGGGCGAGCAATCCACTCATGACAACACTCCGTGCAACCGGCGGCCACCCTATCGCAGAATGACGGAAAGGCAACGGATCTGAAGGAGTAACGGCTTCCTCCTCGCTGCCGCCCGCCTGCGGTCGACGGGCGGCGTCTCCGGCAGGCGGTGTGATATTATTTCGCTCATGGCTTGCGTCGAAAGGATGAACTCCACACGCGCGCGTCGGTTCAAGGGATTAAAAGACCCCAAAGACGGGAGACGCGCGATGAGCATTTTCGGCAAGATCAGGGATGCGATCTTCGGCAGGAAGGAGGCGGCAACCGCGCAGGCGAAGCCAGTTCAGCACAGCGCCGCCCAAACGAGGCCGACCGCGCGTGCCGCCCAGCCGGCCCCGGCGGCGCAGCAGACAGCCCGTGCCGCCGCGCCCGCCCAGCAACAGGGCCAGCCTCAGAAACCGGCGCAGCAGCAGGCCCAGTTCCAGCAACCGGCGCAGCAGCAGGTTGACGTGGAGGCAATTCTCAACGGCATGGCGGCGAAGTCTGGCGAGAAGCTGAACTGGCAGACCTCGATCGTTGATCTGATGAAGCTGCTCGGCCTCGATTCCAGCCTTTCGGCCCGCAAGGAATTGGCGCAGGAGTTGGGCTACACTGGTGCGCTTGATGGCAGCGCCGAGATGAACGTCTGGCTGCACAAGCGGGTGATGCGCGAGCTGGCGGCCAATGGCGGCAAGGTGCCGCCAGCCCTGATGGACTGAGCTGCTGGAACCCTTGCAGTTGCCGTCCGTTCGCCGGGCAGGCGAGCGGAGGAGCCATGCGGATCCACCACCTCAATTGCGGGACGGACTGCCCCCTGGGCGGCGCGTTGTATGATGGCCGCAGCCACGGGTTGCACGCCAATATCGTCTGCCATTGCCTGCTGATCGAAACCAACGAGGGGCTTGTGCTGGTGGATACCGGCTATGGCCTCAAGGATGTGCTGCGCCCGCACGACGGGCCGAACCCGCGTATCACCCGCTTCATGCGCGGCCTGCTCAACATCCAGCTGCGGGCGCAGGATACGGCGGTGCGGCAGGTCGAGGCTCTGGGCTTCCAGGCCAGCGACGTGCGGCACATCCTGCTCACCCACCTCGACTTCGACCACGCGGGCGGGCTGGAGGATTTTCCAAATGCCACGGTGCACGTGATGGAGGCGGAATTTTCTGCCGCCACCGGCCCGCGCCGGGGATTTGTAGCGCGCAACCGCTACCGCCCGCGCCAGTTCGATGAGGTGAAGGCATGGCGGCGTTATGCCGGCCCGAACGGCGAGCCGTGGTTCGGCTTCGGGGCGGTGCGCGCGCTGGATGGATTGCCGCCTGAAATTCTGATGGTGCCCTTGGCCGGGCACACATGGGGCCACGCGGGCATCGCCATCGACACCGGCAACGGCTGGCTGCTGCACGCGGGCGACGCCTATTTCTACCGCGGTGAGGTGCGGCAGGAGACGCGCGAGTGCACGCCGGCCTTGCGCGCCTACCAGGCGATCATGGAGGTGGACCGCCAGCAGCGTCTCGCCAACCAGGCGCGGCTGCGCCAGCTCTCGCTGAAGCAGGTTGACAGCGTGCGGATCTTTTGCGCGCACGATGCGGTTGAGTTTGAGCAGAACGCCGCGCGCGGCGCGGTGTCACCGCTTCACAAAGCCGGCTAGAGCCGCGTGGGGGCTGCCCGGCGCGGCCCCGTTCTGCTTTGCCCGTTAGTTGCCTGCCCGCTGCCGGAAGTTTTCCATGAAGGCGGCAATGCCGTCGGCGGGCAGGGGACGCGCCACCAGATAGCCTTGCAGTTCGTCGCAGCCATTGTTCAGCAGAAAATCCCGCTGCTCGGCCGTCTCCACGCCTTCGGCCGTCACGCTGACACCCAGCGCCTTGCCGATGGTGGTAACCGCCTGCACGATAGCCTCGGAGTCCGTCGTTTGGCCGATATGCTGAATGAAGGAGCGGTCGATTTTCACCTTGTCGACTTCAAGCTGCCGCAGGTGGTTCAGGCTGGAATAGCCGGTGCCGAAATCATCCAGCGCAATGCGGACGCCATGTTCGCGCAGCCTATGCAGCGTATCCGCAACCTCGCCCTCCGCGCTCAGAACGGCATTTTCCGTAATTTCGAGCTGCAGCCGGTGAGGATCAAGGCCAGCCTCTGCGGTAATGGCGAGCACCTGGTTCGCAAAGTCCGAATTTCGCAATTGAACGGGTGAGACATTGACGGCAACGGTCAAACCCGTCCATGGCGCCATGGTTTTGCAGGCCCGGGCGAGCACCCACGCGCCCAGTGCGCCAATCAGGTTTGAATCTTCCGCTACAGGAATAAACCGCGCGGGCAAGAGGCATCCCAGCTCCGGATGGTCCCAGCGGACCAATGCCTCGAACGCTACGACCGTTTTGTTATCCAGCGATACGATTGGCTGATAGTAAACCTTGAGGCCTTGGTTCTGCGCCAGGGCATGGCGCAGATCGACCTCGATTTTTCGCCGCGCGCGCAGGGTCTCGTCCATGGCGTCGTCGAAAATGCGGAAGCGCCCCCGGCCGGCGTTCTTGGCCCGGTAAAGGGCCACGTCCGCCCGGCGTTGCAGCTCGATGCGGCCCAGCTCACCGCTGGGAAACATGACGACGCCAATCGAGGCGCTGACGAAGGCCTGGGCTCCAGCCACGTCAAAGGGCTCGCTTGCGGCCTCCAGAATGCGTTGGCAGACGGAGTCGACCTGAGCGGCATTACGCACGTTGGTCAGCAGAATGGCAAATTCGTCTCCGCCCAGACGGGCAACCGTATCCGTGCTGCGAACAAGCGCGGTGAGCCGGCCCGCAAAATCACGAACCAGTTCATCGCCGGCCAGATGGCCATGAGTGTCATTCACTTCCTTGAAGCGGTCGAGATCGATGTAAAGCAGCGCATATTGGTCGGACTCGCGCTGCGGGTGCATCACGGCCTGTTCGATACGCTCGTTGAGCAGGGCGCGATTGGCAAGGCCGGTGAGGGGATCGTGGAATGCCAGATGGCGGCTGTGCGCCTCTGCTTCCCGATAGGCCGTAACGTCCGAGATAACGCAAACGATAAGGCGGGCGCCTTCCGTCAGGCGTACGATCCGTTTGCGCGTTACGATGGTGCGCGTTGTCCCGAAGCGATCGACAAACTGCTCCTCGCTTTCATCCTCACCATTGGCAAGCGCCCGCGCATCGCCCTCCAGGTAAACTGGCGCTTGCTCTGGCCACAGGTCGATATCGGTTTTTCCCTTCACCGCTTCACGAGGCAGGTTGAAGAAGTCGCTCGCTGCGCTGTTGACCAGGACGAAGCGGTGCTCTTCATCCTTGATGAAGATGGGGCTAGGGATGACATCGACGATGGCTTCGAAATCCTCGAGCCCGGACAAACGGTACATAACTCTGCCTTCTCGTTCCTACGTATCAGCGTAAGAGGCAACTGTTGTGGCGCGCTGGCAGGCGTGCCTGGCGCTTTTCCGTGTCCATAAGTAAGGGGAAGGTGATGGCGGCCCAGTGCTTTTCCGGCGGGTTGCGACGAAACTTGCTTTTTCCCGAGTATTCCGGTTATGCCTGATGGAACCCGCCTGGCGAACGGGCCCGTTCAGGCGGCCGCATCTCTCCTCAACAGGCAGAGAAACTTGAATTCTCTAGCATAAAAAAAAGCGGCCCTTGCGAGGCGATGATACTGCCCCGCAAGGACCGCTTGCCGTCTTGTTGGATGTTGTCAGCGAATTAGCAGAACCGGAGCGCGGACGGTGCGAACCATGGCGGTTGTCGTGCTGCCGATGATGAGCGTGCGGAGCGGCGAGTGGCCGTAGGCTCCCATCACCAGCATGGCGTTGGGGCGGGCGGCCACCTGCTCGGCGATCACCGCTTCGGCGCGGCCGCTGATCAGGTGTAGCGAAGGCTGGGTGTCGCTGCCCTCGAAAGCCGTGGTGGCCTGCTCCAGCCGCTGGCGGCTGGCGGCGTCCTCGCTGCCGGCCATCACCACATGAACGTCCAGCCCGGCGAACAGCGGCGATGTCGCCACGATCCGCACCGCCTTGCGGGCGGCGGGGCTGCCGTCGTAGGCGACGACGACCGAGCCGATCTCCGGGATCTGCCGCGAGGCCACCAGCACCGGTTTGGCGCTGGCGCGCACGATACGCTCGATCTTAGAGCCGATGTGATCCTGCGCGAATTCGCTGGAGGCGCCGCGCTTGCCGATGACGACCAGATCGGCGGCTTCCTCCAACTCGAGGATGGCCTCAATAATGCCGCCGTGCCGGTGCAGCGGGTGCGCCTCAGCCGCGCTGGCGGCACTCAGGCGCTGCGTTGCCATCTCCAGCAACAGGCGGCCGCGTTCGATCTCCAGGCGGCTCTGGGCCTCGTCGAGGCGGGTCAGTTCCTCCAAGAGGTCGGTCTTGACGCCAAGGCCAATCGCGCCAGAGAGATCGTGCTGGGAAGCGGCCGGGTCCTTGCGCTGAACGACATGCAGCACATCGATAGCGGCGGGCAGGCGTGCCGCTGCCCAGGCGGCGAGATCGCAGACGCTGGCGGCATAGCCGGAGGCGTCGATGCAGGCGAGAATCCGCTTCATGTTCATTCTCCCTTCCACTCAGTGCGCGGCCGTCTGCCCGCTCGCGCCGGACTTGTCGTGGGTGGCGAACCGGCTCACCATGGCGGCGCTGGCCTCGTTGAGGCCCGTCACTTCCACCGATGCGCCTTCACGCCGGAACTTTAGGATTGCCGCATCCAGGCTGCCAACAGCGGTGATGTCCCAGAAGTGAGCGCCGGAGACATCGATTACCACGCGATCCAGCACTTCGCGGAAATCGAAGGCTTCCAGAAACCGCTCGCTGGAGGCGAAGAACACCTGGCCGGAGATGCGGTAGGTGCGGGTGCGGCCGTCTTCCGACAGGCTGCTCTCCACCGTGAACAGGCGGCGCACCTTGCCGGCGAAGAACAGGCCACTGAGGATGACGCCCGCCAGCACGCCGCGCGCCAGGTCATGCGTCCATACCACGACCACCACCGTGACCAGCATCACTACGGAAGACTGCCAGGGCAGGCGCTTGAGGTCGCGGATCGAGCGCCAGCTGAAGGTGCCGATGGAGACCATCACCATCACGGCCACCAGCGCCGGCATGGGGATCTGGCTCACGAGCGGGCCGAGCACAACGATAAGGATGAGCAGCACGACGCCGGCCGTCAGGGTGGAGAGGCGCGTGCGCCCGCCCGACTTCACGTTGATGACCGACTGGCCGATCATGGCGCAGCCGCCCATGCCGCCGAGGAAGCCGGTGACGAAGTTGGCGATGCCCTGGCCCTTGCACTCCCGGCGCTTGTTGCTGGGGGTGTCGGTGAGGTCGTTGACGATCTGGGCAGTGAGCAGGGATTCGAGCAAGCCCACCGCCGCCATGGTCAGCGAGTAGGGCAGGATGATCCGCAGCGTCTCCAGCGTCAGCGGCACGTCGGGAATGAGGAAACTGGGCAGGGCAGAGGGCAGCTGGCCCATGTCGCCCACCGTGTTCACGTCCAGCCCGCCGTAGATGGAAACGGTGGTGAGGATGATGATTGCCACCAGCGGCGATGGCACGGCGCGAGTTACGCGCGGAAACAGGTAGATGATGGCAAGGCCTGCCGCCACCATGACGTAGGTGATCCAGGTCACGTCAATGAGCTGGGGCAGCTGGGCCATGAAGATGAGAATAGCCAGCGCGTTGACGAAGCCGGTCATCACCGAGCGGGAGACGTACTGCATCAGCAGGTCGAGCCGCAGGAAGCCCGCGATGATCTGGATAATGCCCATCAGGATGGTGGCGGCGAACAGGTACGGCAGGCCGTGGTCGCGTACCAAGGGCACCACCACCACGGCAACGGCGGCGGTGGCGGCGGAAACCATGGCCGGCCGGCCGCCCACCAGCGCGATGATGACGGCAATGGAGAAGGAGGCGTAAAGCCCCACCTTGGGGTCGACGCCCGCGATGATCGAGAAGCCGATGGCTTCCGGAATGAGGGCCAGCGCGACGACGATACCGGCAAGAATATCTGCACGGGGATTGGAAAGCCATTCGCGGCGAAGCGAAGACATTGAAATCATATTGTTAACTTGAACCTGGAACCGAAGTTCGGGCCAGCCCTGGGCGCGCGCATCGCGGCGGTCTGTCAGGGGCGGCTCGAAGAGGGGTTATCCGGGGGATAGGCGCCCGGCCAAGCCACCCGGCACTGCCGGGTCCGACGGAGGCTGCTGCCTTTGAGGCAATATCGCGCGGATTGCAAGCCTCAAGTCTGGTTGCGCCCGGCGAGAGATTGTTAATAATTTAGTATTAATCTCCGATTGCGGCGAAGCGGCGGGTTCTGTTACGATACCATAAGGGTTCTGAATGCGTGAATCGAGGCGACCGCAAGAGTTGCCCGCGCAGCGCATCGGTCTGCAGGCAGGAAAATGTCCGGTCTACTGGTAGAGCTTCCTCATTCCACGCGTCTGGAGGGCGCCCAGCAGGGTCGTGCGCCCCGCAGCCGCCCTTTGATCTCGGTCGTTATTCCAACCCTGGGCGTGCGTCCGGAATTGCTGCGCGCTGTTGAGAGCGTGCGGGCACAGACAAGCGTGCCCTGCATTGCCCTGGTGGTGGTGAACGGCAACCGCTATGACCCGGCGATCGTTGAGACGCTGGAAGCCAATCCGTTTGTCCATCTTCTCGTGACGCCCCGGCCGGGCGTGGCCAATGCCCGTCTGGAGGGCGTGCGGGCGGTTGAGACTCCGTTCTTCTGCCTGCTGGATGACGACGACGAACTGCTGCCGGACAGTCTTGTCCCGGTCATGGATGCCTTCGAGGCAGGGGCCGACGTGGTGGCGACCAATGGGTTGACCGATTGTGCCGGCACGCGGGAAGTGCGCCATCAGCATCTGCTGGACTTTGGTGACGACCACGCCCGTGCGTTGCTGCAGGAGAACTGGCTGAATTCCGGCGGTATTTTCTGCCGCACCGATGCTGTTCCCTCCGCACTGTTCGAGAACCTGCCCAACTATATGGAGCTGACCCAGCTCGCCATGCGGATGGCCACCCGTTGCCAGGTCCGCCGGGTGGACTGCCGGACCTTCGTCTACCATCTGGGCGCGGCCGATCAGGCGACGCGCAGCCCGGCTTACTTGCGGGCCGAGCCGGTGGTGATGCGGCAGATCATGCGCGAGGTCTCCCGGGCGGATATCCGGTCCGGGCTGCGGCGCAAGCGCTCCGCCGCCTTGCACGACTGCGCCGAGTATGAGTTCTCCCAGGGCAACCTGGCGCAGGCATGGCGGGACCACCTCGCCTCGATGATGGGCGGGGGCGGGCACCGCTACCTGTCCTATACCCGCCATCTCCTGCGCGAGACCATGGCCTCGTGGCTGCGCGGCATGCGCGCCGAGCCCCTGCCCGAGGCGGCGGCCCAGCCGGTCTCGCACGGTCCGGAGGCCTGAAAGGGCGCGTGGCGCATTGCGCGGCAAGCCGGGTTGCGTTAGGCCGCAACGGCGGGGCGTAATCGGCAGGATCGGAATCTTCGCATGACGGACAGGCAAGGGCCGCATGGCGCCGGCGAGGCCAGCGCGCCTGACGCGGCAAAGGAGGCGCCCCCGCTCACGTCGTCGGTGCTGCGCGGCACCCTGTGGTCGGTGGGGATGCGCTGGAGCGTGCGGCTCCTCGGTCTCGTTAATATCGCCATCATTGCCCGCATCCTGACGCCCGCCGACTTCGGCCTCGTTGCGATGGCGATGGCGGTCGTCGCGCTGACCACGGTGCTGCTGGATTTCGGCGTGGCGTGGGCGCTGCTGCGAAACAAGCATGCGGATCGGGAAGACTACGACACCTGCTGGACCATCCGGATTTTGCAGAGCATGGCCATTGGCGTCATCGTTGCCGCTGCCGGGCCGCTTGCGGCGGATTACTACAATGATGCCCGTGTCGGTACGCTGGTGTATTTCACGGCGGCAGCGGTCTTCGTGCAGGGCTTTGAGAACATCGGCACCATCGATTTCCGCAAGCAGCTCCAGTTCGATAAGGACTTTCGCTACAACCTCGTCATTCAACTGGCGACGGTGGCTGTTTCCATCGGGCTCGCCTTTGCATTCCGCAACTACTACTCGCTGGTGCTGGCCCAGCTGTTCCGCGCCGGCTTCACCGTGGGGCTGAGCTATGTGATGTCTGCTTACCGGCCCCGCTTCTCGCTGTCGCGGGCGCGCAGCATCTGGGGCTTCTCCCAGTGGAGCCTCATCAACGGCATTGCTGGCTTCCTGCAGTCCCGCTCCGGCACCCTCATCCTTGGCCGCTTCGCCCCGCCGGCCCAAATCGGCTTCTATGTGCAGGCGACCGAGATCGCCGATCTGGCGACGACCGATCTCATCATGCCGCTCAATCGCGTGCTGGTGCCCAGCTTCGCCCAGCTGGCCGACGATGCGGAGCGCGCCGCCAGCGCTTTCCTCAAGGCCCTCACCGCCACCATGATGGTGGCGGCGCCGGTTAGCGTCGGGCTGGCGCTCGTCGCGCCGGAGGTGGTGCAGCTGTGGCTTGGAACCCAATGGATTGGGGTGGTTCCGCTCATGCAGATCCTGGCCATCTTCGCCACCAGCCGGTCCATCACTTCCATCTCGGGCAGCATGCTGACCGTGCTCGGTTTCTATCGCTTCGTGTCGATCACCGCATGGTGTCAGGCGGTGCTGTTCGTCGTCGGCGCGGTCCTGGCGGTGCAGAAGGCAGGCGTGGTCGGCGTTGCCTGGGTGCAGGCGGGCGTGGGCATTCTGGCTGCGCTTTCCACCATGTTCTGGCTGGTGCGGCTGAGCGCGGTGCGCGTCCTGCCGCTCCTGGGGGCGATCTGGCGGCCGCTGGCGGCCTGCGGGATGATGATCCTGGCCGTTACCGGCGTTGCCGAGGCGACGGCGACGCTTGCGCCCATTCTCCTCCTAATTCTCAAGGTGCTGGTTGGCGCGGGCATTTACGGGGCGGCGGCGCTGCTGCTCTGGTGGCTCTCTGGCCGGCCGGATGGCATCGAGCGCGTCCTGCTGGGCCATGCTGCGAAACGGCTGGGGCTCGCCAAGGCCTGAGGCGCAGCCCCAGGTTCAGGATGCCTCCTCCGTTGCCTTCTTCAGCCTGGTAAGGAAGGAATGGAGGGCATCTTCAGGGTTGTCCGCCTCTTCGGTTAGCACCGTGATGCCCCATTGCCCCAGCACGGCGGTCTGCACCGGGTGCGGCCTGTGGACAAAGAGGAACGAGCGGGGGCGGTCCTTCTCCCGGCCAGAGGCCTGCCAGGTCTTCCATAGCCGGTGCAGCAGCAGGCGGATGTTGAGATCGGACATGCTGTAGCCGATGAACAGCAGCGTGCGGCCCAGCGTATCGGAGCGGAATTTGATATCGAGCGGCGAGTTGAACTCCAGCCGGTCGAAGTAGTCGGTCTCCGCCAGCACCAGGGACTGGTCGTCCGAGAAGTCCCCGTGAAACTTGACGATCTGCGGCACGCCATCGGCGGCGCGGGCCACGTCGCGCACGTTGGTGATCTTGATGAACTCCCGCCTGTGCAGCTTGTAGGCCACTTCCAGATTGTTGTCGTAGTTGGTGGTGTAGACGATGGGAAAGTCCAGCGCGACGATGAGGTCATGGATTCTGGACTTCCGCACCTTCGCTTCCGAGACGCTCCAGGTGCGGTCCATCCAGCTTCGCAGGGGGCCGATGCTGCCCTGGCGCAGCCGGTAGAACTCAGCAAGGGTCTGGTAGGTCACTTCGCTCTTGCCGTCATCCTCCGGCAGGTCTAGTTCCTCACGCATGTAGGTTATCAGCTCTGCCCATGAGGGCAGGCCGACGCTCATCGAGACGCCGGCTCCTGCGAACAGGATGACCCGGCGTGCCCGCGTGGCAGCGGCAAGTTCTTCAAAGGCCGATGCGGCCCACTGTTGCGCTTCTCCGCTCACGTTCTCCAGAAGCCGTAACAATCAAGACTGTTCCCCCGGAGCTTTGATCGTTTCGGTTACTAGTCCTTTTATTCTGGATTTTGTTGCAGAGCCGGGTTGTTCTGCTGCGTGGTTTGCGTTCAGCTGTGCTTTAAAGCGTTGAACGGGACTTGGCATTTGCCGAAAAGTTCCTGTACCCTGTTGCAGTTCCAAGGCAAGGGCAGGGATGTGATGCGACGCAGCAGGCTGCGGCTGTCGGCGGGCCACAACAGTGGGGATATACGAGGGGGAATGGGCCGGATGATCGCCCGGTCGCTGGCGTGCGCGTCCTTGCTGGCCATTGGCGTGGCTGCGGGCGCGCCGGCACACGCGGGCCCCGCCGAGCAGCCCCCGCGTCTGGTCGCGCTTGATTCCGGCCAGCCCGATCCTGCAACGGATGCCCGCGTTGCCGCATTCGATCGTTTCCTGCGCGAGAAGGTGGCCGAAGGGGATTTTCCAGGCATTGCCGTGGCGATTGTGGACAATGGCCGCCTCTCGCTGGTGAAGGGCTATGGCCGGCGCAGCCTGAACGGCGGCAAGGTTGACGACCAGACCATCTTTCGCCTTGCATCTCTGTCCAAGGCCTTTGCCTCCAGTCTGACTGGCCTGATGGTCAAGGAGCAGTATGTCGACTGGTCCACGCCCGTTCGGCAGGTGCTGCCCAAGGTGTCCCTGGGCCCGGCGCGGAACAACGTGACGGTTGGCGACCTGCTCAGTCACCGGGTGGGCTTGCCGCCCAATGCCTATGATGACTTGCTGGAGGCGGGGGTGCCCCCGGCCGAGATCGTGTCGCGCCTGTCCAAGCTTCCGCTCTCCTGCCCGCCGGGCAGCTGCTATGGCTATCAGAACGTTGCCTTCAGCCTGGTCGCGCCCATTCTGGAGGCGCGCACCGGCGTGCCCTATCCCGAACTGGTCCAGCGCCGGATCTTCACGCCGCTGCACATGAATCGCGCCTCGATCGGCATGAGCGGTCTCAAGCGGGACGACAACTGGGCGCACCCCCATGTGCGGATCGGTCCGGGGCGCTGGCGTGAAGTCACGGTGAAGGAGCCCTATTACGGCGTGCCGGCGGCGGCGGGCGTCAATGCGTCGGTCCGCGACATGGCCAAGTGGCTGATGGCCCAGCTGGGGATGGCGCCAAACGTTCTGCCCAAGGATGTGCTGGAGACCGTGCACAAGCCCCGCGTCAACACGCCCAAGGAGCTTTACCGGGGACGGCCTCGTTATGAGCGGCTGAAATCGGCACGCTATGGCTACGGCTGGCGCATCTATGACATCAACGATGTTGAGGTGGTGTGGCACGCCGGCAGCGTGCAGGGCTATATCACGCAAATCGCCCTTGTGCCGGGGCAGAAGTCGGGCGTGGTGTTTTTGGCCAACGGTTATTCGCAGGCCTTCTCCACCTTGCTCCCTGCCTATCTCGAGACCTTCATCGACGGCATCAAGACGCGCGGCCTCGTGCTGAACGGCTTCCCCGAGAAGTCTCCCTCCCGCTCGGCCGTGGCCTCGCGCAGCAACGAAGCTCCTGCGGCCGGCGGCGAATAATCCGCCATCAGGCTTGGCGCCTACCTGTTTTGAGGAAGATCGGGGCCCTGCCGCGGCGGGGTTCCCGCTCTTTTGTCGAATTTTTTCCGCCCCCTGACCCTTTGCCCAAGCGTTCTCTTCAGTGGCGGACAAGCAGCCAGTGCATTTTTTGCCAGTCATCTCCCGCGAGCCGGCAGCGGCTCGTGCCTGGAAGATGCTTTTTAAATCAGCGCATCGCTTGGTTTTTTCTGATCGGTGCCCCAATTAACGGAGAACGGCCGCGTGCGATCCCTGCCCCCAGCCCGAAAAGCTTTTGTCATCACGAAGCCGATGCCGCTTTACCGCGCCGTTGGACGCCGCTGGAGCAGCGTCTATGTGGATGCAGCCCTTCAGCCTGCCGCGCCGGACAGGGCCGCTCACCGGCTGGCCGAGCCGGTTTATGTGCGTATTGAGGCCCAGCCAGGCGATCAGCTTCAAGACCGGGTGGGCGGCCCCATCCTGGTGAGCGGAGACGGCAGCTGGTTCCCGGTGCGCCTGGCGGAGCCGCGCGCTCGGGATGCCGCCACGGCCTTCTCCCATGCCGAGCTGGCGGGCGACGACGATCGCCTGGCCATGGATGAGCTGGTGGCCGAGGGGTATCTCGAGGAAGCCAAGCCGCGTCGCCTGCACGGGGGCGTGAGCCGGACATCCCTGCCGCTGGTAGAGGATGGCCACCCCCTCATTGTTGATGCCCAGGCATACGAGAAGATCGAGCAGCCCTAAGGGCATTTCTCCTCAGCGCGCGTCTGGGTAGGCGGTCTGGCGGTCTTCCCGCGGGTTGTGAATGAAGCCGAAGTAAGCCGCGATGACCGCCAGCAGCGCGTGGAACCAGACATCGTTGCTGAACAACGGCACCAGCCCGAACAGGGTGTTCAGGCCTGGGATCAGGCCGAAGAGCGCGAGTATTGCGTAGGACACGGCCACGACCCGCGCATAAAGCCGCGCTGCCGAAAAGGTGCGATAGGCGAGCAGCCCCCACAGGCCGAAGACGATATGCACCAGGTTGTGGAGGATGTTGACGGGCAGGATGTTGAACAGCCGGCCGTAATTCTGGTCCACGATCATGGCGGGGTGATCCGGGTCAGGATCACCCATCAGGGCGGGTATGAAACCGGCGATGCCGGCCGCCAGGAACAGGATGCCAAAAATCAGGGCGAAGCTGCGGGTGTTCATTGGTTTTGCCTTCCTGCAAACCCTCTGGGGAGGGGGAACCGCCCGGCTTCGCAATGGTTCCAGCCAAGGTCTGGAGTTCAGGAGCAAGGCTTCCATGGCAGGCGCGGCGCAAAATGGAGGGGGCGAAGGCTCGCCTCCTGATACCCTTGATTGCCTGATTGTGGGCGGCGGCCCGGCGGGGCTGACTGCCGCCATCTATCTTGCCCGGTTCCGCCGTCGCTGCCTCGTCGTTGATGCATGCGAGGGCCGGGCCGTGGTCATTCCGCTTTCGCACAACCACTCAGGTTTTCCGGATGGCATCGCCGGTCCAGCCCTGCTTGGGCGGATGCGTAACCAGGCGGAGCGCTACGGCGCGCAGGTGGAACGCGGTGTGGTGACCCGCCTTGAGCAGGAAGGGCAGGGCTTCCGCGCGGAGATTACCTTTGGAGCGAGTGAGGGCGCGGCGGAGCGGCGAGTTTTACGCGCCCGTACCGTGCTTCTGGCAACCGGGGTCATCGACAAGGAGCCGGACCTGCCCAATATCAAGCAGGCGGTGCGCCGGGGGCTGGTGCGGCATTGTCCCATTTGCGACGGTTATGAGGTCATCGGCCAGAAGGTCGCCATTCTCGGCCGGGGCGAGAAGGGCGTGTCCGAGGCCCTGTTCGTGCGAACCTACACGCCTGATATAACCCTGGTCACGATGGGCGAGCCTTTGACCGATTCAGGTCTGCGCGCCCGGCTTGCGGAAGCCGGCATCCAATGCATCGATACGCCCATCGATGAGATCCAGCTGGATGAGGGGCGCATCAAGGCCATTGTGGCTGGCGGCGCGGCCCGGGCGTTCGATACGGTCTATTCCGCGCTGGGCAGCACGCCGCGCATCGACCTGGCCGTCATGGTGGGGGCAGCGGTGGGAGAGGGAAACTGCCTGCCGGTGGATTCCCGCCAGCAGACGAATGTTCCTGGTGTCTATGCGGCTGGGGATGTGGTGGAGGGCCTGGCGCAGATCAGCGTTGCCATGGGACAGGCGGCCGTTGCGGCCACCGCCATTCACAACAGCCTGCGAGAGCAGGAAGGCATGACCCTCTAGTTTATTCGCCTATTTGGTGAGCTGGTTGATACCGCTCAGCGCCTGTTCCAGCGCCCGCTCGAGATCGTCCTGCAGGTAGGGCTTGTTCAACACCGGCACGTCGCGGCCATAGTCCGGGGAGGTGGGAGAATCAAAACCGGTCGCAAGAATGTACGGAATGGCGCGCTGCTGCAGAACGGTCGCAACGGCAACGCTGTTCTGACCGCCCAGCTTGACGTCCAGAACGGCTGCATCAAAATTCTCGTTTTGAGCCATGGAGATAGCTTCTTCCAGCCGGGCAGCTGGGCCAATGATGCCGACCCCCAATCCAGCCAGCATATCCTCGACCAGCATGGCGACGATCGGTTCATCCTCAACCAGGAGAACGGTCTTTCCCTGCAATCTGTCCATGCCTCATCCCATCTCACGTATTGAGATGTTCGCGCGCCAAACCGTTCCCAGCCAACGCACGGACAGGTTAATTTCAATCAGAATGATTAAAGCGTCAATCGTTTAAGTGGTGTATTTGTGCGGACAATCGCCCGACATAGGATTTCGACTCGCGATTGATGTAGTCCGTTACGCTTGCGAGCTACCCAAAAGGGTGGTCCGCCAATGCGCTTGAGTGAGCGTCTAACTGCGGTTCAACCGGCCGGCCAGCAGCTTTTTGGCCCGCTCGGCCCGCTGGCGTTCTTCCTGCGTGATCTGATCGAAGAAACGGGCGAGTTCTTCATCGCCGGATTCGTCTGCGTCGGCAGCGTACACCTCGTACATCTCCGCCCCCTGAAGAGCGTGGTAGAGGACGCTGACGAGGTCATAGGTGCTATCGCTTGTGCCGGACTCCTGCGGGCCGCCAGCCATAAACCGCCTCCATGTCTCGTTGATAGTCCAACGGCGTGGGCAAAAAAATCGGACAGAAGAGCAACGATGGGGCGCAGCCGCGGTTCCGGGCGGACCGCCAGCGCAGGATGGGCCGAGACGATCAGATGATGGTGGCGCCGCCGTCCACCACGATGGTCTGTCCGGTCATGAAGGAGGAGGCCTGCGCGGCCAGGAATACGGCCGCGCCCGCGATCTCGTCCGGCTGGCCGATCCGCCGCAGCGGCTTGTCGGCGGTAGCGGCGCGCAGCGTATCCGGATTTTCCCAGAGGGCGCGGGCGAAGTCGGTCTGCACGAGGCCTGGGGCGATGCAATTGACCCGCACATTGTAAGGGCCGAACTCGACCGCCAGGTTGCGGGCCAGCTGGAAGTCCGCAGCCTTGGAAATGTTGTAGGCTCCGATAATGGGCGAGCCCTTGAGACCGCCGATGGAGGAAATGAGGATGACCGAGCCATCCCGCCGTTCCATCATCTGCGGGGCCACCATGGAAATCATCCAGTGGTTGGCGATGACGTTATTTTCCAGAATTTTACGGAATTGGTCGTCCGAAATACCGGACATCGGGCCGTAATAGGGGTTGGAGGCGGCGTTGCAGACCAGAATATCAACCTTGCCGAAAGCTCGGCTCGCCGTGTCGGCGAGATTTTGCAGGTCGGCCTTGGAGGAAATGTTGGCCGGTACGGCGATGGCGCGGCCTTCGCCATAGGTCTGGTTGATGTGCGTTACCACCTTCTCGCAGGCCTCTGCCTTGCGGGATGAGATCACCACCTGAGCACCATGCTCGGCCAGCTGCTCGGCAATCGCCCGTCCGATTCCCCGCGAGGAGCCGGTGACAATGGCGGTTTTGCCCGTCAGGTCGAAGAGATTCATGGCTGCTTGCTCCCAGCTCGCTCTGGCCCCACTGGCCTGCATCACAACGCGCAAAGCAACCCGTCAACTGCGGGCGGAGTATTGCAGCGCGGCGAGGAAGCGCAACAGCGAATGCTGCGCCCCCCCTTCGTCAGGGCGCTGCAGGTGTGATGCTGCACGGGCGTGGATAATCAACCGAGGCGGGCGACGTTTGCCGTTGCCGGTTCCTGCTCGGCTTCCCGCGCTGCTTCCTTGCCGGATTGGATTTTCTGGGCGGCTTCGCGGTAATCCTCGGAGTCTGCAGTCTCGGGCGTTTCCTCGGCCTCGGTCGCGTCCGGCTGGTATATGAGCTCTACGAAGATGGGGAAATGGTCCGACCCGATCCTTCCGCCCACCTGGATCTGGTTCAACAGGAAGCGCCGGTCGTGGAATATGTGGTCGAGCGGCCAGCGCGCGTACCAGCGCTTGGCATCGAAGGTGGAATAGAGACCGCGCCCGATCCGGGGGTCGAGCAGGCCGCTCATCCGCTGGAACAGCCGGGACGTGCGCGACCAGGCAACATCATTCATATCGCCGCAGACGATCGCCGGATGCGGGCTGCGTGTCGTCTCCTTGGCGACGAGCAGCAGCTCGGCATCTCGTTCGTAGGCGTCAGAGCCGATGAAGGGCGGCTCGGGGTGCAGGCAGTGCAGCTCGACGATCTTGCCGGAGCGCAGCTTGACCAACGCCTTGATGGAAGGCACGCCCTTTGTCACCAGTTCCCGCACCTCGACGCTCATCAGTTCCAGTCGCGAGAACAGCAGCATGCCATAGGTGTTCTGCTGGGGTCGGGCCACCACCTGCGGATAACGGTGCCTGAGAGCCGCCAGATGGCGGTCCCACCAGTCGTCCGCTTCGAGCACCAGCACCAGGTCCGGGCTGAAGATGCTGATGTTGCGAAACAGGCCATGGATGTTGCGATTGAATTGGTAGACGTTGGCGACGAGCAGGCGGATGCGCTGGTTGGGGTCTGCGCCCCGGCTGGCCGGTTTGACCTGGGTTTTGCGAAGCCGCGTATAGGGGAAAATCCACCAGAGATGCCACGCCAGGGCGAACATGGTGGCCACGCAGATGATCTGCTCGATCGCGTTATCCGGCCACAGCGCCAGCTGGACCACGAGAGCACCCGCAAGCAACACGCCCAGTTGCTGGCGGGGAAAGTCCCAAACCCGGATCCACCAGCGCCCGCTTTTGATCAGGGGCAGGGCCGTCAGGCTGACAAGACAGAGCGATATGGCAGCGGCAATTGCGCTTAGCATGATATTAATCAACCCATAGCTTTGCAGCCCGCCATGGTGGGGGCCGGTCCGGACAGTCTCAGGCTCGGAACGAATAGGCCGGCTCTTGGTGGCGTAAGGCGCGAAAAAAGATTAGCCTGGAATGCAGGGGGCGCGGATTTCTGGCCCATGCCGAGTCTGTGCCGGTTGGCATTGATTTGGCGGCCTGGGTGTAGCAGACGAAGGCACGACGTAAAACGAACCGCCACCGTGGGAGGCCAGACATGTTCGAGACGTTAGAGGCCCAACCAGCCGATGCGTTGCTGGGTCTGATTAAGCTCTTTGCCGAAGATCCGCGCCCTTCAAAGCTCGACCTGGGCGTCGGGGTTTACAAGGACGAGGCAGGCCGCACGCCGATCTTTGCTGCCGTCAAGGAAGCCGAGCGCCGTCTCTTGGAGGAGCAGGAGTCCAAGTCCTACCTGGGGCCTTCGGGCGATGTACGCTTTCTGGAGCTGCTGGGCGACATGGTCTTCGGCGATGTCTGGAAGGCGCAGGCCGGCCGGTTCGCCTCCATCCAGACGCCGGGCGGCTCGGGCGCGCTTCGCATCGGGGCGGAGCTGCTGCGTGAAGTGGTGCCGAACCGGCGCATCTGGGTTGGCCTGCCCACCTGGCCGAACCATGTCCCCATCTTCAGCGCGGCGGGGCTGGAGGTTAGAACCCACCCCTTCTTCGATGTGGCCAGCCAGGCGGTGCAGTTCGATGCCATGATGGCAGCGCTTCAAACGGCGGAGAAGGGCGATGCGGTGCTGCTGCACGGCTGTTGCCACAATCCGACCGGAGCCGACCTTTCACCCGAGCAATGGCAGGCGGTTGCGGACGTGCTGGAAGCGCGCGGCCTGCTGCCGTTTGTCGATCTGGCCTATCACGGGCTTGGCGATGGCCTTGAGGCGGACTTGCATGGCGTGCGCCTGCTGGCCGGGCGTCTCGGCGGGCTGCTGACGGCGGTGTCCTGCTCCAAGAACTTCGGCCTGTACCGCGACCGGATCGGCGCGCTCTATGTCATGACCGGGAACAGCGATACGGCGGCCATTACCGCCTCGCACCTGGCCTGCCATGCCCGCACCGCCTATTCCATGCCGCCCGATCACGGCGCGGCGGTGGTGCGCCTTATCCTCAGCGATGCGAAACTGGCGCGCCAGTGGCGCACGGAGCTGGATGAGGTGCAGGCGCGCATCGGCGCTATTCGGGCCGGACTCGCGGCGCATGGGCAGGCAGGGCCGGTCGACCTGACGGCAGTCGGGCAGCAGAAGGGCATGTTTTCCACCCTGCCGCTGAGCCGGGAGCAGGTGCAAACGCTGCGGGCCGAGCGGGCGGTTTACATGGCGGATTCGGGCCGCATCAATGTGGCGGGGCTGCGGCTTGGCGACATCGATGCGTTTGTCGAGGCGTTGCGCTCGCTCTAGGCCGCTGCCCGATATGGGCAAAACAAAGGGGCGCTGGAAAGCGCCCCTTTTGCTGTTTGCAGGCAAACCTAGGTTGCTCAATTTGTGGGCAGGATATTGGTGGCGGGAAACCGGACTTCCCAGCGGAAGCCCTCTTCCGTGTAGGCGGACGAAACTTCGCCGCGCAGGCCGCGTGGGGTCAGCCGCTCCAGAATATCACGCGAAAAGGTCTTGCGCTCGGCGGTCTGGTCGGGTGCCGGGCCGCCGGTTTCCTGCCAGACGAGGCGGTAGCCCTCGCTTCCGTCCTTTAGCGACACGGTTTCCCACCAGACCCGCAGGCTTCCCTCGGGAAGGGATAGGGCGCCCTGGGCCTCGGCCTTGACAGCTAGTTCGTGGAAGGCCAGCGCCAGGGTTTGAACCGCGCTGGGGCGCAGCCGTAACGGCGGGCCCGACCAGGACGCGCGCGAAACCGCGCCGCCCAGGGCGTGCCCGAGCTGCGACCTGAGCAGATCAGGCAGGGCGACGCCTTCCCATTCCTCCCGCACCAGAAGATCATAGGCCAGCGCCACCGATTGCAGCCGCGCATTGAAGGGCTCGATGGTGGCCGGCGGCAGATTGAGCGTTTTGGCGCTCATGCGAACGACGCTCTGAATGACGGTCAGCAGGTTCTTGGCCCGGTGGGTGGCCTCCTGCAGCAGCGAACGGCATTCGGCCTCCGGCTGGCGGAAGCGGGTTACATCGAACAGGCAGCCGACAGCGCCGCGCTGCCCGTCGGTAAAGACGCCGGGCTGAACGGTCAGTTCATACCAGCGCGGGTTGCCGCGAGCGTCCTCTATCTGGAAATTGGTGGCGACGGCTTCCTTCCTCGAGAAGGCGGAGCTGAAGGAAGCGGAAATCCTCTCCTTCAGCGTCGCGGCGAAGGAGGTCGAGGGCAGGGCGGCATCTCCAACCATCTCCCCGGGCAGGGCGGTGGACCAGCGCTCCGAGAGATCCTCGCCCCGCGCGAACATGGTGGCGCCGATGCCGCTCAGCGCATCCTCGAGGCTGAGTGGCCCGCCCGGGCCTGTCCGCAACGGAAGGCCGGGTTCGAGGGGGGCATTGTGGCGGGCCGATGACCGGTTGGGCGTGGCGGCAGCTCCTGCCAGGGCCGGCCACAGCGTCAGCACGGAAATCATGGCGAAGAGGCCCGCCGCGCATTGCAGCAGAAACAGGGGCAGGCCACTGGCGCGAATAAGGCCAAGCTGAACGATGATGAGGCCGCATCCGCAGGACAGTGCGGCGCCTGCAAAAAAGATGCTGACGTATTTCCAATGGTCCCGGCCGTGCACGACCGCGAGCGCGAACGTTGCCAACAGGGCCAGCAGAAAACCGATCAGGATGAGCAGATCGGCAACGACCCAGACATCGGAGGCAAGGCTCCATGCGTCGGGCGCGGGCAACGCCGCCGCGGGCAGGCTGTGCATGCTGAGGTCGCCCACTGCAGCCATCAGAACGCTGCCCGCTTCGCCCATGATCGTTCCTCCCCCTCGCCTTCTTTCAAGACATCACAGGAAGGCGATCATGCGCGCCTTCGCGTAAGGTTTCGGGATAGTGCTGTCGAGCCGACCCTAATGCAACCGCAAAGCTACGTAAAAATCCCTGCGAGCGATTTCGTGGTTTTTTGTTCTCGGGCTGGCGAGTCAGGTCATATTACCTTCTGGCCTTTCCGGCTTCGAAGGTATAATTCTGAGCGGTGTCGGCTTGCCTGTTTGAATTTCGCAACAAAGCCGCAGCCCCGAGTTTCGGTTGTTCCAGAAGTCTTATAGCTACGTATCCGAAACTGCTTTGCGCGTAAGGTCTTATCTCGATTTTTTGCAACCTTTGGGCATGATGAGCGTTACACGCGAGCGGGGTCTTTTCGTCCTTCCAGGACAAGGCCGAGAGCAACCAGGCCAAAAAGAAGCGAAGAGGGACATGTCAATAGCCAGGGAAATTCAAGTACATCTGCCACATCTGCGGCGCTATGCGCGCGCCCTGCTTGGCACTCAGGCGGCTGGTGACGCTTTCGTGCGGGCCTGCTTGGAAGTCATACTCGAGGACTCCAGCATGTTCCGCCGCCCTAACGAGATGCGGATTACCCTTTATCGTCTGTTCCAGACCATCCTGTCGTCAACCTTCATGCAGATTGGCGACAGGTCGGTCGTCAATGGCAGCGATTCCTTGCCCCAGCTTTATCGGTCGACGGAAATGTCGCTCGATTCCCGTCAGGCTCTGCTGCTGACGACGCTCGAGGGTTTCACCTATGAGGAAGCGGCTCAGATCATGGACCGCGACGAGAGCGAGATCGAGGAACTGGTCAACGCTGCGTTAGCTGAAATCGATCAGCGTTCGGCCCTTCGCGTCCTCATTATCGAGGATGAGCCGATCATTTCGATGGACCTTGAGAATCTCATCGAGGAGCTGGGGCACAGCGTGGTCGGCGTTGCCTCTACCCACACAGAGGCGATTGAACTGGCGCAAACCGGTTATCCGGAGCTGATCCTGGCCGACATCCAGCTGGCGGACGGCAGCTCCGGCCTGGAAGCGGCCACGGATATTCTGAAGCAATTCAACGTTCCGGTGATCTTCCTGACCGCCTTTCCCGAACGGCTGCTGACGGGCGACCGGCCGGAGCCGGCGTTCCTCATCACCAAGCCGTTCGATCGGCGCGTCGTCAAGGCGACCATCGGTCAGGCTATCGACGTGTCCTAAGCCTTACCCGCCGGCGGCCAGGGGGGCTACGGACTGGCCGGGCAGGGAAGCAAGACGCGGCAACGGGGGCAAAAAAAGGGAGGCTGGAATTGGTCCGGCCTCCCTTTCCCCGTTTATCGCACAATGAAAATTCAAATCATATATCAAGGCAGTGCGCCCACGGTGCTTGCGGACCGTGCCCTTGAGGGAGAAGAGCGCACGGACAACACCTAACGGCGCATGAGAAAGGCTCCCTCGGTATAAGTGCGGCGTAAACGGCGGGGAGGAAAGGGCTCCAGTCAATCTTTCCGATCAGTCCTTTGCGTCGCGGGCGGTATCGCTGACGGCCTCGCCCGCCGATTGCATGTCCTGCCCCAGTCCCTCGGTCGTGTTGCAGGCGGCCAGCAGGCCCAGGGTCAGCAGGGCGCCAAGAACGCCAAGGTGGGCAGCCGCGCGCTGTACCTGCATCCTATGCTTATCACTCATGCAGCGATCTCCTTTCTGGCCAGGGCAGGAGGGCGCCCAACCGCTGGGACCGGCCGGGCTACGATCCTGCGGCGGAAACGAAGGGTCGGAAGGGGAGTTCCTCGCGGGAGGGGCGGCCCCTGCGTCCGCCCATCGCAAGCGCCGGCTGGCGGCACCCTGACGCGATATTCGGCGGTTGCAGCTTTCCCCTGCGGTTCGGCGCGGAACGTGAACGGCTACGGTGCGTATCCTTTTTCATGGCCCGGCCTGAAATGGTTCGGGTCGGCCTGGTACAAAGGACGTTAGCGGTTCGTGACAACGCCTCCTGTGCGGTCAACCCCCGGCCTGGCGCCGGGCCTGATGATCGCGGGTATCATTGCTGTCCTGGTGCTCCTTGGCGGCAGTGCCGTTCCTTTCATTCTTGGTTGGGTTCTTTGCCTCGTGCTGCAGCCTGCCCGGGATGCGCTGCGGCAGGCTGGGCTGTCCAATGTCTGGGCGGCGGCGCTGGCCACGGCCGTTGGAAGCATCACGGTTGCGGCTATTCTCTTGATCCTGATTCTGGCCGGCGCGGAGCAGCTGCGGGATTTCATCGTCTACCTGCCGGAGCTGATTAGTCGCATCGCTTCTGCCCTTCAGGATGTTGTTGGCCGGGGAGCGCTGCGCGCGTGGGTGCCTTCCGTAGCCTCTGCCGCTGAAGGAAGGGTCGAGGCCGGGTCGCTGATCGGAGAGGACGTGACCCGCATTGCCCCTTATGTTTTCGGGCTGACGGGCTCGGTATGGAATTTCATCTTCGTCTGCCTGCTCACGCCGTTTGTCGCCTTCTATCTGCTCAAGGACGGGGAATTCCTGCTGCAGCGGGCCGGATCATGGATCAGCAGCCATCACGCGCTGGAGCTGAAACTGTTCTGGATGCGGGCAAAGCGCCGGCTAGTGGATTTCCTGAAGGGCCAAATTCTGCTGTGCCTGGTTCAATCCCTGCTGCATGCCGTGCTCCTGTCCGCCATCGGCCTAGAGTTCGGCTTTATCCTCGGCATTGCGACAGGCATTGCGTCCATCATTCCGGTGCTGGGGAATTTCACTCTGTTCATCACATCGCTGAGCGTCGCGTTCTTCCAGGGCGAGGGGGTGCTGCTACCCTTGGGCGTTGTGGCCATCTATGGTTTCAGCGAGATGCTGGAAACGGTTGTCCTTGCGCCCAAGCTGGTCGGCACCCGCATCAATGTCCACCCCTTGTTCATCATTGCGGTGCTGATCTGTGGCCATGCTATTTTCGGGCTGGTGGGGGCCGTGTGCGCCCTGCCGTTCGCGGCGATCATGAGCACCTTCTTCGATGCCCTCGACAAGCCGAACCCGATTGAAAAAACCTAATGATTTTCGTTGGAAACAAATGTCGGCGGCGGAACCAACGTGCCGCTGAAATGTTGTGCTATATGCATTAGGCCAGGAGACCGGACATGCTATATTGGGCAGCCGCTTTTTTCATCATTGCGCTGATCGCGGCATTGTTCGGATTCTCAGGTATCGCAGTCGCATCTGTCGGGATCGCGAAGATCATCTTCTTCGTCTTCCTGATCCTGTTCCTCATCAGTCTGGTGCTGGCCCTGTTCAACCGCAAGCCACCGGCGGTCTGAAGGCGCGCCGCGGCAGGCAGCGCCTTTGTCTGTGAGGCCGGAAGCATCCTGCGTTGGCGGGAAAGTCGGTCGTGTTTGCCATTGCTGCTCTGCGTGAGACGGCCGAGTGAAAGGCTGGAGTGCGGCAGGCCAGGCTGGATTATGCGGGCCGCGAGACAACAGGCCCGCTCGGCGTGAAACACTCTGCCAGGGAGATGTCGGGTGCCTTGCGGGACCTGTCGTCTGCGTTTCGGCCAAGAAGCCCTGGCCTGGGGCCCAAGGGCGGTCAGGCCTGCCGAACCTTTAACGGGAAGAGGCGCGGGTACCGGTGTAGCGGTTCTCGATCACCTCTACCTCGTTGAGGATTACGTCCGCCGTTTCGGCCTTACCGCTTTCGTCCTGTCCCATGCGGCTGCAGATGTTACCGCTTTCGATAAGGGCGGCGAGCGCTGCGCGAGCGCGCGCCACGCGGCTCTTCACGGTGCCGATGGCCACGCCGCAGATCTGGGCGACTTCCTCGTAGGACAGGCCGCCCGCGCCCACGAGAATGAGGGCCTCGCGTTGCTGCTCGGGGAGGATCTGCAGCGCCCGGTGGAGGTCGCCGAGTTCAAGGTTGCCGTCCTGGCTGGCGGAAATGACCAGCACGCGTGCGGCCCGCTCCTCGTCCCAATCGCTGGTGAAGCGCCTGCGGCGCATCTGGGAAATGTAGCTGTTGCGAAGGATCATGAAGGTCCAGGCCTTCATGGAGGTCCCCGGCTCAAAACGATCCCGCGACGCCCACGCTTTGGTCAGGGCGTCCTGCACCAGGTCATCCGCCGCGTCTCGCTGGCCTGTCAGGCTTCGCGCGAAGGCGCGGAGGTGGGGCAGGACCGAAATAAGCTCCGATTTAAAATCAAATTTAGGCGCCGGCTCGGAGCTGGATGCCATTTCATCACCTGCTACTATTGGCCCGAACCACTCTTCTCGGCCTCCTCGAGGCGGCCGAGCAAAGCAGTAAATTCTTCCGGAATGGGCTCGTTGAGGACATCGTCATAGACAGCCCGGAGGCTCTGCGTGACGCGATTCACCAGCCCTGAAGTGGAAGTATACTTCGAGGACCGTGACGCCCAATAAGCGCCCGTTCCTTCCAGCTTTTTCAGTTTTTGACCCCGCCCTTCCATACTGAGCACTTGCCGTCCAACCCGCCGTGATCCAATCACTGGTTTAACGTGCTTCTTGGCCTTTGGTTCCATGGTTGCCTACCTGTTTACCAGTATATTCTGCGCGACGCGGGTCAGGGTCAGACCCCGGAGGACCCGCGCGCCTGGAAGTTGATTTCCCAGAGCGAATCCGTCCTGCCCTTGCTCTGGTGATCGAGCTGCTTTCGCAGCACATTGACCAGCTTCTGGCTTACGTCTTCCACATCGTCATAGTCATGCGGGGATATTCCCTCAATTCCGATCAGCTTCATGGTGACGAGGCCGGAGATCCGGTCCATCGTCAGGCTGAGCACGGGGGTTACCGCCTCATCCGTGTGGATGTGATTGAGGGCGCGCACCCATTCGCACACCAGCAGCGCCAGCGGTACCGCCTGGTCGATGGGCAGCTCGCATGAGGCCGCTTTCATTTGCAGGCGCTTCACCAGCGGCGAGGCGTTATCCTGCCCGCGCAGCCGGTCCAGCAGGTCCGAGAGGCTGCTGGTAAAGTCGATCATGTCCGTTCGCAGCCCCTCGTAGAAGCGGCGGTGGACGATGGCGATGGCCAGCACCCTCTGGATCAGATTGTTGAGCTGGGAGACGTCTTCCTCGCGGTTGGCGGCGCGGGCCTCCAGGTTCAGCAGCCCGAGGATGATCTGCATGTTGTTGTTGACGCGGTGATGCAGCTCGCGCCGCAGCGCCCGTTCCCGCACCGCCGCATGCACCAGGTTCTGGTTGATCTCGGCGAATGAGCCGGCCATGCGGTTGAAGGAGACGGCGAGGGAGCGGATCTCCCGCGCCGCATGGGCCTGGGGCCGGGCGCGCACGGACAGGTTGCCGTTGGCGTAGGCAAGGAAGGTCTTCTCCAGGCTGGCGACCGGCCGCGTCACGAAGTGGTGGAACAGCCACCAGACCGCGCCCAGCATCAGCACCAGCATGAGAAGCGACCCGGCGATGCCGCTCAGCAGCACGAACAGGGCCATGTCCCGCACCGAGGCAATGGGGGCGGCGGCCACCAGCAGCATCTGGGAGTCGCCCAATTTCCGCACGATGTAGAGCCGCTCCTTGCCGTCTCGCGCCACCAGCGTCGAGGCAACGGCGTTGCCGGCCAGAGGCAGCAGGGCTTGCGAGGGCAGCCACTGCACGCTGTCCGGGTCGTCGCCCGCCAAGGTCAGATGATGGCCTTCGCGGTCGATGACCGCGAGGGACGTCTGGCTGGGCAGGGACAGATCATCCGCCGCATCTGTGAAGGCGCGGGCGTCGATGGCCGCGATGAGCTGCCCGCTGGTCTCGCCGTTTGCGCCGGTCATCCAGGGCACGGCCACAAGGCCGATCGGCCTGTGCTGGTTCGGCAGGGCCGGCATCAGGCTGACGAGGCTGGAGGACTGGCGAAAGGCGAAGCGCTCGGACGAGATCTCCACCGAGAGGTCGTTGCCATAACGGCACACCGTCTGTCCCAGCGGATCGATCGCCTGGAAGCCGATCAGGTAGGGCGCCATGGAGGGGCTGGCGCTGATGTCGGGCTGGCACGTGGCGGTCGAGGCGGTCGTGTCGATGTTCAGCTTGGCATCGCCGCCGATGCCCTGCAGCATGTGGCGGGTTTCTTCCAGCAACAATTTCTCGCGGGCCGAGATGACTTCGGCGGCGAGAAAGACCGTGTGCTCAAGCTGGTCGCGGTAGGTATCGTAAGCGCGATTGGCATTGAGCAGCGCAAGGAGGAAGAACGGTGCCAGCGACAGGGCCAGGAGGAAGGTGAGTTGCTCGCGAAAGCCGATCGATCGCAGGGGCGTCCGCAGGCGCAAGCGCCCAAGCCCCGGTCCGCGGCGGACCTGGCGAGCCTGCTTCTTGCGCGCGAGGTGAAGGGCGGTTGTCAACAGCTTGCCGCTCCTATGACTTGGTCCACCCATTTTATGGCACAGGAAGCCTTAAGAAAATCAGAATTACGGCCGATTTGCCGGGCGAGCCGCCGCCCGCGCGCGCGTGGCGGCATCGCTGCGTGCGTCACGCGCACGGCAAGGTGGTCGCGCCGGATTGGCGTGGCTGACCACCGGCATCTCGTCTTTGGCATATTGCCCCCTTCCCGGCCGCGGGCGGCTCCGCAAGCGGATTGCCCAGCTGGCAAGGACTGCCTGCATGATTACGTTGTTTATAAAAATGGTTTGTTGTTGGCCGCTGGCACCCCCACCGACCGCATTTTCGCAAAATTCCCCGCGCCGCGGTTTGTTCCCCCAAGTTTCGATGTGCGACGCCTGACCGCAGCCATGCCGATGGGGGGGTAGGGCGGGAACGGGGGCGGATGTGTCGCGTTAGCCGGTCAAGAGACGGCGCTTTTGCCCAAGACAAAAAAGCTGAAAAGGAGTCGCCCTGTGATCAGCAATGAACCGACCCACACTGCCACCGTGCAAACCCTTGATACTGGCATCGATCAGGCCATGATCGGCCGACTGGCGGATGCCCTTTGCCGCGCCGTGGCCGATACCTTCAGCCTGTACCTGAAGACCTTGGGAACGCACTGGAACATTGTCGGCCCGAACTTCTACGGCATCCACAAGCTGACCGAGCAACAGTACGAGGATTTGGACGAGGCCATTGATGCTCTGGCGGAGCGCATCCGCGGGCTGGGCTATCCGGTTCCGGCCGGGTTTGCCGAGTTCCGCCAATTCAGCATCATCGAAGTGGAAAGCACCATCAAGTCCTCCGAGGAGATGCTGCGGGCCCTCATTGCGGACAATGAGGCGCTGGCGAAGCGGTTCCGCGAATTCTCGAATGCCGCGCAGGACGCGCAGGACAAGTTCACCGAGGACATGCTCATCGGCCGCATCGGCGCGCACGAGAAGAATGCTTGGATGCTCAAATCCCTTCTGTCCTGAGACATTGCGGGCATGGGCCCAGACCTGGGGTATCCGTCGCGGGCCCCGGGTCTGAAGGCCAGGGCAGGAGGGCCGGAGGCAGTGGCATTGCCTCGTGGCGGGAGCGTTACTTCAGGCGCCCCTCGTCTTCATCATCCTCATCTTCGCCGTTTATGTCTTCCTCGTCGAAGCCATCCTTCTCCTCGACGAGGCTGAAATCATCTGCCTCGTCGTCCTCGTCGTCTTCCTCCTCATCCTTGTCTTTCTCCTTGGCGGAGGCGGGGTTGATGGCAGTTTCGGCAAGGTG
This sequence comes from Pedomonas mirosovicensis, assembly GCF_022569295.1. Classification (NCBI taxonomy): domain Bacteria; kingdom Pseudomonadati; phylum Pseudomonadota; class Alphaproteobacteria; order Sphingomonadales; family Pedomonadaceae; genus Pedomonas; species Pedomonas mirosovicensis. Next base: position 2,385,751 of record NZ_JAKFIA010000001.1, on the reverse strand, counting down.
GGTGAGCAATTCGTCGCTGGCATAAACCTTGTCGAGGTCGGTGGACAGAGTTTCGGCATCGGCGCTCAGGCCGAGCGCTTCGGCAAGGGCGCGCGCCGTGCCGTAGGCGGCGATGCAGTAATGGGACATGCGTTGGATCCGGGCGATAATCACTACATCGCGCGAGGCCTCGGTGAGCGGTTTTTCCAGAGCTTCGTCGCGCGCCTGGCGCACCAACCCCTGCATGGCCATGCTAAGGGTTGGTTCGTCCTGCTCGCCATGCTTGGCAAGAAGCTCGCGGATGCTGCGGCTGCGGGCCTCCAGACGGGTGATAACGCCCTTCAGCAGTTCGGACAGGCGGCGGTTGCCCGCGGCATCGGCCATCTCGATCACGAAGTCGCGCATCTGCTCGTTGGCGTTCCACATGTCCTTCAGTTCGTCGAGGTAGACATCCAGTAGGGTGTTATCATCCATGAGGGTTCATCCTTGGGCGGGCGTCGGGGCGGGGCGGCCCTGCCCCGACGCGCCCTGGCTGCCGTTACTTGCGCTCGCTCGATCCCCGGCTGGTCGAGGATGTCGACTTGTCGGAGGCCGACCCGCTGCGTGAGCCGCTGGCGCTCCGGCTGGTGCCGGATGCGGCGCTGTGCTCGGTGCCCGTGTCGGTGTCGTCGCCCAGGCCGCGCGAGCCGGTCGGGTCGGAGGACATGCCGCTCGCAGAAGCGCCGGAGGACTGGCTGCCCGTTGCGGAGCTGCCCGACGACAGGCCCGCCGTGCTGCTGCCGGTGGCGCTACCCATGCCGGACGAGCTGCCCAGCGTGCCTTGGTCGCTCCCGCTGCCGGTAGCGCCCAGGGAGGTGGAGGACGGCGAGCGGCTGCGGCGCCACTCGTCGAATTCGGAGCTGAAGCGCTTCTGGCGCTCCCGGCGCCATTCGTCATAGTCCTGGTCGAAGGCCTTCAGCTGGCTCTCGCGCCAGTGGTAGTAGTCTTCATCGACATGACCGCGCGGCGTCTGCTGGCCACCATAGGCGCCCTGCGATGTGCCGCCGCCCATGCTGGAGCTGCTGTAGCCGCTGTGGCCGCCGTAGCCTTGGCCGTAGCTCTGGGCTCCGTAACCGCCACCATAGCCTTGTCCGCCGTAGCCTTGGCCGTAGTCCTGGCTGCCATAAGCGCTGCTCTGGCCGCCATGGCCGCCGTAGCTTTGGGTGCCGTAATCACTGCCCTGGCCACCGTAGCCTTGCTGGCCGCCGTAGCCCTGACCGCCATAACCGTGGGCCTGGCCGCCCATACCATGGCTGCTCATATAGCCTGGGCTGTAGCCGCCATAGTTCTGGCTCTGCCAATTTTGGCCGGTGCCGAGCCCGCCGTAGCCATAGCCACCCTGGCCGGCCTGGCTGCCGCTATAGCCGCCCTGGCCGTAGCTGCCCTGGCCATAGCCGCCCATGCTGGCGCCGCCGCCACCGCCCATGCCTCCGCCGTAGCCGGGGCTGCCCGAACCGCCATAGCCGCTCGCGGCGCTGTAGCCGCCGCCGGTGCCGCTATAACCCATGCCGCCACCACCGTAGCCTTGGCCGCTGTAACCCTGACCACCGTAGCTCTGGCCGCCATAGCTGCTGCCACCGATGCCGCTGGCCTGGCTCAGGCCGCCATAACCCTGCTGGCTGCCGTAGCCGGTGCCGCCGTGGCTGCCCTGGCCGCTTTGTCCACCATAGCCGCCCTGGCCGCCGTAGCCCTGCTGGCCCTGTTGACTGCCATAACCTGCGCCATAGCCGCTGGCATAGCCCGAGCCACCGTAGGTGCTCTGGCTCAGGCTTCCGCCCTGATGGCTTTGGTTGCCATAGCTGCTCTGGCTGCTCTGGCTCCCTTGCGTTCCGCCGTAGCCGCTCTGGCCGCCGTAGCCTTGGCCACCATAGCCCTGGCTCCCGTACCCTCCGAACTGGCCGCCCTGGCCGAACTGGCTGCCCTGACCAAACTGGCCACCCTGGCTGAAGCTGCCGTAGCCGCTCTGGTAGCCGCGGCTGCCGTCATCAATGCCCTGGGTGGCATAGCTCTGGCCGATCGCCCCATGACCCTGGCTCTGGCCCAGCGCGCCGTAGCCCTGGCTCTGGCCGCCGTAGCCGCTCTGGCTACCATAGCCGCCAGTTCCGCCAATGCCGCCGTAGCCTGCGCTGCCGGTGTTCTGGCTGCCCTGGCCCATGCCGCCATAGCTCTGGCTGCCATAGCCGCCATAGCCTTGGCTGCCGTAAGACTGGCCATGGCCGCCATAGCCCGACTGCGATCCCTGGCCGTAGCTCTGGCTCGAGCTGCCCGGCGACTGTCCCTGGCCAAACTGGCTGGAGCTGCGCTCGCCCGAGGTGCCGCCGCCATAGATGCCGCCCGTGGACTGGCCATAGCCGCTCATGCCAGTCTGGCCGTAGCTGCCGGCAGCCTGGCCATAGCCGCCCATGCCGCCACCCAAGGTGCCGCCGCCGCCCATGCTGCGGCCGGAAGAATAGCCTTCGTCATGGCCGCTCTGACGGTATTGTTCGGATCCGCTTTGAGAGCCAAGATCCTGGCGCTCACGGTGGCTGTATCCGCCCTGCGAACCGGAGCTGTGTCCCAGGCCTGATGGGCTCTGGGTTTCCTGGCTGGAGCCGACCTCGCCCTGTCCGTAGGTGCCCTGGTGGCCGTGCGTCTGATTGGTTGAGGTGGATCCAGGGGTGCGTTGTTCTTCTGATTTTTGTCCGCCGAATTGGTCTCGCTGGCTCATGATCATCTCCTGATGACTTTGGGAAAGGGGGAAGCGCCAAACTCACGCGGCGGGCCAAAAGCCGCGTTTCAGCGCTTGCTGCCCGCCTTTGAAGAAAACGAACGGAGTCTCGCCGTCGCTCCACTCATTGAGCGCGAGGCGGCAAATTGCGTCCCGTCCGGCAAGGCGGACGCGCGCTGGAGACCAAACAAACCGGCCAGCCGGAGAGTTGCCGACTGGCCGGTCGAAATGCCGATCCTGAGTGCTGCGCCGCTTGTGACGGCAAGGCCTCAGGATGTTGTGCCGGCCGCGGTTGCTGCGGGCGGTTCGGCAAGAGGCTTGGCAATTGCTGTGGCCGCGACGGCCTTGGCGGCGACGCTGGCGGCCCGGTCCATGTATCCGGGTGAGACGCGCTGGCCATTGGCAACGGGTCGGACCTCGTTCTGCTGGGCGATCTGCTGCAACCGCAGCCGTGCCACCAGGGCTTCCAGCTTCTGAAGTTCCTCACGCAGCGTGTCCATGGTGAGGCATTGGCGCGCCAGTTCCGGGCTGGCGGCTTCAATGCACTGCCACGCCTGCCCGAAGCTGGGCGCGGCCCATGCCGCCCGCAATCGGGCCGGAGCGATTTTCAGTGTCTGGGCCCAGGCTGCCGGTAGCGCCGCCGGCCAGATGTCCCGCAGGGTGCGCCGCCATTCAGCGCGCTTGCAGGCAAGGGCCACCGGCTCGAGAAGCGGGTCGCAGGGCAGGCTGGGGTCATTCGCCCGCGCCTTGAGGGTGGCGGCCATGCCGCCGTCGGCGCGTCCGGCAAGACGGCTGGAGGTGTAGGCCACCACATCGCGCGGGAACTGCACCCTAGCGTCGATGCGCTCCAGCGCGGCAATGAACGCGCGGTCCTCCCCGCAGGGAATGGGCGGAACGCCGCCGCACTTCTGGTAGGCCTCGCGCGTTGCCGCCAGGCTCGCGCCGAGCGTAATCATGTGGTTCGGCCATGGGTTATGCGGCCGGGGGTCGAGCAGCGAATACAGCTCGGCGAGCAGGTTCTCGTAAGTGCACTCCAGGTCGGTCCGCTCCTTCAACTCCTGCGGCCATTCGTTCTTTTCGGCCGGGTTGTGCTGCACGAAGCCGCTGACGCCTTCTGCGCCGTTGGCCACATGCTTGCGGGTCATCGCCAGCCAGTCATCCGCCACCACCGCGTCGGCGTCGGTCGTAAGCACGATGCCATGGGGCTCGGTCAGCCGCGCGGCCGCATCCATGGCCAGCTTGCGGGCCATGCCGGCGTGGGCAAGATTTTTGGGCAGGGGAATGTCGCACACATAAACGTCATGCTTGAGGTCCTGCGCCAGCGAGCGCACGACCGTCAGCGTGCTGTCGGTGCAGTTGTTGAGCAGCAAGACAATCGCAAAATCATCCATCGGATCGATCTGATGATCGAGCAGTCTCAAGCTGCGGGCGATGTAATGTTCTTCGTTATGAACAGGAACGCCAATGACCGCGGAATATTTGGGATAACCCGCCCATTCCGGTGTTTGCGTCAGTTCAAGGAGGGGCATTGACGACTCATCCTTTTACAACGGCGGAGGCAGAGAAAACTGCCGATCCTTCGTGATCCAAACGCGAGATTTTATCCAAGGTTCCGTTGCCATAACGGTACGTCACGAACCTAAGCTGACTATATTATTCACGGAACCAAGAGTCCTGCTGCCGCGCTTTTCAAGGTTGAGGAAAATCACCGCGCGACAAAGGCGGAACGACAGTTTTTTCGTGCGGAATTTTTCGGGAAAAGTGCTGTTCCGCTTCAAGCCGCGCCCGTGGTCGGGCCGCGTTGCAACACGCCGGGAGGGAGCACAGATGCGCGCACTCTGGCAGGGATATTTGAAGCTCTCCCTGGTGTCCTGCGCTGTGGCATTGCACAGCCTGGTCAGGCAATCAGAACGCATTTCCTTCAACACGTTGAACCGCAAGACCGGCAACCGGGTGCGCCGCTTGTATATCGACGCTGAGACGCGCGAGCCCGTCGAGCCTGAGGATCAGGTAAAGGGCTACGAGGTTGCCGAGGGCGATTACGTGGTGATCGAGGACGAGGAGCTGGACTCCATCGCGCTTGAGGCGACGCGCGTGATCGATATCCACAGCTTCTGCCGCCCGGAGGAAGTAGATCCGCTTTATTTCGACATGGCCTATGCCCTGGTGCCCGAGCCCGGCGCGGGGGAGGAGGCCTTCGCGCTGATCCGCGATGCCATGGATGTGAGCGGCATGGCCGGGCTCGGCAGCATTGTCTTGCAGCGGCGCGAGCGTCCCGTGCTGCTGCAACCGCGCGCCGGCATTCTGGTGATGACCGCGCTGCGCTTTAATTATGAGGTGCGGGACCTGAATGAGATCGCCAGCACGGTCGAGCAGGTTTCGGCCGAACCCGAGATGGTGGCATTGGCAAGCCATATCATTCAAACCCGCGCTGCGCCGTTCGCGCCTGAAACCTTCGCTGATCGTTATGAAGAGGCGCTGATTAACCTCATCAAGGCCAAGGAGGCGGGGCGCCAGTTGCCCCAGCCGCCGGTCAGCTTGCCCGCCAATGTGGTCGATCTCTACGAGGCCCTGCGCCAGAGCCTTGCGACGATGGGCGGGGGCGGATCACCCCGCGGGGGTGGCTCCCCGCGTGGCTCGGGCGTTCCCGGCGCTCGCGGCGTCTCCAGCGGTGCGGGCCGAAGGGCCAGCGTCGCACAAAGTCCTCCCCGGCAGCGTGCCTCCGGCCGCAAGTAGCCGTGTCCGGCTCTGTTTTTTCATCTGCCCTGCTCTTGCTGTGAGATTTTCATGCCCGATGCCTCCCGCCATTCCCTCACCAGTCCGGAGCGTGTGCTGTGGCCGGACACGGGGCTGACCAAACAGGGCTTGCTCGAATACTATGTCGCCGTGTGGCGCTGGATGGAGCCCCATGTCGTCGGGCGCCCGCTGGCGCTGTTGCGCTGCCCGGATGGCGTCGGCGAAAGCTGCTTTTTCCAGAAACATGCGGCGCAAAGTCTGCCGGAGGGAATTCGCACTGTCACGCTTGACGAGGCCAATGACCTGGCACCTGTGATTGACGATTTCACTGGCTTGGCCGGGCTTGTGCAATTGAGCGTTCTTGAAATCCACCCCTGGTCGGCAAAGGCCGATGACATCGAGCATGCGGATCATCTGATTTTTGATCTCGATCCCGACCCATCTATTGACTGGGATGAAGTGACCGCAGCGGCGCTGCTGCTTCGCAAGAAATTGGAGGATCTGGGACTGGCCGCCTTTGCCAAGACATCAGGCGGCAAGGGGTTGCATGTCATTGCGCCGCTCGATGCCACGGCGGAGTGGGAACAGGTGCGGGACTTCGCGCGGGATTTCTCCAAGCGCCTGGCCGAGGACGAGCCGGAGCGGCTGACCGCCCAGTCGGCCAAGGACCGCCGTCAGGGTCGGATTTTTATTGATTATCTGCGAAATGGCCGGGGCACCACATCCGTTGCGGCCTATTGCCCGCGCGCGCGGCCGGGCGCGGCCGTGGCGGCACCGGTTACATGGGCCGAGGTGGAGGCGGGCGTGCGGGCGGATGCCTTTACCGTGGAAAACATGCCCGAACGGCTCGCATCGCTCGCGCGCGATCCGTGGGACGGCTTTGATGCCGCGCGCCGCCCCTTGCCCAAGCTGCCGTGAACCCTGCCATTATTTCGAGGGAATGATGGAGATTTCGCCGTTGGTTTCCAGAATGGCGAAGCGGATCTGATCCAGCCGTTCCAGGCCATGTTTTAGGCGGGCCGATTCCATGATGTCTGCCAGATCCACCCGCGCCCGTCGCATCGCCTCCGTGCGGCACTGGCCTTCCTCGATCAAAATGGTGGGCACGCCCTGAATGTAGGCATCGATCTGCCGGAACTGGAGACGCAGGAGCGACAGGCCGACATCGAGCGTGACCAGCGTCACGAAGACAATCAGCGCATTGGTGAAGGAGTAGTCGTCCCGGATCAGCGCCTGCTGGACGGACTCGCTGATGATGAGCAGCACGACTACGTCGAAGTTGGTGATATTGCCGAGGCTGCGCCGGCCGGCGATACGAAACACGATCAGTAAGGCGATGTAGACGCCAATGGTGTTGAGCACCGCGGTCATGGCCGATACCTCATGGCAGGACCAGGGGAGAGCGGGGAGGCAGGGGGTGCCCGTTGATCTGGGGAGCGAAGTCAAGCCATCCGATGTGGCGCGGACGAATGGTCAGTCTGATCCGTGTCCGCGCCTCGGGGGCTGCGAATATGAAGGTCTGTCCATCCTTGCTGGCATAGGCGGCCAGGGGTTCCGGCTGGATGCTGGCAATCTTGACGGCATCAAGATAGCTGGCGGGCAGGGTCAGGCTGGCCCTGCCGCTGGCGGGCGCCGGCGTGTCGAAGGTGATGACCGTATCGGCCTCGCGGCGGAGAATGAACTCATACTGCGCTTCGATGGGGCCCAGGCGGGTGCTTGTCTTGGCCAGGGGGCCGTTTCCGAACAGGCCCGCAAGGCCAGCCAAGGTAATCAGCACCAGAACCCACCAGCCAACCCGCTGCGCCCGCCACGTCGCCTGCTGAATATGTTTGTAGCGATGCAGCTCTTGGATGTCGCGAGGAGCGTCAAGGATGGGATCGGTTGTCATCACTAGAGCGAAACGCCGCGGAAACGTGGCTGTTCCGCCTTTGGCTTTGAAGGGGAAGGGCGATGCCCTGCCCGAAAATGAAAGTGCCCCGCCTCATGAGAGCCGGAGCACTTTGAAAGGTCGGGAACGCAGGGCCGCTTATTGCGGACCGGTCGGCTGCGTGGTGGTGTCGGACGGCGGCGTGGTCGTTGTACCAGTATCGGGCTGAGCCCGCTCGACGTCGGCCTGCTCCTCCAGGGTATCGGCCTGCTGCTCCGCCTGCTGGCGAACCTGATCGGCTTGGTTCTCCAACGTCTCAGCCTGCGTTTCCGACTGATCCGTGGTCGTGGTCTGGTCCGTTGTCGTTCCGGTGTCAGTACCAGCCTGCTGGTTTGCACCTTGGTCGCAAGCGGCAACAAGCATCAGCGCAACAATCGAACCCAGAGGGAGAAGAGTCTTTCCCATAACAGCCTCCAGAAGGTTAACCGCAGCTAAAACATTCTCTGGGAGAAAAAGTTCCCCCGAAATGGGAGTTTGGCACGTTAATGTCTTGATAAAAAATATAATTATATCAGATATTTATGTTGTTCAGTTGGCGTTCATGCTGGCCCTGGGGGCGGTTTTGCGGGGCAAAGCACAAATAATCCAACAATCGCCTCGCCTTAGGGGAAAGGCGTTGGTTACGGCCATGGGCCGCGCCCGCTCAAAGTTTTTCCTCAAAAAATCTCAGGAAGAACTGCGTTTTCCGCCGCCATCCTGTTTGTTGACGGTTGCCCAGGCTCTCCTTTCCGCCTCCTCCTCTGATACGCCACGCTTCTCGTAGCTTTCCTCGATGTGTTCAGCCTTGCGTTTCTGCTTGTCGGTGTAATCCGACTTGTCCCCGCGGGGCATGGCCGGCCTCCTCGCAGTCAATGGTTGGGTCGTAACTACCAAAAAACACCGCAGACCGCCTGCGCTCATGCAATCAGTCTGCCGCTGTCCAGATCCAGCTCAAGGGATAACGATGGGGAGCCGCTGAATGTTCATCAAAAATGAAAGCCGCTGCCTTCTGGGTCCGGCAGATGAAGGCAGCGGCTTCGTGACTAGCAAAAAATCATATCACTGATTTAGATTTTGGATCTGCTTCAGGTGGCCCTGGAGAACCGGCAAGGTTTCCCGGGCAAAGGCGCGCAACTTCTCGTCGGTGCCCGTCTCGGCGTAGCTCTGGTAGAGCTGGACGGCCATTTGGTGGGCCTCCAGCTGTGCGCTGGCATAAAGCCGGTCGAACTCCGCGCCGGTGGCATTTTGCAGGGATTCCATGCTGCGCTGCTGGCGCGGCTCCATGGTCACCGGAGCTTCAGCTTGCCCACGGTCGGCGGCCAAGCCTGCCAGCCGCTTGTCGGCGCGGCTGTGATCGTCAATCATCAGGCGCGCGAAGGTCTTGAGCGCCGGCTGGGTCGCCTTGTCCGCGGCCAGGCGGCTGCTCTCGATCTCGAAGGCGTTGCCGGCGCGCGCCCTCTCGATGAAGGTCGCGGCCGACATCGGCGCCTGGTTGTCCTCCAGTGGGGCCGGAGTGGCCCCGGATGCCGGCGGCTGGGGAGTGGTCGGGGTGGCTATCGTGCCGGGCGCCTGCCCTCCTGACTGCGCCAGCGCGATCTGCTGGTTGTCCTGCTCGGCAGCCGCCTGCCATGACGGCAAGAAACAAGCGGCAACAATTGCAATGCTCGTGATCCGTTTCATCATGTTGGCCCTGTGTTCTGTTGAAATCGAATGGGCCGCAGCCGGCTGCCGATTTCAGGTTCTCAGCTGTTAACGCGTACGGATTTCGACGCGCCGGTTCTGCGGTTCGCGAACACCATCCGCCGTTTCAACGAGCGGCCGGGATTCGCCAAACGCTTGAACGGTGATGCTGCCCGCAGGGATGCCCTGACGCTGCAGGTAAGAGCGGACGGCATCGGCGCGACGGCGTGACAGACCTTCATTGTACTGGTCAGTACCCGAGCGGTCTGCGTGGCCTTCCACCTGGATGGAGGGGTTGCCGCCCTGGCGGAACTTCTCCACGGCCTGCTGGAGCACGCTCGTGGCCTCAGGCGTCAGGCGCGCCGAGTCAAACTCGAAGAATACCATCAGCGGCGCTTCGGAGACCGGAGCGGGCGGCGGAGGCGGCGGGGGCGGCGGAGGCGGCGGCGGAGCCGGTTCCGGAGCGGGCGGCGGCGGTGGCGGCGGAGCCGGCTCGGGCGCGGGCTCCTGAGCGCCGCCCAGCTTGAAGCGGGCGCCGACCAGGAACATGTGGGTCTTGTACTTGCCCTTCACGTCCCCATTTTCGGGGATGAAATCGAGCTTGGTCGTCTGGAGATAATGGTAGTCGGCGGTCAGGTCGATCCGCTCGTTCAGCGGCATGCTGACGGAGCCGATGGCCTGCCACATGAATTCCTTGTCGGCCTTGTCCAGAAGGGCGGGAGCGCCGTCGGTGGCGGCGATGTTCTTCATCGACACCATGCCATAGCCTGCGCCGCCGCCGGCCGAGAAGGCGAAGCCCTTCCATTCGACGATGTCGAACAGCACGTTGAACATGGCCGTGTAGAGCTTGGTCTTGCCATCCGGATCATCGTAGACGCCCGGCGGGGAGGCGCGGCCCGGCTCGGCGATCCAGACTGAATCCACCTTGGATTGCTGGTAGCCAAGCTCCGCTTCCAGGCGGATCCGCCCCATGTCATAGCCAACGTTGCCCAACACGGCCCAGCCCAGCTTCGGGTCGACCCGGAAGGCGAAATCGCCATTATCATTCCGGTCGAAATCGGTATCGAGCGGGCGGGTCAGGCCACCTTTGATGCCATAGTACCATGTGGGACTTTGATCTCCTTCCTGCGCGAGCGCAGGTATGGAGAAGCCGCTTAGGGCCACGATACTGGTCGTCGCGAGAACAAATTTCCGCATCTTGGTTTCCTCAAGACATGTGGAATGGGGAAGACACGCCTGTGCAACAAAAGCGGTCAGTGCGTGGGTTTCAACGATCCATATTTTGGAATGTTCCGGGGAGCGGCCGGCCCTGATTGTCTCTCCTTTTTCAAAAAATCATGAAATAAATTAATGCTATAGCGTTGCCGCATTTCATAAATGCCGCGCCTGGGG